>JACMME010000163.1 GCA_014379205.1 Gemmatimonadaceae bacterium
ACGCCTGACAGGGTGGGCAGCAACTTTCTTGCTGTCGATTCAGCTGTCGGTTGATCCCGACATTATCCGGCATCGCGAAGGGTGAACAACGGCAGATCACGCCATCCGTCAACGATTTACAGGTTTCTTGCCGGACTTCTTACTCCCCTTCGGTCGCCTGATAAGCGTGAGGTCGGTAGTTCAACTCTACCCAGGCCCATATATGAGCGCTGCAAGGACTTAACTGCCTTGCGGCGTTTGCGTTTTTGCGCCTTACTGTCCGTTCCTACTGTCCGTGGCAACCTTAATGGGTTCAGCGGATCGCGGGTTCAAATCCCGCCCTTCCCAGCTGCACCTATCGAAATGTCAGACAGCCAAATTCGGCTGTCTGACATTTTTGCCTCCGACTCACTCCCCATATTGCTCCCCACATCTCCAGGGAGTTTTTGCGAGAGTGCTGCATCCTGCGGACCTACTAAGGCACCTTACTGCGGAGCACGGTTTCAGACCCACTTTTAACGATCATCGAGATTGCTTCACTCAGTCGCGATTCAGTCACGGCACCATCAGATGCCCGTCTTTAACCAAGACCACCCCGTCGACGACAACGGTTGCGTGCGTCACGGGGAAGCCGAAACCGCCGACATCCTTGTTTGAGCCACCAAGTAAATCGTTCTGACCGAATCCTAGGGTGACGAGTCCCGCAGCATTCGCCGGGCGGTAATCTCCGCCGCTCTCCATAAGGTGAAGTGCGGGGTTGAGTCCGATCGAGACCGATCCGAACACCTGGCTTGTTCCACTGTAGGCGTTCATGATCTCGCGAACACATTCAGCGCCAGTCTTAGCGCCGAAGCTCGTCAGCTTTCCGTCTTTGAACTGATACGACGCGCCCAAAAGTGGTTTCCGCTTGCAGTCGTCCCTCGGCACCACGACCCGTCCGTTGACCGATGTTTCTATCGGTGCAAAGAATACAGATCCCCCTGGAAGCGAAGCAATTCGGTCAAGAAACACTTTGCTCTTCGCGTTTTCCGCCGTCACAATCCCGGCATCCAGGAATATCGGTCGGTTGCCCACCGTCAACTGGAGGTCGGTCCCACTCGGCGACGTGATGCGGACGAGCTTGGCTCCCTGAAGTCGTCTCTTCAGTGCTGCCCCGACTTGGGCGACACGTGCATAATCCGCGTTGACCGCATCCCAGTGCATACGCTGGAAGGCATCGAAACCAACATGGTACGAAGCTGCGTCTTGCCTCGTCGGGTATCCCACGTTGACAAGGCGAACCGGCGCCGCATTGATCATATCGTTGATCATGGTGCCAGCTTTGTTCGCGATCGCGAAGCGTGACTCTGGAATGTCACGGTAGAAGCTTGCCGGATCCGCGAAATTAGGTAGACCGATCCAGACATCGATGTGCTTCAGCCAATCGGCAAAAAATGTTGGTGGTTGCGCAAGGAACCGGTCGGGAACGTCTACGTACTGCGACTTTGCCACGCGCTCGCTGCCGAGGAATATGTTGGCGAATCCGCCGGCCTTCTGCACCTCGATCGCGAGCGCCTCAAGAAATGGAATTGTGTGGGTACCTCCCTGCAGGACCACCACTTCTCCAGGTTTGACTCCAGCGGACGTTGTGACGATGCGGTGAGCGAGCTGAGCGAACGCGGTGTCCTGGGCAGCTACTGGGTTTGCCGCAGCCAAGCACGACAAGGCTAAAAGCGGGATGCAGTTGCGCATATTCAACTCCTCGGGTGACAGGTGGAGGCTCGAACTATTTAAAATTGGCTCGTGTAGCAGGATTCACTGTTGACGTGAATTACCGTCGCTAAAATGAGTAAGTCAAGGTGTCCGGTTTAGTCGCATAGGTTCTACCAACCAGTCGGAAAGCGGCGACTCAGAACATTGCACACTAGAGACGCGCCTACTGGGCCCTCGACCATAGGGGGCCCTCATTTGCTTGTCAATCAAATTTAATGACAACACGCTTCCCTCTTCTTTTGGGAGAGGTTGGCAGCAGTGGCAGTACCTCCGGGCGTCGCCGGACTTCCAGAGATTCTCTCGGCGCTGAAAACTTCCTGAGTCTCTTTATTGTTCCCAGCGGCTCGCTTCGCCTGCCCCTAGGAGCATAAGCGGATCTCCTCACGGAGTTTCCGGGGGCCGACGTTCATACCAAGAGCCAGAGGCGGCAGTTGCTCGCCGACTGATGGAGTTTGCTATTGTGGCAGCTAGGTGCGCGACTTCCAACCTTCGCGGTGAGGTACTCTAAGAATTGAATCGTGCAGAGGGGATAAAGCCGCCTTTGACCGATATCGCGGGTCAAGTTCCACACAAGAGCTGCGACGGGCACAGGCAGCCGCGTATTGACCCTCGCCGGGATGGTGTCCGTTGTGGTGTCCGTTCGCATGCGCAAAATGTTCGCGGAAGTGCGCAGGATGTTCTCAAATGCGCGACATGCTGAGCAGGATGTTCGTGAGAGGCAGGCGAGTAGGAACCTCCTAGCCTAATTCATGTTCGTATGAAGCTGCCTGATAAGCCTGAGATCGGTCGTTTAACTCTACCTAGGCCCATAACCCGCAAACTATTGCCCCGCAAGCGGTTGGCGCTTGCAGGGTTTTTGTTTTGCCCATTTACGAGGACGATGGTGTCCATTGGTGGTGTCCGCTCTCCGCTAAGCACAAAAACAGACGTTGGCCGCGAGCGAGAGGTCGTCCTACATTAGAGCCTCTCCATCATAGGAATCCTCGCGCCCGATTTAAGGGAGCAACTTCAACGCACGCTCGGCGACAGCTACACCATTGAGCGTGAGCTCGGCGGCGGTGGGATGTCGCGCGTTTTCCTGGCCGAGGAGCGACGTTTTGGCCGGAAAGTGGTGATCAAGGTCCTCCCGCCCGACGTTTCGGGCGCGATCAGTGCCGAAAGGTTCGAGAGAGAGATCAAGCTCGTCGCGCGATTACAACATCCGCACATTCTCCCATTGCTGACCGCGGGCGAGGCCAATGGCTCGCTGTACTACACTATGCCCTTTGTTCAGGGTGAGAGTCTGCGCGAGCGCATTGTGCGCGAGGGTCGACTGTCGCTCGAAGACGCGCTCCGGATCGCGACCGAGATCGCCGACGCGCTTGCGTGCGCCCACTGGGACGGCGTCGTCCACCGGGACGTCAAGCCGGAGAACGTCTTGCTGTCTGGCGGCCATGCGGTGGTTGCGGACTTCGGCATCGCGAAAGCTATCTCGATGTCGAAGACCAAAGTCGGCGCGCCAAGCGGCGACCCTGGCCTCACGCAGCTCGGCACATCGCTCGGGACACCGGCCTACATGAGCCCCGAACAAGCAGCCGGCGAGCAGGATCTCGACGGCCGCACGGACATCTACAGTCTGGGTTGCGTGCTCTATGAGATGCTCGCTGGTCGGCAGCCCTTCATCGGGCCAAGCGCGGCCGCCGTGATCGCGAAGCGGTTCACTGAGACTCCAGCGCAGCTTCGCACAATCGACAGCGCGATCCCCGTCGAGGCGGAACGGATTGTTGTGCGCGCTATGGGTCGGGAGCCCTCCGACAGGTTCGCTACCGCCGAGGAAATGGTCCACGCCATTGCCGCGGTCTCCGCCTCACGCTCGGGACCGCACCGTACCGGCGATGACAAGCCATCGGTCGCCGTGCTGCCCTTCGCGAACCTGAGCTCGAATGCGGACGATGAGTATTTCTCCGACGGTATGACGGACGAAGTGATCAACGCGCTGGCGCACCTGCCAGGCATTCGCGTGGCGGCGCGCACATCAGCGTTCGTCTTCAAGGGCCAGCGTGTGGATCTGCGGAATATCGCTCAGCAACTTTGCGTGCAAACTATTTTGGAAGGCAGTGTGCGCCGCGCTGGGAGTCGCGTGCGGATCTCCGTCCAACTCGTCGGTGCGGCCGACGGGTTGCATCTCTGGAGCGAACGCTATGACCGCGAGCTCGCCGACGTGTTCGCGTTGCAGGACGAGATCGCACAGGCCATTTCCCACGCCCTTGAGGAGCAGCTCGGCGGCGTAGGCGCGACAAGGTCGCGGGAGACACCACCGGAGCGACCAGACCGTACACCACGCGCGCCGGTAAATCCCGCAGCGTACGATATATATCTGCGCGGCCGCTTTCTGTTCGAACAGCACGCGGCGACGGAGGCCATTGCGTCCTTCGAGAGCGCGGTGGCACTCGATCCGAACTTCGCGCTCGCTCACGCCTGGTGCGCCTTCTCGAACATGCTGGCGGCGAACCTCAACATGTTGCCGGCCCTCACCGCGTACCCACGTGGGCGCGCGGCGGCAGACCGTGCCCTCGCGCTTGAACCGGATCTGCCCCAAGCGCTACTAGCCAGAGCCTTCGTCGCAGCGTGGTTCGATTGGGACAATGCCCGCGCGGAGACGCTCGTCCGAGAGGTGTTGGCGGTGGCGCCTGGGTTGACCCACGCACACGATTTGCTTGGCTGGACACTTGTCAGCGCCGAGAGGCTCGAAGAAGGAGTCGAGTCCATGGAGCGCGCCTACGCGCTGGATCCGCTTTCCGACTTTATGCTCTACAACTTTGCGCTGACGCTTATCTTGGCCGGTGAGCCGACGCGAGTGATCGAAGTGCTTCGTCCGGCGCTCGTGCGCTCACCCGGCAATGGCGGACTACATTTGCTGCTTGGAACAGCACTCTTCCTCTCAGAAAAGCTGCCTGAGGCTCGCACGGAGCTTGAGCGAGGCCGCGAGCTGACCCCCGCGAACGCACAATTGCGGGGGAGTCTCGTCTGTGTCCTCGCGGCGATGGGCGACACCGAAGGAGCCCGGCATCGGCTGGTCGAATTGGAAGAGCAGACCGAGCGGGGTGCGGGCTCGGCGGTCGAGGTGGCCTGCGGGTACCACTGGCTTGGAGATGACGAAGTCGCGTATTCCTGGCTCGAGCGCGCATTTCAGGCACGCACGCTCTGGATGACGTTCCTGCACTTGGAGCCGCGTCTCCGGCGTCTCCGGGGCACGCAACGATTCGAGGAGTTGGTCCAGCGAGTCGGCGTGGCGCCAGTGCGTGAGAGCCTAAGTGTTCGCAGTGAATCTGTCGCTTTGCCTAATCGAGGAGCGTGAACGGAATGCCTGAGCGCCTTGAACAGGTTCAGCGTGCGTTCACCCCGGACAACCTGAACGTGGTTGAAAACTGGTTCGAGGATCTGAAGGCGAAATCGCGGAAGTGAACCGGCTCACTGGCTCCGGGGCCGCGATGGTGTCCGTTGTGGTGTCCATTCAGATGCGCAAAATGTTCGCGAAAGTGCGCAAAATGTTCGTAAATGCGCAACTTGCTGAGCAGGATGTTCGTGAAAGGCAGGCGAGTAGGAACTTCTGAGCCTGATTCATGTTCGTATGAAGCTGCCTGATAAGCGTGAGGTCGGTAGTTCAACTCTACCCAGGCCCATGAATCAGAACTAATTGCCCCGCTTATGGATACGTCCGTAAGC
>JACMME010000164.1 GCA_014379205.1 Gemmatimonadaceae bacterium
AAAGTGACTGCGGCGGACCGACTGAAACTCGAGGCTCTCGGACAGCCGGTGCTGGCCGCGTTAGCGCCGCGGTAACGCCGCCCGGGAACACCTCAGTCCTCGCCGGGCACCATCTGCTGCAGCGTGATGATTACGAACTCAGCCGGCTTCAATGGCGCGAATCCGACCACTATGTTCAATCTTCCTTGAGCAACGTCTGCCTGAGTCGTCGTGTCGCTGTCGCATTTGACGAAGTAGGCCCTCGACGGCGTCGTCCCCCGGAACGCGCCCTTAAGAAACAGGCTCTGCATGAACGCGCCAATACTCAATCGAATTTCTCCCCACAGCTGCTCGTCGCCCCATGAACAGCGCGATCGAGGTCTCAACACCTGTAATGGTGTGCACTCTTCCCCTAAGATGCGCGCGCCGCGGTCGGCCACAACTCCCGAATCACGCGCTGCCCCTGATTTCGGGTCTTGCGCATCACCTCCAGCCATCTAAAATCAAAAGGACAAAAGACTCGGAGCTGACATGATGCGTCGCCTCACTCCTGCTCTGTTGCTGCTCGCCGTCGCGAGCCTGCCCGCACAGAGCCCGGTGCCCCTCTACACCGATCTCGGCACTCACCACCGATCGATCGGCACAAAGATTCCCGCAGCGCAGCAGTACTTCGATCAGGGTCTCCGACTGACCTACGGCTTCAATCACGCCGAGGCTATAAGGTCGTACACCCGGGCGGCTGAGCTCGATCCGGCTTGCGCGATGTGCTGGTGGGGAATCGCCTACGCCTACGGTCCACACGTCAACGCGGGAATGGATTCTGCCAGCGGAGTGCTGGCGTATCAGGCGGTGCAGAAAGCCCTTACTCTCGGTCGGCAAGCTCCGGCCTGGCAGCGTGCGTATATCGAAGCACTGAGCGCGCGTTATGCGCCGGTTCCTCCCGCGAATCGAGCCAGTCTGGACAGTGCCTATTCACGGGCCATGCGCGCGGTCGCAAAAACCAACCCGGGCGATCTGGACGCGGTGACCCTGGCCGCCGAGTCGATGATGGATCTCCGTCCGTGGAACTACTGGACGCCGGAGGGAAAGCCGTATCCCGGTAGCGATGAGATAGTGAGCCAGCTCGAATCGGTGATCGCGCGCCACCCCCAGCACCCGGGCGCCTGTCACTACTACATCCATGCAGTGGAGGCAGTCAAGCCGGAACTGGCAGTGCCCTGCGCGGAGCGCCTCGCCAAGCTCATGCCCGGTGAAGGACACATGGTGCACATGCCGGCGCACATCTACGTCCGTGTCGGGCGCTACAAGGACGCGGCCGCCAGCAACGTGCACGCCATTCATGCGGACGAGACGTTCATCGAGGGACAGAAACAGACCACGGTTTATTCCCTCGCCTATTACCCGCACAACATCCACTTCCTTGCCTTCGTGTCGACTATGGCCGGCAAGAGCGCGCAGGCGATCGAGACCGCGCGCACGCTGAAATCCAAGATCAACATGGATGTGGCACCGAATGTCGGCATGCTTCAGGAGATGGTTCCATACTACGTTCTCACACTCACGACGTTCGGTAAATGGGACGACGTGCTGGCCGAGCCGCTTCCTCCCGCGGCGATGCGGTTCCCGACGGCGATGGCTTACTACGCGAGAGGAGTGGCTTACGCCGCGAAGGGCGATTTTGCCAATGCCAAGACGGCTCTCGACTCAGTTGTCGCAATCAATGGCGCCACTCCGGCTGACGCGGAGTTCAAGGCTCCGATTTCGATCGCCGTCCATGCACTGATGGCCGAGATGGCGGCGCGAAAGGGTGACTTGAATGAAGGGATCGTGCACTTCAGGGAAGCTATCAAGCTCGAAGACGCCGGGCTCTATTTCGAGCCGCCGAAGTGGTATTACCCCGTGCGGCAGTCACTTGGCGCAGCTCTGCTCAAGGCGGGCCGCCATGCCGAAGCGGAAACAGTGTATCGTGAAGATCTCAAGCGTTTTCCCGAGAACGGGTGGTCGCTTTATGGACTGGCCGACGCATTGAAGGCGCAGGGAAAATCCGCGGAAGCTGCTACCGTGGAGAAGCGTTTCGAAAAGGCGTGGGCCGATGCTGACGTCAAGCTCATGGCCTCGCGATTCTGAGAGACGTATCTGGGGTCGGAAACACGGCTCGCCGTACGCCTGCCGCATCCGTAGGGATGCGGCAGCTATTTG
>JACMME010000165.1 GCA_014379205.1 Gemmatimonadaceae bacterium
ATTTCATGGTTTACCGTGGTAGAAAGGCATGTTATGAGACTTATGGCTCCCGCTCAACATTCCAGTCATCTGGATGAACCGTGGTCGCGCGCTACGGTCGAGGCGACGGCACCGCTGGCAACCGTTCCCACCGCTGTGTGTATCGCGCAACGCATACGTGCCACTTCTTCGCCGATGCGAAATAGCTATATCAACCCCCCAGCGAAGACCTGGATCGGTTTGTCATGAAGCACCTGAGGTTTATTCGCGCCGGTTCATTCGCGCCTTCAGTAGGCGCTGGCGCGAATGAACTCGAGCGAACGCAAGGTCTCACCACTAGCGCGCCGTTTCGACGCCTGGCGAATACAGCGACATAATGCGCTGAGCACGGAAGACATAGCCAGCGTTCCCAGTGATGCGCCACATCACTCGTCCCGAGGCGTCATACTCCTCCACCCGGCCCGCCGTACCGAACGAAACCAGTGTTCGTCCGCGAGGAAGGCTCTGCACACTGCCGCCGATCTGAGTAACGACGCCGGGGATGGAGCCGTAAGAGTGCGAGAGTAGCGCGGTACGAGCGGCTTCATCCACGACATAGCGCTCCGCGCGTGACTCGCCCGGATCGCCGAGGTTGTCCAGAAGCAGAAGCACGCCCGATGCCGGCGCCCGCGCACCATGTTGCCGCGAGAATGCAGGGACAGGGGAGCCGACGAAGGTGAATTGGTTTCGATGCCCTCCCATTCGCCAGATCACCGCACCCGTCGAAGTATTAATTTTCGTGACCTCCCCAAGATTGCGGAACGAAACGATCATGTTACCGTCGGGAGCGAAGTCGAGCGCGTTGCCGTGTGTCCAATTGACGGTCGCACCAGTGAGGTCGGCCGGCTGCAGGTCGGTTATTGCGAAGTGGTCGAAAGGGGTCCAGTGAAAGAGCAGTGCGCCTCCAGCACCGATACGCTGCACGGCAGTACCGGTAACGCGCGCATTGGCGAAACCGCCCACTGATGCGAGGTCCATTGTGCGCGTCTCGTCACACATGATCCAGTATGCCCCGTCCGGCTCGCTGATCAAATCGTGAAATCGCGACTGAAGATCGAGGGCGCACCCCAGTGTCCGCGTAACGTTTCCCAGAGGGTCGAGCTCGACCCACGGTTCCACGTCAGTCGGATCAAGCGTAGCTGGTCGCGCGACGTAGCGGCCGTTGGGCTGCGCCATGAAGTTGAGCCCGGGGCCATTGGGAAAGCGGCGGTACCAGACGATACGGCCGGTGTTGTCGATTGCGACCCCGTACTGCCCAACGGCAAAGACCACATATCCAGGTGATGGATCCGGGCCGCTTACTCCGTACTGCGGAAGATCCGATGGCAGGGTGTCGGTGGTGAACTCGAGAGGATCGCCGATCACGCTCCCGCCCGGTCCATATGCGACGGCGCGCATCGTATAGCGGCTGTTGGGAAGGAGCCCGAGTACAGGGATTACCGCGGCATGCCCGGTTGTGTGCACGACTGGAGTGATACTGTTGAGCGCGGTGGTCATGTCGCCGACGTGAAACCGAACGGCCACGCTGTCGGCGCGACGCACGCTCATCTCCACAATGGCGCTGAGGGAGTTGTGTGTGTTTGCATTCACGGTCACTGCGTCGATGGCCGGAAGCAACTGCGGTGCGGGAGCAGCCGGCTCATTCGCGCACCCAGTGATAAGCACGGCCGAACCGATTATTGCTCGCCGGCGCACGGGGGCCTCAGGGCCGCCAGGCCGGGTTGGAGGCACTGCCGTTCAACGTTACGAAGTTTGAGCTCGTCCCGTCCACTCCGACGATCGCAATATCGGAAGTGTATTCATAGCAATAGAAATTGCAGTAGGCCTTCGCGAACGCGATCTTGTTGCTATCCCCTGACCACGCTGGATCGGCATCCTGGGCGTCATCCGGCGTGAGTTGTGTGAGGCCCGATCCGTCGGAGTTCATCACCATGCCACGGTGTCGTCGCACGCGACAACTACTGTTGCCGCGAGAAAGAAACGTACTGCGGGCAAAAAGAAGTGCGCGTTACGCATGATTTCCTCCGTCGGGTAGACGCGTGTGGGGTGGTTTGCATCGGTCTTCAGGGCCGCCATGCAGGATTGGAGGCAATGCCTTTATGCGTCAATTGGGATCGCGGAGTTCCGTTCGCTAAGATGATCTGGATGTCGGAGAAGTTGGTGTAGTAGTAGTGATTAACCGAGGTGAAAGCGATCATGCGGCTGTCAGGGGAGCATATCGGATCGCCGTTGTCAATGTTGTTACCCGGCATCAGATGACACAAGAAGCCATCGAGCTCAACGTCTCGCGTCGCGCTCTCGCGAGACCAATCGACTTTACACGCGGGACGATGTCGCGTCCCGTCCGTTCAGTTCAAGCCGCATTGTGGCGGGCACCGCTTCGCCGGCTTACGGTACGATCCCTCACCTGGTCGCTCCCCCTCCGGCTAGCATAACTCTCCGCTGCTGACTAGCTTACCCAGTCTCTCACAAATCAATTCCCAGTCCGGGCCTGCTCCCAAGCCCCGAGTGTACTAATGCATCCGTTCATCGAAACCCAAAAGGAATATCTTCGAGTCACGCCGCCTTTCCGCGCTGGCGACACACTTCGCGTAAATGTGCGCGTAAAGGAAGGCGAGAAAGAGCGCATCCAGGCCTTTGAAGGTGTTTGTATCGCGCGCCGCGGTGGCGGCGTCAGCGAAACGTTTACGGTACGGAAGGTTTCCAACGGCGTTGGAGTCGAGCGCATCTTCCCGCTGCACAGCCCCATGATCGGTGAGATTATCGTCATGCGTCGCGGACAGGTACGGCGCGCCAAGCTGTACTACCTCCGCCACCTCACCGGCAAGGCGACGCGCATCAAGGAGCGCAAGGCGCCCGTGCACCGCGACCAGTCCAACTGAATTCACGGTGACGGACGACGGCGGCCGGCTTCGGCGTAGCTCCCGCCGCCGTCATCGCTGGAGCCTGATTGAACGGGAGCTCCGGCGTCAAGGTGGCACGCTCATCGCCGGCGTCGATGAAGTAGGACGGGGCTCCCTTGCGGGCCCCGTTGTCGCATGTGCTGTGATCATGCCCCCCGATGAGCGTGCCATTGGCGGAGTCGATGACTCCAAGCAGTTGACAGCCGCCCAACGCATCAGGCTCGCCGTTCGCATTCGCGAGCATGCGCTGTCAATCGGAATCGGTGCCGCTTCCGTTCGTGAAATAGATCGCATCAACATCTATCATGCGACTGTCCTGGCGATGCGTCGTGCCCTCGGCCGGCTGACGCTTCCGCCGGATCATGTTCTCGTCGACGGAAAGCAGATTCGAACGCTTCCGGTCACTCACACTGCCGTCGTGGGTGGCGATGGCCGCTGCTTCTCGATTGCGTGCGCATCCATCATTGCGAAGGTTACGCGCGACCGCCTGATGCACTCGCTCGGAAAGCGGCACCCCGGATACTTGTGGGAGCGCAACGTCGGCTACGGAACCCCGGCGCACTGGAGTGCACTCGAGAGCCAGGGAAGCTGCCGGCACCATCGGCATTTCTTCATATCAAGCCGGCAGCTCACGCTGGATTTCGAAGTCGCGGGGGTAAGCTGCGAGGAAGCCGCCGACGCGATGCTCGACGACGCGATTGGTATTCCCGATACCGACCACTCGCATACCGTTCGCAGCTCGCAGTTCGCAGTTCAAAGCACTGCACCACCCGCATGACGGACGCAGCCGTCTTTCGTCCCGGACTGCTCGCTGGGCAAGTTGCCCTCATTACAGGAGGAGGAACCGGGATTGGCTTCGGCATCGCCGAGCTGCTCTCTCAGCTAGGTGCCCATGTCGTGCTCGCGAGCCGGAAGCCGGAGCATATCGATTCAGCCGTCGCCAAGCTGCGAAGCGCGGGTGGCTCGGCGTCGGCGGCACCTGTCGATGTGCGCGATGCGGATCGTGTCAAGACGATGGTTGATGCGGTAAGTAGCGAGTTGGGGAGGATCGACATTCTCGTCAACAATGCGGCGGGCAATTTTTACGCACCCTCGGAGACCCTGTCTGCGAACGCGTGGAAATCGGTAATTGAGATCGATCTGTATGGCACTTTCTTCTGCTCGCAGGCGGTTGCGCCAATAATGCGGCAGGGTGGCGGTGGACGCATTATCAATATCTCCATGACGCTGCATTACCGTGGCTGGCCGCAGATGGCGCACGCTACCGCCGCCAAGGCGGGCATCGATGCTCTAACGCGCACACTCGCGCTCGAGTGGGCACCTCACGGTATCCGCGTCAACGCCATTGCGCCTGGTCCCATTCCAACCGAAGGTGTACGCAAGGCTTTTACACCCCCAGCGAATGCCGATGGCGTTGTGGATCTTTTCGCAGAGGAGCGAGCCATAAGTGCCTATGCAAAGCGGGCAATTCCGTTGGGTCGGTGGGGATCGCCGGGCGATATAGCCAACATGGTAGCATTCCTCGTTTCACCGGCGGGCGACTGGATCACGGGGGCGATCATGGTGGTAGACGGGGGTGAATGGCTGTCGCGTGGCCTACAAACCAAGGAGAGGTCGGTGTGATGGTTATCACATTGCTACCGTGGGGTTTGACTGGGTGCGGCGGCACAAAACTCGCTATATTTTCCGTTCAGTTTTGAGATGTAAATTCCACTCGGAGACTCGGAGCGAAATTTATGAAGAGGAAATTGACTGCGGTGGCTTTCGGTGTAATGGCACTTCCGCTTCTTGCGGGTTGTGCGACAAAGGGTTTTGTCCGGCAGGAGCTGGCGACTCAGCGTGCCTCGATCGACTCCAGCTTTGCTTCTGGAATGGCGATGGAGCGTTCGGAGCGTATGGCTGGCGACAGCGCACTGCGCGGTGATATACAGATGCTGCGCCGCGACCTGGACAGTCTTCGCACGGAGTTCAGCGTGAAGATTACGGCGCTGGAGAACGGGATGCAGTTCGCATTGCCGGTCAACTTCGCGTTCGATGATGCAACGATTCGTTCGGAAGACATGGCAGCGCTGGACAGGTTCGCGCAGGTAGTGCAGCGTCACTATGCTGGCTCAAAGATCACCGTCGAGGGTTTCGCCGATCCGGCGGGAAGCACGCGTTACAACCTCGCCTTGTCGAAGCAGCGCGCCGAAGCCGTCAAGTCGTACCTGACGGAGAAGGGAATGGCGGGCGACCTGGTTGCGGCGATGGGTTTTGGTGAGTCCCGTCAGGTTGTGCAGGGAGCCGAGCGTGATGAGCCCGGCGCGGAGAAGAACCGCCGCGTGGTGTTCGTTGTAGAAAGCCGTGGTGATGCCGGTGTAGCCGTTGTGGAGCAGCCCGGGAACTAATCCTGGAGCTTGCTATGTCAGGGCGGATCGGCTTAGCCGATCCGCCTTTTTTTTCCTCTGCATCTCGCGCTCGATTTCCGCACATTGTAAAGCTGCGAATGCGAGAGAGACAGGGACTGCATGATTGACCCGCCCATCGATCAGCATCTCGATGGACGCTATATTGCTGCGGCACGACCCGGTAGCTCAGTTGGTAGAGCAACGGACTTTTAATCCGTAGGTCGCGGGTTCGAGACCCGCCCGGGTCATTCCGCCGGAATTCTGCCGCGCACATGGTTAACGCTTTTTATAGCCCCACGTATACCAGCTCTGGCCACGCCTTTGACACGACTCGCAAGGCGAAGTGGCTGGCCGATTCTCTAGCCGACCGGCCGATTTCTGGCGTGGAGCTTGAATCTCCAGAGCCGCTCGCCGAAGCCCGGCTCGCCGATATTCACGATATCGAATACGTCCGCGCGGTAAGAGCCGGGGTGCCGAGAGTTCTGGCGGAGTCGCAAGGCTTCGAATGGGATGCCGAGCTGTGGCCAATGGTACTGGCGTCCAATGGCGGAGCAGCATCCGCCGCACTCTCCGCAATGCAGAACAGGATTTCCGGTTCGTTTTCGAGCGGCATGCATCACGCCCGGCGCGATAGGGGAGCCGGCTTCTGTACGTTCAACGGACTGGTGATCGCCGCTCACGCCGCGCTCGCTTCGGGTGCGAACTCTGTCTTGATCCTGGACCTTGATGCGCACTGTGGTGGTGGCACCTTCTCACTCGTCTCCAACAATCCTCGAATCTGGCACCTGGACGTTTCGGTAGACAGCTATGACCGATACACTCCAACCGAACGCAACACTCTGGATATAGTCGATGATGCGCAGAAATATCTGCCGACGATTGCCCGGCGGCTTGCAGAGCTCGAAGACAGTGCGCCGCGATTCGACCTGTGTCTGTATAACGCCGGTATGGATGCGCACGAAGATTGTGTCCTTGGTGGTCTTTCAGGCATTACTCGGGATATCCTGGCAAGCCGCGAACGCACGGTGTTCGAGTGGTGCCGGGAGCGAAGGATTGCCGCGGCATTCGTTCTCGCAGGCGGCTACAAAGGTGGTCGCCTTGAAGAAGCAGGCCTTGTAGACCTGCACCGCCTCACGTTGTACGCGGCGGTAAATTCGCACCTTTGAATGGCTTGGCCGAGTAGTTCTAAGCTGACGCTGGGCGCTGAACGACCATGCCTTCGTTACCTCGGCGGTACGGTCTCGTAGGCCTTTTGTCACCCCGCTCCTTCAAGCTTCACGTGCTGAACAGAGTCAGCACAGCTTCAGGAGGATGCGATGCTTCTCAAAAAATGTCCCGGACAAGGTCGCGATATCATGCTTAGAACCTTGCTTACTCACGCCTCTACTGGCGTGAGGCGGGCCACGCCAGCCGGCCGACAAAGCCGGAAATCAGAAAGACCCTCGCTGACTCGGCGCGAGTTGGGCTGCACCATTGTTAGACGGATTCGCGACAGCTTCGGACGACATTGGGTAGTGCGGGAGGCGGGGATAGTGCGGCCGTCCATTGATTCCCGTCGCGGAGCGAGGCCGCGGGCTCTCATCTTCAAGTGCGTGACGCGCGGTGTGCGAGCGGAGATCCGCCGCGCACCGAGCGCACTTTACGCACTGACGGATACTGAGCTGCTACACATGCTTACGGGGGCAGGATAAGAAAGCTGTCCGTGGAGACCATTTCACCACTCACCCTATGGTCTCGTCCCCCGCCCGCGATTCAGTAACCGCAAGAGGAAGAGCAGCAGGACTGCTCCAACGAATGCAACAAAGATCGTTCCCGCCAGCCCACCAATGGGTGATGACCACCCCATCCGGCTGAACAGCCAGCCGCCGATGAACGCGCCGACGATACCGACAACGATATCGCCGATGATGCCGTATCCGATTCCCCCCATCACGAACGACGCTAGCAAGCCCGCAACCAG
>JACMME010000166.1 GCA_014379205.1 Gemmatimonadaceae bacterium
GCGCTCGGCTGGGAGACTGCCCGCGGCGCGAGCTCGGCGGGACGTCTGATGTCGCGTGCGGCGTTTGGGCACACCGGCTTCACCGGAACTTCACTGTGGATCGACCCGAGCCGGGATCTTTTCGTCATTCTGCTTACCAATCGCGTGAACCCGACGCGTGAGAACCGGCGCATTGGCGGCGTGCGCTCGGCACTCGCCGATGCCGTGGTTGCGGCAATCGATGCCGCGGCCCTCACCGTGTCAAACACATCATCCGAAACATTTCCATGAACCTGACAGCAATTGACTGGGCCATTGTCGTAGCCTACTTCGTGCTCTCCGCTGGCGTCGGATTCTACTTCACGAAGAAAGGAGGAGAGAGCTTAAGCGAGTACTTCCTCTCCGGGCGCAACGTGCCGTGGTGGCTGGCGGGGGTTTCCATGGTCGCGACGACGTTCGCTGCGGATACGCCTCTCGTGGTAACGGGACTGGTAGTCGCCAACGGAGTCGCGGGTAACTGGCTCTGGTGGAACTTCGTGATGAGCGGAATGCTCACTGTCTTCTTCTTTGCGCGGCTCTGGCGGCGCGCTCATGTGATGACCGACATCGAGTTCACCGAGATCCGTTATAGCGGAAGACCAGCCGCATTGCTCCGCGGCTTTCGCTCGATTTACCTCGGCATCTTCATTAACCTGATCATTCTCGGCTGGGTGACGCGTGCGATGATCAAGATTCTGACGATCTCGCTCGGAGTGTCGCCGTATCTGGCGGTAGGCATCTGCTTCGTCATCACGGTGGCTTATTCGGTCGCGGCCGGCATGTGGGCCGTGCTGTGGACGGACCTGCTGCAGTTCGTCATCAAGATGACGGCTGTGATTGTTCTCGCTGTCTTCGCGGTCAAGGCAGTAGGCGGCATGGACAGTTTCAAAACGAAGCTGGCCGCGCACTTTGGTAGCGAGGACGCGGCGCTTTCAGTCCTGCCGATTCAGATGGGTTCCGAGGGAATCAGCGCTTATGCGTGGATGCCGCTAACGGCGCTCTCCGTGTTCCTCTTCGTGCAATGGTGGGCAGCCTGGTATCCGGGCGCCGAGCCCGGCGGCGGCGGTTACGTGGCGCAGCGCATCTTTTCGGCAAAGACGGAACGAGACGGCGTTCTCGCCACACTCTTTTTCCAAGTCGCGCACTACGCCATCAGACCGTGGCCCTGGATCGTCACTGGACTCGCAACGGTAATTCTCTACCCAACGCTTGTGGACAAGGAAGCTGGCTACGTGCATGCGTTTGTCGATCTGCTTCCGACGCCCTGGAGGGGCTTCATGATGGCAGGCTTTGCCGCCGCATACATGTCGACCGTGGCGACGCAGCTGAACTGGGGAGCATCGTACCTCGTCAACGATTTCTACAAGCGCTTTCTGAGACGCGACGAGAGCGAACGGCATTATGTAGCAGTTTCACGTGCGGCTACCGTGCTGCTCTTCCTGCTTTCGATTGTCGTGACATGGCAGCTCTCCTCGGTCGAGCAGGCGTGGCGCTTCCTTCTTGCACTGGGAGCCGGAACCGGCCTTGTCTACATCCTTCGATGGTATTGGTGGCGCATTAACGCCTGGTCAGAGATCAGCGCGATGGCGGTTTCCTTCGTCGTGTCGATCATTGCGCTACGTGTGGTTCCGGGCTGGTTCCCGCCCAAGAATCCCAATGCGGACGCAGTCGTCATGCTGATAACGGTGGGATGTACGACAATCGCATGGATAGCCGCGACTTTCCTTACCAAACCCGAGCCCGACGCCATCCTGGATTCGTTTTATACTCGCGTTCGCCCTGGCGGTCCGGGATGGGAACACGTTTCACGCCGGCTAGGTTTCGGACGCGAGAAGATTCCGGGAGGTTCTCTCGCCTGGGTGAACTGGATAGCCGGCGTCATCGCGGTGTATGCAAGCCTCTTTGGAATCGGAAAAGTAGTTTTCGGCGACACCGCGCTGGGTCTCGGTCTACTGGCGGTTGCGGCGCTGGCATTCCTCTGGATTGCGCGTTCCTTCCGTGAGGAGACACCGACTCCGCAACCCGCTGCGGCAATGGCGCCAGTTGGCGGAGACTAAAAAGTGCTGGTCGGGCAGAACAGAGTTTGCAGAATTGGCCAGAATGAAGCGCACGGTTCCGCCTGTAATGCTGTTTATCCTGTCATGCGGCTATCAAGGATTACGACCCCATTGACTGGATCGTGCTTGTATCAATCGTGTAGTAAGTTCATATTTGAGTGCGTAGGCACACTATTGGACCGCAGCACAGAACCGAAATTCCTATCAGTGAGGTATTTACATGGCTTCCACCCAGCAACCTCTTCTCATGATCAACATCACGCCGACGGCGGCGGTCGAGGTGAAGAAGTTCATGGCCACGGAGGGCGTGTCCGAAGCGGAAGGCGGTCTGCGCGTTAGCGTGCAGCCAGGGGGTTGCAGCGGCTTCAAATACGGCCTCCTCATCGAGGAAAAGGCAGCCGAGGACGATCTCGTGCTCGAGCAGGAAGGGGTTCGGGTGTTTTGCGACCCGTTCTCGGCGCAGTATCTGAACGGGATCAATATCGATTACGTCACATCCATGCAGGGGTCCGGCTTCACATTCAAGAATCCCAACGCCACCGGCGGTTGCGGCTGCGGCAGCTCTTTTAACGCCTAAGCAGCATGAGTGAGACGGAGTCCGGTGTCCGGCGGGACGCTGGTTCCGTATACGAGGCTCGCGACCACCGAGTGGTTCGCGGGCCTTCTCGCATCAACCCTCCGCCGTCGACGCTGGAGCGGATTCGTACCCTGGTCGTGGACGAGCACGATGATATCGCCCGCCTCGTAGCCGCGAGAATCGCCGCTCTCATTCGCGAAAAAGAGGCGGCTGGCGACCGCGCCGTCCTCGGTCTGGCTACGGGTTCCACGCCCGTGGGCGTGTATAGGGAGCTGATCCGTATGCATCGCACGGAAGGTCTCAGCTTCCAGGATGTGGTGACGTTCAATCTGGATGAGTACCACCCGATGTCACCCGAGAGCATCCACTCGTATCACCGCTTCATGTGGGAGAATCTATTCTCGCACGTGAACATCGATCCCGACAACGTGCACATCCCTCGCGGCGACGCCGATAGGGACACGATCGACCTGGTGACCCTCCGGTACGAGGAGGCGATCCGTCAGGCGGGCGGAATAGATCTCCAGATCCTCGGCATCGGAAAGACGGGTCACATTGGATTCAATGAGCCCGGATCCGGGGCGGATAGCAGGACGAGGCTGGTGCATCTCGATGTTGTTACAAGGCGAGACGCCGCGGCCGATTTCTTCGGCGAGGACAATGTGCCGCGCGAGGCAGTAACCATGGGAGTGGCGACCATCCTCGAAGCGCGAGAGATCGTGATTCTCGCCACGGGCGAGCACAAGGCGAGAATCGTGAAGCGCGCCGTTGAGGGAGAGATCGACCTGGAAGCCGCGGCGACATTCCTCCAGCGCCACCCCAATACGACCTTCTATGTCGACCGTCCCGCCGCAGCGGAGCTTACGCGCATTGCAACACCGTGGCTTCTGGACGAAGTGGAATGGACGCCGGATCTCGTAACGCGCGCGGTGGTGTGGCTCGCAGGGCGGACGGACAAGGCTATCCTCAAACTCACCCCCCGCGACTACGCCGAAAACCAGCTCTCGTCTCTCGTGGCGCGATTCGGCGCGGCCGGAGACGTCAATGGGACTGTCTTCAACGTTTTGGGGAGCAAGATTCGTGGCAAGTCGAAGCTTCCACATAACAGGAAGATCATCTGCTTCTCTCCCCATCCTGATGATGACGTCATCTCAATGGGAGGGATTCTTCATAAGCTGGTTGGCAATAAAAACGATATCACCGTTGCGTACATGACAAGCGGCAACATCGCCGTTTTTGACCACGAGGTACGGCGGTACGCGGACTTCATGGAGCGCATGGCACGCGATCAGCACATCGGCGAAGGGGAGACACCGCACTTCGCACGTTCGGTAAACGAGTTCCTCGACCGCAAGCAACCGGGCGACGTGGACATTCCAGAAGTGCAGGACATAAAGCGAATCATCCGCGAAGCGGAAGCGGTGAGTGGAATAGCGACTCTCGGTCTTGGACCGGAGCGCGCGCGATTTCTGAATCTTCCGTTCTACCAGACTGGAAAGGTGCGCAAGGATCCTGTTAGTGCCGCTGACGTAGCGATAGTCCGGAATCTGCTGAAAGAGATCATGCCCGACCTGATCTTTGTAGCGGGAGATTTGTCCGACCCTCATGGCACGCACAGGATGTGCAAGGAAGCGATCGACAGAGCGCTGGGGAACCGGGAATCGGGAATCGGCAATCGGGAATCGAGGATCTTAAGCGTCGAGGATCAGAATCAAGACATTGTGGAGACCGATTCCCGATTCCCGGTTCCCGATTCGCGTCATCCCACTGCCCATCCCCTACCGCCTACTCCCGAGGTCTGGCTATACCGCGGCGCCTGGCAGGAGTGGCCCGTTACAGAAGCGACTTATCTCGTGCCTCTCTCGCAGGAGGAACTGCGTCTCAAGATCCAGGCGATATTCAAGCATCAATCGCAAAAGGATTCTGCGCCCTTTCCGGGGCAGGACGATCGTGAGTTCTGGCAGCGGGTGGAAGAGCGAAACAAGGGTACGGCGGCACAGCTCGACCGGCTCGGCCTGGCTGAGTACTTCGCCATGGAGGCGTACGTCGTTGAGTGAGTCATATGTCAGCTAGCACGTCACCACTCCGCCGCCCGTAGCTCGCATCCCGGATGAACCAGAACTTCTCCCTCCTCGACGCCTTGGTCCTCGTCGCCTATCTCGGTGGAACGACCGCGTTGGGGATGTACATCGGCCGGAATCAAGCCAACGCCAAGGATTACTTCGTCGCCAACCGCGCTATTCCATGGTGGGCGGTCCTCTTTTCCGTCGTCGCGAGCGAGACGAGCGCGCTGACGTTCATAAGTATTCCGGGACTCGCATATCTCGGTAACCTCGGATTTCTTCAGGTTGTCGCCGGGTACATCATTGGGCGCATTGTCATCGCCTACACCCTCCTGCCTCGATACTACGAGGGGGAGCTCGTCACAGCGTATGCGCTCCTCGAGCAGCGCTTCGGCCTCGCTACACGCCGCTTCACGTCCATCGTGTTCATGGTCACCCGCGCCATGGCTGACGCGGTTCGCGTCTTCGCGACCGCCATTCCGGTAGCGTTGATTCTCGGATCGGCTGTGCCTCGCGAGTATGCGATGCCGGCCGCAATAATCATCCTCGGCCTTCTGACTGTCGTTTACACCTACCGCGGCGGCATGAAGGCCGTGGTATGGACCGAGCTTGTCCAGGCAGGTGTTTACCTGCTTGGTGGTACCTCGGCTTTGATTCTATTAGGCAGGTCGGTGGATGGTGGCTGGAATGCGATCCTCTCCGCGGCGTCAAATGCGGACAAGCTTATGGCGATCGACTGGTACACGGGACTCGACCGCCCTCATACCGTTTTCGCCGGACTGATCGGCGGCGCTTTTCTATCAATGGCGTCGCACGGCGCCGACCAGCTGATTGTGCAGCGGCTACTGTCTTCCCGCAGCCTGCGTGATGCGCAACGCGCCCTGATCGGAAGCGGATTCGTCGTTTTCGCACAGTTCACACTATTCCTCATGATCGGTGTAGGGCTGTGGGTGTTCTACGGCGGACGTACTTTCGCTACACCTGACTCGATATTCCCAACGTTCATCGTTGAGAGAATGCCGCCCGGCCTTCTCGGACTTATTCTCGCCGCGATAGTTGCGGCGACCATGAGTACGCATTCGGGAGCCATCAATTCGCTGGCCGCCGCAACGACTCACGATATCTATCTCCCCCTGACGAAGCGAAGTGCGAATGATCCGGAGACGCTGCGGGTCGGCAAGTTGTTCGCGCTTATCTGGGGCGTGGGACTCACCGCCGGCGCGCTCTTGTTTCGCGAGCAGGGAACGCCGGTGGTCGTGGTCGCCCTCGGCATAGCCTCGTTCACGTACGGAGCGCTTCTCGGCGGATTCTTTCTCGGCATTTTCTGGCCGCGAGCGGTGCAGCGGGACGCGATTACGGGAATGTCGGTTGGTATTTTCGCCATGGCATTTGTCGTCTTTGCACGGCAGCTCTCAGCGGCGTATCCCGGGCTCGCTGATACACTCGGCCCACTCGCGCGAATCGCATGGCCGTGGTATGTGCTGATCGGCACCACGGTAACACTGATCACCGGCGTAGTCTCGTCTTACACGCACGGCAACCCTCGCACGGGCACGGAAAGAGGTGCGGCTTGAGTCTCGTCGTCGCGGGAGTTGACGGTGGCGGCTCAAAGACGAAAGTCTGGATCTCGGGTGTTCAGGGTGCGCACCTCGCGGAAGCGGAGGGACCGGGAAGCGCCGTGAAGCCTGGCGAGGCGGATCGTTCCGCGGATGTTGTCGCGAACACGTTGCGAGAGGCACTCTCCGCTTGCGGAATGCAGAGCGTGATACCACGAGTCCTGTGCATTGGTGTCGCCGGCGTCGGTCGCGACGACCAACGTCATGCGCTCTGGCAGGCGCTAACCAATCGCGACATCGCCGACGAGGTAATCGTGCGAACCGACGCGGAGATCGCGCTGGAAGACGCATTCGGCGACGGCGCCGGCATACTTCTCATCAGTGGAACAGGATCGATAGCGTTAGCGCGGGGACCCGCAGGAGGGAGCGCACGATGCGGCGGATGGGGCCCAGTATGCGGTGACGAAGGAGGTGGTGCGTGGATCGGTCGGCGCGCACTTTCGGTGGTGACGGCCGCCTCGGACGGGCGTGAGCCGGAAACGGCCCTGGTCGGAATGATTCTGCAAGCGACAGGCGTCAATCGGATTGAAGAGCTGGTTTCTTGGGCTTCGTCGGCAACTCCCGCGCTGCTGGCGTCGCTCGTTCCCGCTGTGATAGCAGCCGCGGAAGACGGTGACCAGCGAGCAAACGCATTGCTAGGCATGGCCGCGGAGGAGTTGGTTCTGCATGTGCGTACGCTTGCTCGCAAGCTCTTCGGAGAGGAACGCGCAGCGTGTCCAGTAGCCTTGACTGGCGGGCTACTCAGTCCGGGTGCCCTGCTCAGAAAGCGAGTGGAGCATCGGATGAAGGCAGCGGTACCTGGAGCGCAGGTGCGAAGCGAAGAGGTGGTTCCTGTGCGCGGTGCCATTGCGGCAGCGCTCGGGGCGTTGAAGGCGGGGGTGAATTGATCAGGAACCAGGAACCAGGAACCAGGAACCAGGAACCAGGAACCAGAGAACAGCGAATCGGGAATCGGGAATGGGGAATCGAAGTAAATAGTGCACCCTAGTTCCTGGTTCCAGGTTCCAGGTGCCTCTTCCTACCAACTCGTTCGTTTCGCCGTGACCCCAACTAGGCCATAATTATTGGTGACGTCACCGGCATCTCGTTTCCGATCATCCCTGGCGCCGAGTCGTCGAACTCACCCTCCCATCTGGCCATTACAACGGTCGCCAGACAATTGCCGACCAGGTTGACCGTCGTTCGCGCCATGTCCATCAGTTCGTCAACCCCGAGGATTACAGCCACGGCTTCAAGAGGTAGACCGAACGAAGCCAGGGTGCCGGACAGGATGACCAGCGATGCCCGCGGCACGGCCGCCACGCCTTTACTGGTGAGCATGAGCGTCAGCATCATGACCAGCTGCTGGCTCAACGTCAGATGTACTCCCGCCGCCTGCGCCGCGAATATCGACGCCACCGCTAGGTACAGCGTCGTCCCATCGAGGTTGAACGAATAGCCCGTCGGCATGACGAACGCGACGATGCGCTTGGGAACGCCGATAGCCTCCATCTCCTGCATCGCACGCGGAAGCGCGGCCTCGGAAGAAGTCGTCGAGAAGGCGATGAGCGCAGGTTCTTTTACAGCGCGGAAAAACTTCTTCAGGGGCACGCGGAACATGAGTGCCGCCGGGAACAGAACGAACAGCACGAGCACCACCAGCGCGCCGTACAGCGTCAGAATCAGCTTACCAAGATTGATGAGTACACCGAGTCCACTGTGACCAACAGTGACCGCGATGGCCGCGCCAATGCCAATCGGCGCGTACCTCATGACCAGGCCCGTGAACTTGAACATGACCTCGGTGAGGGCTTCCAGTCCCTTGAGCATGATGCGCTTTGGCTCGCCGCGCACCTGGGACAAACCGACGGCGAAAAGAATCGACCAGAACACGATCTGCAAAACTTCGTTCTTCGTCGCCGCCTCAAAAAAGCTGGCCGGAACGATATGCTCTAGCACGCCGGCGAAGGTGGTGGTGTTGGCTGCGAGCGCCTGACCCGCTTCCGGCGAAGCTTCCAGCCGAACTCCGATACCGGGTTTCGTGATATTCACTGCCGCGAGGCCTATGAAGAGCGCCAGCGTCGTAACTATCTCGAAATAGATGATGGACTTGAGCGCCAGTCTCCCCACGCGCTTCATGTCGTCGCCGTGTCCCGCAATCCCCACAACCAGCGTGCCAAAAATGAGCGGCACGATCAGTGACTTGATCATCCGCAGGAAAATTGTCGAGAGCGGCTTGAGATGCTGTGCCGCGTCAGGGAACAGCCACCCTACCAGCGTCCCGATCGCCATGGCGATCAGAATCCATTGAGTGAGAGATATGCGGCGGAGTGGATTTGCCATCGGTGACTGGATTGCGGATTGCGGACTAACTACGAACTACATACTACAAACTGCGAACCACGAACTGCGAACAGTGGATAGAGCGGCAAGCTGGGCTCTGCTAACGAAGCGAATGCGCTAGGTATGGTCCGTCGGCACAGGAGGAGTCCCCCTACGCAATGTCGAGTGGCGGAATCCGTACACGAAGTAAAGCGCCAAGCCTATCAGAAGCCAGATTCCGAAACGTTCCCAGGCCCGCGCAGGCAGCCCAGCCATAATGTAGATGCAAGCTCCAGCGCCGATGAGACAGACCGGCCAGACAAACGGCACGCGGAAAGGCCGGGGCCGATCCGGATCCTTGTACCGAAGCACGAGTACGCCGATGCAAACGATAGCGAAGGCCGAAAGCGTACCGATGTTGGTGAGGTCGTAGATTTCATTCTCATCGGCGAAAAGCGCTCCGACAGCCACCGCAATACCGGTCACCAACGTAGTGATATATGGCGTACGGTATTTCCCATGCACCTTTGCTGCCCATGGGGGGAGCAGTCCGTCGCGGGCCATTGCGAAGAAAATTCGCGGTTGTCCATATTGAAATACGAGTAGTACCGCCGAGAGCGATACCACAGCACCAAACGCTACTATCCAGCTTGCAGTTTGAAGACCCGCCACCTGCAGCGCTTTTGCAAGCGGATCGGCCGCCTTCAATTCCTGATATGGTACCAATCCCGTCGCGACAGCGCCCACGATCACATAGATAACCGTGCAGATAGCCAGCCCACCCAGAATTCCGATGGGCATGTTGCGCTGCGGATTCTTGGTTTCCTCGGCGGCCGTGGAAATTGCGTCGAAGCCTATGTACGCAAAGAACACGATGGCGGCGCCCTGGTGAATGCCTCGCCATCCATTCGGCGCGAATGGGACGTAGTTCGCTGTGTCGATGTTCATTCCGCCTACGATGACAAACATTCCCAACACAAGAAGTTTTACTATTACCATAATGTTGTTCGCACGCGCACTCTCTCGCACACCGCGCATTAGAAGCCAGGTGATCAGCATCACGATGGCGAAGGCCGGAACGTTGATGAGTATCGGGATTCCCGCTATGCGAGGCGCGGTTTCCATCAGCGCACTCACGGCCGGGTCCGAGCTGAGCAGCACTGACCGATAGCCGTGTGTGATCCAGTCCGGCAGGTTGACGCCGAACCCGGTGAGCAGTGAGTTGAAGTAGCCACTCCATGCTACGGCGACTGCCACGTTACCGACGGCGTACTCTAAAATAAGATCCCATCCGATGATCCAGGCGATGAGCTCCCCCAAGGTCGCGTAGGAATAGGCATACGCGCTGCCTGCCTGGGGAATCATCGACGCCAGCTCCGCGTAGCAGAGAGCCGCCAGCCCGCAGACGAGTCCGAGCAGAATGAACGAGACTACGAGCGCAGGACCAGCCCCGTAGCGCACCACCACGCCGTCCGGCAGAATCTCCCCCGCCGCCGCAGTGCCGATGGAAGAGAAGATGCCGGCTCCAATGACGGCACCGATCGCCAGCATGATGAGATCACCAGCCCCCAACTCGCGTTTCAGCGCGTTGGGGCGATCGCCCTCGTGAAGCAGCTCGGAGATGGGCTTCCTTGAGAAGAGCGTGCTCATCTGGCAGAAGCCCTATTCACGTTCCTCCCCATTACGTCCTCAAGCCACACGAGCGTTGGCTCGCTTGGGCGTCGCGAGCGCAGGCTCAGGCGCCGCGGCCTGGATGCGCATTCCGTAAAACGACCGCCACACAAAGAACATTGATATGGCGAGGAAGACTGCCGCCAGAATGTGACTCAAAGCAGCTCCTCGCTCGGCTGTGAGTGAAACGGCTAGCTCTACGGCCAACAAGCCGAACAGCGTGGTGAACTTGATAACTGGGTTGAGTGCTACGGAAGATGTGTCCTTGAAGGGATCGCCGACGGTGTCGCCAACGACCGTGGCAGAGTGAAGCGCGGTACCTTTCTGTTGAAGCTCGACCTCGACGATTTTCTTGGCATTGTCCCACGCCCCGCCTGCGTTCGCCATGAAGATCGCCTGATACAGACCGAACAACGCGATCGAGATCAGGTAACCGACGAAGAAGTACGGCTCGACAAAGGCGAATGCCAGCGTCGAGAAAAATACGGTCAGGAAGATGTTGAACATTCCTTTCTGAGCGTACTGCGTGCAGATCTCAACGACTTTCTTGCTATCCGCGACAGAAGCCTTTGTCGACCCCTCCAGCTTGATGTTCGCCTTGATGAACTCGACCGCTCGATATGCTCCGGTCGTCACGGCCTGCATGGAAGCGCCGGTGAACCAGTAGATGACCGCTCCACCTGTTATCAGGCCCAGCAGAAACGGAGGATGCAGCAGTGACAGCTTCTCGAGGTTCTGGGTGAGCTTGTCCGTGAGCACCACGATGATGGAGAAGATCATCGTGGTGGCGCCTACGACCGCGGTTCCGATCAGCACCGGTTTGGCCGTCGCCTTGAACGTGTTGCCTGCTCCGTCATTTTCCTCGAGCAAGTGCTTGGCGCGCTCGAAGTCGACGTCGAACCCATAGTCCTTCTTGATCTGCGCCGCGGCGCCCGGAATCTGCTCAATGGTGGAAAGCTCGTACACCGATTGCGCGTTGTCCGTGACCGGCCCGTAGGAATCCACCGCGATCGTCACAGGTCCCATGCCCAGAAAGCCGAATGCCACGAGTCCGAATGCGAACACCGCGGGGGCCAGCATTAGGGTACCAAGACCCATTGAGCTGAAACCGTAGGCGACGGCCATGAGACCCATGATGGCGATGCCGAGCCAGTAGGCGCTGAAGTTTCCAGCTACAAGACCCGACAGGATGTTGAGTGACGCACCGCCCTCGCGCGATGAGGTCACGACTTCCCTGACATGCTTGCTCTCCACGGACGTGAATATCTTCACCAGCTCCGGAATGATTGCGCCCGCCAGCGTACCGCACGTGATGACGCTCGAAAGCTTCCACCAGAGAGATCCATCGCCGAGATCGGGGATGAGCAAGTAAGACACGACGTATGTCAGCGCAACTGACACGAGAGAAGTAAGCCAAACGAGCGACGTCAGCGGGGCTTCGAAGTTCATCTTTGGTGCGTCGGCATAGCGCGCCTTGGCCATCGCTTCGTTGATGACGTAGGACAACCAGCTCGCAATGACCATCATGACTCGCATCATGAAGATCCACACGAGCAGCTGCACCTGAACCTGCTCGGTTGGCACCGCCAGCAGAATGAACGAGATAAGCGCAACGCCCGTTACGCCATACGTCTCGAAGCCGTCCGCGCTGGGTCCAACCGAGTCTCCCGCATTGTCGCCCGTGCAGTCGGCGATGACCCCGGGGTTTCGAGCGTCGTCCTCCTTGATGTTGAATACGATCTTCATCAGATCGGAACCGATGTCAGCGATCTTGGTGAAGATGCCGCCCGCAATTCGGAGAGCTGCCGCGCCAAGGGATTCACCGATGGCGAAGCCTATGAAGCATGGCCCCGCGTAATCGCCAGGAATGAAGAGGAGAATGCTCAGCATCATCAGGAGCTCCACACTGATGAGCAGCATCCCGATGCTCATGCCAGCCTTGAGAGGAATAGCGTAACACGGGTACGGCTTGCCACGAAGGCTAGCGAACGCCGTCCGGGAGTTGGCGAAGGTGTTGATTCGAATTCCGAACCAGGCAACGCCGTAGCTTCCCGCAATCCCGATCAGGCTGAAGAGCAGAATTGTCGCGACCTTGATCGCCTCGAAGTCGAGCAGCACGCCAAAGTACAGCAGAATCACAAACCCGATAAAAAGCTCGAGTATCAGGATGAATTTCCCCTGCGTGATCAGATAAGTCTTGCATGTTTCGTAGATAAGCTCTGAGATCTCCAGCATGGAGGCGTGCACAGGTAGCCGTTTCACGCTGCCATATGTGACGAGCCCGAACAGAAGGCCAAAGGCGCACACCACCAGGCCCGTCATCAGCAGGCTGCGGCCGGACATCCCGAGAAACTCGACCTGGGAAAGGTCCGGAATCACCAGATTCGCTTCACCGCCCGGACGATGAGCGGGTGCCGTGGCAGCGGGCTCCTGCGAGCCCGCCAACGGCGCCACCATGGTGCCTACCATGGTCGCAAGCATGATCGCGGCAGCCATCGAAAACATTCTACGGACTTTTGGAACCAACCGACTCATCTGGAGATCTCCTGAGAAAAGAAAAGGCTTTGGCTGATAGCAAATAGCTGATGGCTGACAGCAGATCCTTACCGATCAGCGGTGCTGCTAGTCGGAAGCAGAGATGTTAGTGGCACGTGAGATATCAGCCATCTGCCACCTGCTATCCGGCAACAGCTACACGACGCCAGAGATAATAGACCGGGATTCCGATCAATACGAGTGCAAGACCCGACAGCGCCTGGGCCTGCGTAGTTTTCGAAAGAAGGAGGATGATCGCGACGGCGGACGCGAGGAAAATGTAGAGAGCCGGCAGGAGCGGGTATCCGATCGCACGGTATGGGCGTTCCGCATCGGGACGCGTGCGCCGAAGAATGAACAGCCCTATGGTGGTCAGTACATAGAAAATGAGCGCGGCAAAGATTACGTAATCTAGTAATTGTCCGTACGTGCCCGTCAAACACAGAAGTGACGCCCACACCGACTGTAGAATCAGCCCCGCCGCCGGAACGCGCCGAGCATTCAATTGCCCTACCTTGCGGAAGAAAAGCCCATCGCGCGCCATGGCGTAGTAGACACGGGCCCCCGCGAGGATCAATCCGTTGTTGCAGCCAAATGTCGAAACGAGTATCGCGACCGCCATGAGAACGCTTCCCGCCGATCCGAAAATCACCTCCGCCGACGCGGTGCCGACGCGGTCCTGAGTCGCGTGGGTGATGCCGCGCTCGAACACCGAAGCACCATTCTCGACGCCGGCGAATGGCAAGGTGTTCAGGTACGCGACGTTTGCCATGATATACAGGAGCGTTACGAGACCGGTGCCGATCGCGAGAGCCAGCGGAAGATTGCGTTTCGGGTTGTGAACTTCCGCGGCAGCGAACGTGACGTTGTTCCACGCGTCGCTCGAGAAGAGCGAGCCTACCATCGCGGCACCAAACGCAATGACGAAGGCGCCTGTTACGTCCACCTGTCCCGCGAACTGTCCTGACGAGAAATTCGCGGCGAGCGCTTCGGAGCTACGACCAATGGTGAGACCAAGAAGGATCAGAAGTGCAAGCGCTCCGGTCTTCGCGAGCGTGAGCGAAGTCTGAACTATCTTGCCTTCCTTTACGCCACGGAGATTGATCCACGTCAGTATCCAGATGGAGACCAGCGCAATCAGACGTTGCGGCGAGAGCCCAAGCTCCACCAGACCACCGGGCGTACTGATATCTGTCTGGGGAAACCAGCCAAACCTGTCTGGTGTGATGCCCGGCACGAGAACACCCAGAAAACGCCCGAACGCCACCGCCACGGCGGCGATCGTGCCGGTTTGAATCACAACGAAAAGGGTCCACCCGTACAGAAACCCCAGAAGTGGACCCATTGACTCGCGAAGGAATACGTACTGGCCGCCCGCTTTGGGAAACATTGCGGCCAGCTCACCATACGCCAGCGCCCCGAGCAGAGTAATGACGCCAGTAAGCACCCAGGCCATCAGCAACCAAAATGGCGAACCGACACTTCGACCAATGGACGCCGATACTATAAAGATGCCTGAGCCGATCATTGAGCCGGCCACCAGCATCGTGGCATCCGTCAGCGTTAGCGCTTTGACGAATTCAGTCTGCGGCTGGCTGGCCTCACGCTGCTCGGCGGAAGTGGCCATTCACGATCCTCGAGTAATTTGGCTGGCCGGCAACGGAAGGGTTCCGCGGGAATTGTTGGAATCGCGGGCGCAAAAAAAGCCGCGTCAACCTAACTAGCGGCGGGAACGGAAGCTAGGGGCGTTGAGCCAGGCTAATACAGCGCGACCTGCATCGGGAAGATGGCTGCCACAGCGGTACCATCCCATTTGGTTGCAGGACGGAAGGTCGCATTGAGATACTGCTCTACCAGGCGGCGATCATATTTTCCGTCACCGGTTCCGGGCGACAGCTCAATTTTCTTGACGACGCCGTTCTCATCGATAGTGAAGAGAACGGTGACTGTCCGTCCTTTCACTTTCTGTGGCACCGGAAATGGAGGAATCAGGGTAAACTCGGGGGAGGGAGGATAGATCGTACCCTCCCCGCCGCCCGTTCCAGGACCCGTTCCCGATCCTCTGCCCGTTCCAACTCCCGAGCCGACACCGCCTCCACTCCCGGGTCCGGATCCCTTGGTGCCGTCATTTCCGGTTCCGCCTCCGATACCAGCCGTCAGAGCCAAATCCATCGACTCCTTTGGCTGTTCTATCTCGATGTCGACGTTCGGCTCCTCCGGCTTTTTCTCCTCAATGGGAGGAGTGACGGGAGGCACTGGAGGTACCTCGGCAGGGGGGGCGACAGGTGGCGGAAGAGGAGGCGTCGGGTGCATGTACTGAAGCCGCTCCACGACCAGCGGCCTTCCTCCCGTTCCACGCGTTCCTCCTCCACCACCGCCGGCAGGTCCAGGTCCGCCTGCTCCCTCCGTAACCAGTGGCAGCGTGACCGCGACAAGCGCGGGCGCGGCGATAATCAGAACCAGCAATGCGTGAAGGACGAATGCCACGGAAATCGGCCAGCGGCGCGCCGGTTGCAGCGGCATGCCGACTGGTGGCCGATATCGCGGACGTAACGCCGGAGCGGACCGGGCATCAGCCTCGTCGCCGGCATTCTTCCAGCTCTCAGCCGGGTCGTAATCGTTGGATGGTTGCCAGGTCATAGTCTGAAATTAATACGGCGGACGGACCCGAAAGGGTTCGTCCGCCGTTTACTACACCACTTTTGAGGTTACGGATTCGCTTTCGGCGGTACGCCTATGACCTTAACGCCCGCTCCACGCGCCTCGTCCATTGCAAAAATCACGTCCTGATACCTCACCTTGGGGTCGCCCTTGACGAAAATGATCTTTTCAGGGCGAGGATCGTAAATCTCCTTCAGCCGAGGACCAAGCCGAACCCGGCTGACAGGTTCGGTGTTGATTGAGAATCTGTCGCCGGGTTTTACCTCCAGCACAATCTGATTGGAGGTAGCATTCACCGGCGCCACTGACGGCGTTGGATCGGGGAGCTGCAGGTCGATCGCTTTTCGCAACATCGGCTGCATCAGCATGAATATGATCAGGAGGACGAGCAGAATGTCGATCATGGGAACGACATTGGGCTCGGCCGACATGTTGGCGACGCCACCGCCACTATTTGGAACGTTCACGTCAGCTCGCTCCTACTTTATTGTCGTCTTGATGATGTCGCCCTCGACAGTCGACTCCGTTCCGGGCCTCTGATCCGAGATTGCTCCCACCACTCGCACTCCGCTTTTCGCGACAATGTCCATGGCGTCAATGACTTTCTCGTACTCAAGCTCCTTGTGCGCCTTGAGATACAGAATCTTGTCGGTAGTGCGCGTGTCATAGATCGACTTGATGATGCTGCCAAGCTCTTCATTCCGAATTGGGCGCTTGTTCAGGTAGTACTGCCCCTGCGCGTCAATTCCGAGAACCTGGTCTTTCTCATCATCTTCCGGATGCGACTTGAGGTTGACACCCTCAGGGGCCGTCGCCTGGAAACCAGCTGCGAGCGCCGGCGTCACGATCATGAAGATGATGAGCAGAACCAGCATGATGTCGATCATCGGTACAACGTTTGGCTCGGCTTTTATGCCTTTGCCACCCCCAACTGACATAGCCATAGCCCTAACTCCTCAAAGAAGTAAGCGATTCCATGGATCAGGTCATGGGGGCCGGACCGCCACCCGTCACATCGAACTCACGGGTGAAGCGCGAACGGCCGAACTCGCCCGCAACGCCGCGGATGAGGTAGTCTATGAGCTCCTTGGATGTGTAGGTCATTTCCACGACCAGGTTTTCGATCTTGGTCGTGAAATAGTTGTACGCCCACACAGCCGGGATGGCGACGAGAAGACCGAAAGCCGTCGTGATCAGCGCCTCGGAAATTCCCGAAGAAATTGCGGCGAGACCGCCGGAACCCGACTGCGCCATTCCGGTAAAGGCGTTTACCACGCCCATCGTCGTGCCGAGGAGGCCCACGAAAGGTGCCGTTGAGCCCACAGTCGCCAGTACAGCGAGACCACGCTTGAGCTCCGACGTTATGATCATCATGTTGCGCTCGACCGCGCGTTCCGCCGAGTTGATGTCGGAAACGGTCACGGAGCCATCAGCAATCAGGGGCTTGACCTCGCCCAGGGCACCGCCAAGGACGCGAGCAACGTGCGACTTCTTGTAACCCTCAGCGAGCTTGATTGCCTCGACGAGATTGTCTTCCTCGAGAAATTGGCTGAACTCGGGAGCAAACTTGCGGGTCTCAGCCTGAGCGCGGCGGAGGTTCCACCAGTTGCGGATCATGATTGTAAGCGACCAAATCGACATAGCTGCCAGCACGAAAACGATGCCCCGGGCGAACCACTGCATCTGGTCCCAGAGCTCCACCATATTCATTCCCATGAACGCTTTCTCCTGAGGATAAGAGGGTTAACGCACAGACGGTCAGTCAATTACTGCACAGCAAATTTGAACGCCTGCTGGACTAGCTGCTTCACTTTTCGGCCGCCCACTTCAGCCGGATAGAACCTCATCTGGGGAAGCGCGGTCCTTACGGCCGCCGTGAAGAGATCGTGATCCGACTTGAGCGATTTGAACGTTTTCATCTCCGCGCGCCCGCTTGTATCGACTACAAACTGAGCGAGCACTTCGCCAGATACGTTTGCGGAGCGGAGGATCTCGGGATACCTGGGCGCCACGTTGCCTTCCTTGGCTAGCGCCTGCTTTTCCACCTGAAACTCGAAGTAAGGCTGGTCGCTAACCGGCTGCGGGACGCCTCCGACAACGCCCTTGGACGTTCCACCAGCGGCACCTGTACCGGAAAAATCAGCCTCATCGGTGACGGCTTTCGATAGATCAACTTCAGGGATCTTGTCCGGGATATCGATAGGTGCAGTGAGCACCTGAAATCCCTTTGGTGGAGGAGGCGCTGCGACCATCTCGGGTGGTGGCGGTGGCTTCTCGGCCTCGGGAGGCGGGGGTTCGTTCTTTGGGGCCTCCACGAACTTGAGGTCTTCCGCCTTGACTGAATCATCCTCCTTCTGCCCGGCGTTTGCCGTGACCGCAACTATCCCGGCGATGAGAGCGACATGGAGGACGACGCTCATGATCGACTGCCCGAGACTTTTCGGTCTGTTGGGTTTCGACTCGATCAGGGTGCTGAACATGTGTAGACCACACCTGGGTGAGAGTGAACCGAAACGGCGTTTCCTTGCGCCGCACAAACGAAGCTACGGCTGTAAGTTCACGACGGAATAAGCGAAACATTAAGAAATGGTGAACGCGGAGTTAGGGTTACGTAATATGCACAGGACTCTTTTGGGGGTGATCAGGGGGCGACGGCGTGCTGCGTGATGGGGTGTCTACTGCGTGCTGCGTACTGCGTAATGCTTCTCTGTGCTGTCGCGAGTGTGGGGGCCGAGCGGGCTCGAGCCTCTAGGACCGTTTGGAGAAGCTGTTTGGCAGACCAAGCACGCAGTACGCAGTACGCAGCAAGAGTTACGTACTACTCATTTCGCGATGAAAGCGCGGTTGCGACTGCGGCGTCCGCGCTTTCCGGGGTTTCCGCCAGTGGTAATGTCACTGTGAAGGTGCTCCCACGTCCGAGTCTGGATCGGACGGTGATCGCCCCACCATGCGCTTCGGCGATCCATTGGCATATCGCGAGGCCAAGCCCGAACCCGCCGCGCTCGATTTCAAGAGGACCTTCTGATGTGGGTGCCCTGCGGGTACGGGCGCGATCGGCGCGGTAAAAGCGCTCAAAAACGTGCGGCAGGTCGGCGGCGGAAATACCGATGCCCGTATCGCGTACCGAAAACGCGACGGTTTTTCCTGTTTTCACTATACTGATTTCAACACTACCCCCTCGCGGTGAATATTTGACGGAGTTCATCACGAGGTTGAGGAACATCTGCCTGAGCCTGGTATGGTCACCCATGACGGTCGCCGGCTCCAAGCTCGGCATGGAAACAGCAAGTCCCGCGTCCTCGCCGAGGATTACCGCGGTTTCCAGCACCTCATGGGCGAGAGGTTCGAGATCCACGGGCTCTCGATGCAGATCGAAGCGACCCTCGTCCGCCCGTGCGAGCGTCAGAAGGCTGTCGACGAGGTCAGCCATTCTGGTTGTCTCGTGAAGCGCCTCCTCCAAGGCGATCAACCGTTCCGCCCGAACAACATTCGGACTCATTGCTCGTTCCACATCCGCGCGCAGTACCGTCAGTGGCGTCTTGAGCTCATGGCTGGCATCGGCGGTAAAACGCCTAAGCCCGCCAAATGATTTTTCGAGACGCTCCATCATCTCGTTGAGCGTGATCGCCAGTCTCGCCAGCTCATCGCCTGGCTCGTCCACCGGAAGCCGGCGGTGCAGGCTGCGTCCATCGGTGATAGCCTGCACTTCGTTGATCATCCTGTTCACAGGCTCGAAAGCCCGTCCGGCTATCGCGTATGCCACTCCTATAGCCGCGAGCAGCAGAAGAGGGGCGATGACGACTATCGTGCCAAGCACCTCACTACGCGCCTGGTCACGAGATCTTGTGTCAACGGCCACCGCTACCCGAGACAGTGCGGATTTCACTGACCGTGGCGCGCGGGCGACGACCAGCCACTCCCGGCTGCCAAATGCGAGCATTTGTGCGTTCCCCGTCGTTGGCGCGTGCAGGGCCGCATCCTGTAGCTGTGTGAGTGTGTCGAGGCTGAATCGCCGGACGGCGGGGGAGAAGTACAGGAAACGTCCGCCTTCACCGATGATAAGGAAGTATCCCGGTATTTCGTCGAGGACGTCCTGGAGGTCGGGTGTAAGCACCAGTCCGACCAGCGAATCTTCTACCGCCGCCAGGCGCCCACCCAGCTCGGCTTGTCCGACGATTCCAAGTACGAGCTCCGTTTGAGCAAGCGCTGCGCGCTGCAACTCGTCGTAGATCCGGGCACGGCGCGTCAGGAACAACGTCACCGCAAACGCCGCCATGGTGGCAAGCAGCGCTGCGGCGAAGGAGGCTGTGAGACGAGCGCGGATGGAGGACATCTGACGTAAGAATACCACCAGCCACGGGTATGCGGGATACCGTGGGTGGCGCCCGATCGCATGTTCGTGCGGGATTAGTTGCTTACGGCGAACTACGAACGTCGCTGCGGACGGCGAACGCTACTGGGCCTTGGCCGCTAGCTTCTCTTCCCGCACAACGTAGCCAACACCTCGAACCGTGTGGATCAGTTTATGGGAGTGGCCAGCGTCGATCTTCTTGCGCAGATGATTGATTACGACGTCGACGATGTTGGTGCCGGGATCGAAGTGATAATCCCACGCGTACTCGGTTATCAACGTCCTGCTCATGACGCGACCAGCGTGACGCATGAGGTACTCGAGAACTGCGTATTCCTTGGGGGTCAGCTCAATTGGCGTGTCGCCGCGCGACACCACGCGAGTCGCTTTATCAAGCTCGAGATCGCCAACTTTCAGCACACTGGCTGCTATCGCGCGCGGCCGGCGGCTGAGTGCTTCCACACGCGCCAGAAATTCCTCGAGCGCGAAAGGCTTGGTGACGTAGTCATCCGCACCGGCACGCAACGTCTGGACTTTGGCGTCGACGGCGTCCTGAGCCGTGAGCACGAGAACGGGCCGCTCGAATCCGCGAGCGCGCAGGTTCTGCAGTACCTGCATTCCTGACCGGCCAGGCAGGCGCATGTCGAGAACGATAAGATCGTATGCTTCCGAGGCCGCGCGTCGCTCACCTTCCTCACCATCGGCAACCAGATCGACCCCGTAGCGCTGCTCTTCGAGCCCGCGCTTGACGTACTGCCCAACGGTAGGGTCATCCTCGATGACCAGAATCTTCATGCTGCGGCAGCCACCCGGGCGCGTGGAAGGATGATCCGGAAGGTACTACCCTGGCCTACCGCGCTGTCTACCTCGATTCGGCCTCGATGGTCGGAAATGATGCCGTAACAGATCGCAAGGCCAAGTCCCGTACCACGGCCAGGCTCCTTGGTCGTGTAGAACGGTTCGAAAAGCTTCGGCAAGTCGATTCGGGAAATTCCACATCCATGGTCCACGATCTCGATGCTTGCCTCATTCTCGTCGGCGCGTGTGCGGATAACGATGGTCCCTTCACCGTCCATCGCGTCGGTTGCGTTCAGCAGAATCGCCATGAAAGCCTGGACCAGCGACTCCGCGCTTCCTTCCACCCAGGAACCGTTACCGCGATCGTAGTCGCGCTCGATCTCCATTTGCCGAAAGCGGGCGTGGTGCTTGAGAAGAAAGAGAGTTGTTTCCATAACGGCGTTAGCGTCGACATGAGTCTTCACAGTCGCAGACGGACGGCTGAAGTCAAGCAACCTGTCTATGATTCTCTTGCACCGGTGAACCTCGCTCTCCACGATGCGCACGTAATCGTCGATGGCAACGCGGGCAGAGGGGTCCGCCGCGAGCTCGTCAAGCCGCATCGCAATCCCTTCGGCGCAAACGCCGATGGTCGCCATGGGATTATTGATCTCGTGCATCACGCCAGCTGCGAGCTGGCCCACTGCGGCAAGTTTCTCCGCCTGGCTAATGCGCTCCTGAGCGCGTTTCCACTCGGTGATGTCCTCACCGATGGTTATGACGTGCGATACCTCCGCGTCGTCCATGCGCATTGGAATCTTGGTGATCCGATAGCTGCGCACGACTCCGCTTGTGAGGTTATCAATCTCGTGAATCTGCACCCGTCCCGTCTGGAACACCTCGTCGAACTCCCGTCTCAGCATGCTTGCGGGCTGGCGATATAGAATCTCGAAGATTGTACGGCCCACGGCTTCTTCGCGCGACACGCCCTGCATGCCCGTTTCCCGTTTCCTGTTCCATGCCTGAATGCGGTAATCGCGGTCGATCACGTACAACCCCAACGGAAGCGAATCCACGATCTTCTGAAGAAAACGACTGGCGACTTCCTGAGCGGCCACACGTCCGGCACTCGACTGCTGGCCGCACTCGCATTGCGCAAAGGGAGCGCTGAGGAGGTCCGCGACCACGGCAACGAGCTCGAACTGTTCCGGAGACACACGGCTGCGGCGAACACACAGAACTGCTACGTCGCCCGCGCCGAATCGAACTGGGACGGCGAGCAGGCCCCCCGCGCTGCCGCCCGCTCCGATGGCGGCATCGACATCAGCAGCGGAAGATTCCGACGCGCCAACCCTGGACGAACATTCGAGCCCGCTGGGAGTTCTGCGCCAGATAGATGCTTCCTCGGCCCGAATCGCACGGCGCAACGCCTGCAAAACATCGCGGACGGCGGCGTCAGCGAGCGGACCTCGCGCCAGGATTGCTGCGATTTCCGCGATGACTGTGAGAGGCGTATCAACGCGCGGTGTCGTAAGAACGGTGTTCAACGGAGGTCGGAATAGGGCCTGCGCTCCGGAAGTACCGGAACTCGAATGGGCGGGAACTTAGTCCGCGCAAGAAGCTGCTACAAGAAGACGGAGACGGGACGACAATAGTCACGCTGCAGCTTTGGCACGCCCTGTGTCCGTGTGGCGGTAATTTCTGCTTAGTTGACTGATTTTTTCGGGCATGCCGGTTGCAAAAAGCAACGTTGCAAAACCCTCAACAGGAGCGAAATCACATGTCTTACCGTGGCTCTGGGCTAGTCCCATTTGGGCTCAACACCATACCTTTTGGCACCCTGCGGCGGGAGATAGACCGTCTGTTCGACGATACCGCGAGCGGCCGTTCCACCGGTTCTTCCTGGACTCCCGCCGTCAACATCCGTGAAAGCGGACGGGAGGTATCGCTGGATCTGGAACTGCCCGGTATCAAGCCCGAAAGCGTGGATATCAGCGTGGATGCCGGAACCCTGACAATAAGCGGCGAGAAGCGGGAGGAGAGGCGCGAGGGGCAGGAAGATGGCCGCTACCACCTCGTCGAGCGCAGCTATGGCTCTTTCACGCGATCGTTTACCCTGCCCCAGGGTGTCGACGAGGAACAGATACTAGCGAACTTCGACAATGGCATCCTTACAATCTCGATCCCGAAGGCTGCATTGCCGCAGCCGCGCAAGATTCAGATTGGCGGAATTCAGCGCGAACGCGAAGTAGAGGCCACAGCAGCGCGAGAGCCCGCCAAGCCGAAATCGGATGGCGCCAGGAGCGATGAGACTGGCGCGCGACGAACGGGGCATAACATCAAGCAGTAAGCCGTCAGATTCGGGCCAGGTGCAAGGAGATGATCCGCCTGGCCCGAAGCTTTAGTCGCGCTACCCCAGATTGTCGATCGCTGCAAGGAGCTCGCGGTTTTCGCGTTTCAGCCCCGGATTATCCTCTACATGCGTCCATCGAACGACACCATTTTTGTCGATAAGAAAGTAGGCCCTGTTGGAATAGAAACGGTCTTCAATGAGCACACCGTAGGAGCGTGATGCCTCCCGCTTGAAGTCGCTCAGCATCTCGAATGGCATGTTGTATTTCTTCTTGTATTCCTTGAGTGAGTAGGTGGAATCGACGCTCACCGGAAGCAGCTTGGCGCCGCGACCAACGAACTGGTCGAACTCGGTACCCATATCACACAACTCACTGGTGCACGTGCTGCTGAAGGCGAGCGGAAAGAACGCAACGAGCACGCTTGAAATTCCACGAAATGCCGACAAGGTCACGGGCTCACCGGCGGTGGATTGCAGGGTAAAGTCAGGCGCGATTGTTCCGATGGCCGGGGGCCGGGCCGTGGCTGAAGTCATTGAATGCGTGGTTGGGTGTGTTGGTGCGTAGCCAATGAAGCTAAGTAGGAGACTCCGCGAATACAGTTGGGAGGGCGTCTGCGATCGGTGAAATACCTCCCCAGGGAACGCCGTTTGCGTTGACGCAGCGCAATCCATTACGAGGAAAACATGCGAGCAATTCGTGGCAGGACTTTGGTTGCATCCGTCCTTTGGCTCCTCTCCGCTGCATCGGCATCAGGTCAGTCTCCCCGGCTCACCGCATTCGCCGATGAGTTCAAGGGACCGGAAGCCGCGTTTCATGATCCCGATCAGGACGTGTGGTTCGTAACGAACATCAACGGCCTCTCGGTTGCCAAGGATGGGAATGGCTTCATTAGTCTGTTGTCCGCCGATGGAAAGGTTACGAAGCGGCATTTCGTCGCCGGCGGCCGACAAGGCGTTACACTTCACGCGCCCAAGGGAATGGCCGTCACAGGTGACACGTTATGGGTTACGGACATCGATGCCGTGAGAGGATTCAATCGCAAGACGGGTGCGCCGGTAGCGACCATCGATTTCACGTCCCGCGCAGCCAGGTTTCTCAACGACATTGCCGTGGGACCGGACGGCGCTCTTTACATAACCGACACGGGAATTCGTTATAACTCCCTGGGGCTGGCCGAGCATCCAGGACCGGATAGAGTTTTTCGTGTGGGCAATGGTCGCGAAATCTCCGTTTCCGCCGAAGGAGATCGCCTTGGCCGCCCAAACGGCATCGCCTGGGATCCGTCAGCTTCTCGATTCATCATCGCTCCATTCGGAAGTGACACAGTGCTCGCGTGGAAGGCGGGCGATAATTCGCCGACACCGATTGCGACCGGGCTCGGACAATTCGACGGAGTAATTGCACTTGATGATGGCCGCATCCTGGTGTCCAGCTGGGCAACCGCAAGCATCCATATTCTGCGGGAAGGCAGAATGACGAAGCTTATCGAGCACGTTCCCTCGCCGGCCGACATGGGACTGGATCGGAAACGCAACCGGGTGGGCATCCCATTGCTGGGTACGCACCGGGTAGAGTTCTATGACATCGGAGGGAAGTAGAGAGGATTCGGACTACAACAAGAAGATTGCGGATTGCGGATTGCGGACTAACTAACCGGGGTGTGAAGTCCGAGGTCGACGAAAAGATCAGTCCGAAATCCGCAATCTGAAATCCGCAGTCCGCAATCCAGTTTATTTCCCCTCGTACGTCACCCGATAGATCACTCCATTTGCGTCATCCGATACCAGGAGCGCACCGTCTCGGGCGACCGCGATCCCGGCGATGCGGGCGAAGTATGACTGCCCGCCGGGCAGGAGAAAGCCGGTGACGAAGTCCTCAGCGGCTACTGGTTTGCCGCTGTCAAAGCGAATCCGCATCACCTTATAGCCAGACGCCACCTGGCGGTTCCACGAGCCACGAGCGGCGACGAACGCATCCCCACGATACGCTTCAGGAAACTGAGTTCCCGTATAGAAGGCGATGCCGATCGGCGAGCTATGAGCGGCCAATGTAAGAGCGGGAGCGGCCGTACCCCTGCAAAAGGCAGCCTTCGAGCTTCCCGTTGGCTCCCCTATGAAGAGGCTGTCGGGTCGACGGTCGCCGATGCAAAAGGGCCAACCGTAGTGCGTCGCACCCTGAATCCTGTTGAGCTCCTCGGGAGGGAGATTGTCACCCCGCCAGTCGGCGCCAATGTCCAACCCCCACATTTCCCCTGTTTCAGGATGCCAGGCAAACCCGATGGTATTGCGCAGCCCGCTGGCGAATACGCCACGCTCGGAGCCGTCCGCCCTGGCGCGAAGAATCGCCGCGGCCTCGCGATTCATTTCAATGCAGACATTGCACGTGCTACCAATCGAAACGTACAGCATACCGTCCGTGCCAAATCCAATCGTGCGCTTGGGATGCTGGCTCCCATCCGGAAGACCCTCAAGAATCTTTACGGGGTGACCCATTCCGGCGGCGGAGAGAGGAAGGCGATAGACTTCCTTGACGGTTGCGAGAAACAAAGCATTGTCACGTAGCGCGATGCCGTGGACATGTTCGAGTTGCCCTGCAACCTTTCGCATCACCTCAGCGTTGCCATCGCCGTCTGCGTCGCGTAATGCGATCACGTCGTTGGAGTCAGGACGCGTCACGTAGACGGTACCGTCGTCGCCAACGGCCAGCATGCGCGGAGCCCCGAGTTTGGAGGCAAAAACGCCAACGCGAAATCCTGTTGGCGCGCGCAGACTTCGCAACCGCGCGTCGCTGAATTCTGCCTTCGCGAGACGCATCGCTGTTCCTCGAAGCTGAGCTACCTGCCGAGTTTCCTGTTGCGCCAGCAACAGCGGAGGCCTCGCGAACAACGCGAGACCCCCGATAGCGGCGACAAGTGCGTGCCTACGCATTGTTGGTTGCTCCTTACTTGTTGAACGCCTTCTTGAGACCATCGGCTGCCTTGCCCTGGGCATCCTTTGCCTTGTCCACTACGGCGGCCATCCCGAAGAACTCGTGCGCCGCACCCTCGTAGGTGGAATGTTCAGTGTCCACGCCCGCGTCCTTGAGCTTTTGCGCCAGTGTCTCGCCCTCTGTACGCAACGGATCAATCTCGGCGGCTATTATCGTCGTTGATGGAAGCCCCTTGAGATCGGCGCCAAGCAGGTTGATTCGCGGATCCTGCGCCTCGGCTGGACTCTTGAGAGTGTGTTCCACGAACCACGACATCATCGCCTTGTTGAGCGGTTTGGCGTTCGCGTTCTCCTGATACGAAGCCGTGTTCATGTCGGAGCCCGCAACGGGATAAACGAGCAGCATGTGGACCGGCATCTGGACTTGCTTGTCTCGCGCCATGATTGCGACGTTTGCCGCCAGATTGCCGCCGGCGCTCTCACCGGCCACCGCGACACGCTTTGGGTCACCCTTGATGGATGCGGCGTTCTTGACGGTCCACTGGTATGCTGCGAATGCGTCCTCGTGCGACGCCGGGAATTTGTGCTCGGGCGCCTGTCTGTAGTGTGAGGATACCACGACAGCGTTCGCGGCATTCGCCAGAGCTCGCGGCGATGCGTCGTAGGTATCCAGGTCGGCAATGACGAATCCGCCGCCATGGTAGTATACAATCACTGGAAACGGTCCGGCACCGGCAGGTGTGTAGATGCGAATTGGAATCTGCCCACCGGGACCGGCAATCTTCCTGTCGACGACCTTCGCCACGGGCTCAGGTGCGGTGCTCTTGCCCTGTTTCTCCAGCAGCTTCTTGACGGCATCAGCCGGGGTTGGCTGCTTGCGCGCTTCAGCGGGGGTCAGCGTTTCAATAGGCTTGCCGCCGAGCGACGCCAGCTCATCGAGAACGGCTTTCTGCTGATCATTTGGTGTAGGCATTTCCCGTGGTGCCGCGGCGGCCGCTGTTGCGCTATCGGTCATTACAGCGCCTTCAGAGCTGGCCTGATCATCCTTTGGCGCGCACGCTGCGAGAAGTGCGGCAGCGATGGCAATACCAGTCGACGCGCGACTGCCCAGCATTTTGCTTGTTGACATTGATCTCCTTTTGTTAGGGTGTCCGCCGCCAGTTCAAGAAATGCGCCCTGCATCTCAGTTCGTGTCAGAGGGACGGCAAGGATACTCGTCGTCTGGGCGTAGTAGTGACGACAATGAATCCGTTAACAGTCCTCATTTCGTATCAACCAGGGAAGCAGCTCTTATTCGCTCAAACGTCCGTCTGCACCGAGCGCTAAGGACGACCATGGACGAGCGCGGCTCTAATCTCCGCCCACTAACGGCGGCGGACGGAGCACGCGCCTTTTGGTGTTTGTATACGCCGGCGACTGCGTACGAGGATTCATTGCGCGGGAACGCGAGCACATCGCATGCTCCGTGCTTTGAGGCACGCAGCGTGCATTACCAAGCATAAAATCAAAGGTCTGCCCCGGTGCATTATGGAGTTCCATTCCGGTGTGAGTTTGCAACAGCAGACCTTGTTGATATGGACAGAGTGCGCGCTCTATCCCGGCATTCATGCCGGAGCTTCGGACGGCTTCCTAGTCGACCATTCGAAGGAGGCAGACTAGGTGATGGAGGAAGGGCCAATGGCTGATGGGAAAAATACGTTCGTAATCGGCGACCCGGCTGCACTGGGTACGGTTGAGACTCGGCGCCAGTTTTTGCGCATGCTGGGGGTGGGAGGATCGATTGTCCTTCTGCCTACGCTCTTCGCAGCGTGCGATGATGATGATACGGGGATAGTGAATCCGCCGCCGTCCGGTGGGGTGACGATTAACCTCAGCAACGACACCGGCATTCTTAATTACGCATATGCTCTCGAGCAGCTCGAGGCGGCGTTCTATACAGCCGTTCTGGCGGCGCCGGTATTCGCCACGCTCAGCGCCCCGGAACAAGAGATTTTCACGGATCTTCAGCGTCACGAAGTAATCCATCGCGAGTTCTTCAAGAACGCGCTGGGCAGCAACGCCATCGGAACCCTGACGCCCACGGCGTCTGCGGTTACTGGGGCGTTGGCGACCAGAAATTCCTTGTTGCTTGCATCCGAGACATTTGAGGATCTGGGCGTCGCGGCGTACAACGGCGCTGGCAAGTATCTCACTGTCGCGGCGAACCTTCTCGCCGCCGGCAAGATCGTATCGGTCGAGGCGCGCCATGCCGCAGTCATCCGTGACATTCGCGACGGAACGAACGGTACCAAGTTCGCGAATTCGGAAGTGGTGAACGCCCAGGGTCTCGACGTCAAGCTCGAGTTCGTGCCCGTTCTTACCGCTGCCAATCCATTTATCGATACCGAGATCACGCTTACGAATGTTCCGGCTGTTCCGGCTGGATCCACGGACCAGGCTCCGCAACACTCATAACATATCGTCAACAGGACAGGAGACTTTAGCATCCATGAATAACACCCCAATCCTAGAGACGATCGATCCGGAGATAATGGGCCGACTCGCCTCACGTCGTGAAGCCATCAAGCAGGGCGCAAGCATGAGCACTGCTCTGGCCACCGCTCTTGCCATTGGTTCCGTGCCGATCGCACTCGCGGGCCTCACCAAAGACGTTTTTGGTCAGGCGCCTCTTACCATCAAGCAGGTACTGGACTTCGCTTTCCTCCTTGAGAACCTCGAGGCGGAATTCTACAAGGCCGTGCTCGGCGAAAGTGCTGTCGCCGCGTATAACACCGCCTTCATTCCCGTGCGCGCGCTTATTCCTGCCAAGGCGCGGGCATCGATAACACTTATTCGCACACATGAAGTGGCGCACGTGGCGTTCCTTCGGGCTGCGCTTGACACCATGGGCGGTCCAGCGCGGGTGTGGGCAGCCTCCGACTTCGACTTTACTGGCGGTAACGGTTCCGGTACGGGACCGTTCGCACGCGCTACGACCGATTTGCAGTTTCTGCTAGTCGCTACGCAGGCCTTTGAGGATACCGGCGTGCGGGCCTACAAGGGCCAGGCCGGCAACCTGATTTCCAATGACACACTTCTCGAGGCGGCGCTGCGCATTCATTCGGTGGAAGCACGTCACGCCGCGCAGATCCGCAAGATTCGCCGGGAGAATGGTGCGCCCGATACCGTGCGCTATAGCGGCACGGTTCGTGGAGGCGGCGCGGGTGCTGCCGGTGCTGGCAACGTAACTGCTCCGCCAGCAGAAGTTGTGACAGCGCTCGGCCTGATCTATGCGGGCGAGGATACCAACAACGTATCAACCCTCAACTTCGGCACTACGTTGCCTGGAGTGAGCGCGGGAGACTTGGCCTTTGCGATCGGCGAAGCGTTCGACGAGCCGCTCACAAGGGAACAGGTCGTCGCCATCGTGGAGCCGTTCGTGATCCCGGCAATTACCTGAGCTATTGGCTCAATTGCGAAAAAGGGCGGGTGATCTTCGGATCGCCCGCCCTTTTTGCGTTGTAAGTGGAGCGTGCGAGGCTCGAACTCGCGACCCCTAGCTTGCAAAGCTAGTGCTCTCCCAGCTGAGCTAACGCCCCTCGCAACGAAAGATAAACACCACCCGCAAGCGCGAGAAGCACGCCGAAGCGGCAGCCCGTGCTGGAACGACGATTGCGACTAGCTTGCCGACATACCATCCGGAGCGCTGCATGCCCGATATCAGTACCGCAACGCGCGTTACGATCCGCTGCCAGTTCTGCCAAACGTGGAACCGGGTCGATGCAAGTCGCGCCAGCGACCGCCCGAAGTGCGGGAAATGCGCGAAGCCGATGCTGCTCGACCGCCCAATTCACCTTGGGGATGACGACTTCGATCGCACGATTCGCGATTCCGAGATCCCGATTCTTGTTGATTTCTACGCCGACTGGTGTGGGCCGTGCAAGATGATGGCGCCGGCTATTGACGAGCTGGCTGCGCGCGTACAGGGTCGCGCGTTGGTCGGGAAGCTCGACACCGATCGCGCCTCGAAGGTCGCTGGCTCCTTTGCCATTCGCGGGATCCCGACAGTTATCGTTTTCAGAAACGGAAGGGAGACGAAGCGCCAAAGCGGCGCGGTGGGACTGGAAGTTCTTATGGGGATGCTTGACGCGAGCTAGGGACCAGGTACCAGGCATCAGGAACTAGGACTGCGGAACGGCGCATCATGTAAGGGAAGGCGTGGTATTGCGTTCGAATCCGTCCCTCCCGAAATCGACCCCTTGTGCCTGGTTCCTGGTACCTTGTCCCTCCTTCCTATTACTCGTGTGCAGGCAACGGCCGCATGGTCTCCGCATCAACCGGCACTTGCACCTCGTCGCGGTATGGCGATGAGAGTAGCGTCGCGCGCATGCGAGGGAAGGCGTTCATGAACGCGATGTAGCAAAGTCCCCAGAGGCCGATGAAGCCCATACCCACTCCGACTTCCCAAATGCCGAAGGGAAGTCCGTGGGCCTCCGGGTGGATAGACGGATACGTTTCGATGAAGCGAAGCAGCCAAATTCCGAAAATGCTGATAGTGGCGAAAAGGATGAACGTGGGGAGGAACACTTTCGCTGCGCGGGACATCAGACCGAAGAACGGCAGCACGAACACCATGAAGACAACGGCGAGCGTTGCAGGCAGCCATGGCTGGATAAGCCGGAGACGCATCCAGTGTGTCTCCTCCGCAAGGTTTCCGTACCAGATCACCAGATACTGCCCGAACGTGAGATAGCCCCAGAAAGTGGTGAATGCAAAGCACAACTTGCCGAGATCGTGGATGTGCGTCTCGGTGATGAGGTCATAGGTGTCGAGGTGTTTCCGCCACCACATCACCAGAAGACTCCACGTCATGAGAGCGGCGAGCCATCCCCCCATGAAAAACCACCAGGAGTACAGTGCGCTCTGAAAGTGCACGTCGAGGGTCATCGACAGATCCCAGGCAAATACAGTGTAGAAGAAGCCGAAGGCCAGACACAACCATACCGCCAGCTTCCCCTGTAGTGAATGCGTGGAATGGATGGCGCGACGCTCGTCGGCAATGCCCCGGCGCATGCGATCCCGCAGCCCGCGCGCCCATGAGGCACCCGCATCGGGGACGAAGCCGACATCGAGGCGGACGCTGGTGTAGATGTACCAGATGCTCAACGCCGTAATGATGGCGAAGAGAATGAGATCGCGTGGAATGAGAAAGCCCGGATCGAGATAGACGCGCTTCTCAGCGACAGTCACTGCTTCGTGAGCCCACGGAAAAATGTGCCCCTTGCCGAGGAAAATCAGAATCAGAAGCACAAACGCGACAGGCAGAAAGGCGACATAACCTTCCAGGAAACGCACAATCGGGCGAGACCAGCGCGAAGTAGTGATTCGCTGCACGGCTACGAAAACGACTCCGGCCTGCGACATGCTGGCGAAAAAGAGCCAGTTGAAATGCAGCGCCTGCCAGGCCCGTGGCTCTCCGGTTATCGCGCCGATTACGAAGACGATGGCTCCGATGACCGCAAGGGCGCCGCTCGCGAGCGTAAACACGCGCGGTATCGGCCTGCTGGTCGCCGCGACGATCTCGTCGCGCGACATGACGTGGGTGGCGTCGTGCTGCGTCATCGAGCTCAGTAGTGGGCGGTAGGGGGTGGTGAGTTCGGGGGTTGCTGTGGCGGCGGGGTTGCGGTGGAGTCAGTGCCGGACCTGCCATGCGACAGCGAATCAGCGGCCACGCTGTCAGCTGTCGTGCCGGCACCTGGCTTGTGAAACGGGGCGGGACGCGTGGGCGCAGTTCGGCTTACACCCGGCACCTTGCTACCGGTTTCGCCAGGTACGCCCATTTCCGTCGAGACTGCCTTTCCAACGCCCTGGAGTCCGCGGATATAGTTGACCACGTCCCAACGATCCAGCTCCTCGATACGGTTGTAGTTCGGCATGGAGCCGCGCCCGTTTCGGATGATGCCGAAGTAATAGCCGTCGGAAAGTCCCTTTGCGCGATCGGTGACGAGGCTCGGCGCTGCGATTCCGTAATTCAGGGCAGGGCCGTTCCCCGCCCCGCTTGCGCCATGGCACACTGTGCAGTTGATCTGGTAATACTTTCGACCGTTCTCTATCGAGCTGTCGGTCGCCGCGGCTGGATTCTCGAGACTTGCCATCGAATCGATTACAGCCGGCATCACGGTCAGGAAAGCGCCGCGCGATACAATGAACCCTGGCACCGCACTGCCATATACCGGCACCGAAAATTGCGGATTGCCACGAAAGGGAGTTGTGTCATTCCCCGCCATCTCCGCCTCCCATGGCTCGATACGAGGCTGATCCTTGAAGTCGGTGAACCAGGAGCAGGAGAGGAGAAATGGCATGACGACCAACATGATGCTCCCACCCCTCGGGAATCGGGAATCGGGAATCGGGACTCTGCCCTTCCGATACCGAGATCCCCGCAAGCGGCGGAATTCCGGGGGGTGTCCCACTACCCATCCCCCATCCCCCACTCCCCAATCAGCGCTCACTTCTCACCTCCACCGCGCCATTTCGCTCAAGTGTCGCAGCGACCGCGCGCTCCTTGTCAGGCGGACAGGCAACCCATACACCGAAAGCACCGTCGCTGAAGCGGGGATCGTAGCCAACGGTCATGGTAAGCCGGGGCACGCGAGCGTTGATGAACAATCCAGCAACTGTTGCGAGCGATCCAATCAACACCATCATCTCGAACCCGAAGATTGTGTATGGCACCCAGGCTGCTATTGGTTTACCGCCCACCACCAGCGGCCAGTAATCCGATGCCCAGATGGCGATCCAGTATCCGAACGTCGCTCCAAGTAGTCCGCCAATCAGGGTAAAGCGTCGCACAACACTCGGGCCGTGCGCCATCACGTGTTCGATCTCGTGGCGGGGTGTGGCGGAATAAACGGTTATGTCGCCGGAGCGCTCCTTCTTGAGCGCCGCGACCGCGTCAACCAGAGAATCGAGCTCGTGGAATACTCCCAGCACCCCGCGCATCAGTCGTGTTCTCCGGGAGTTTCGGTCTCGAAAGCCAAATGACGCGCGCTCGTGTCAATGGCGTCTTCATGCGGATGCGGCCGTCGCACCGGGGGCGGTATTATCTCCTTCACCTCCGCTATGGCTATCACGGGGAACTGCTTGATGAAAAGAAGGAACCACATCGAGAACCAGCCGAAGCTTCCGAGCAGAATGGCCCAGTCAACCCATGAAGGTGCGTATTGCGTCCACTGCCACGGCTCGAACTCGTGCGATAGCGACGGTACCACGATGACGAACCGCTCGAACCACATGCCCAGGTTTATGAAGAGCGAGAGGATGAAGAGCCACGTTGTATTCCGCCGCAGTCGCTGCGAGAAGAGCGACAAGGGGAGCACCATGTTGCAGAGCAGCATGATCCAGGCAGCCCACCACCACTGGCCGAAGACGCGGTTAATAAAGTAGTCCTGCTCGACTTTATTGCCGCTATACCATGCAACCCAGAACTCCGTCACGTACGCCAGGCCGACGATGAGAGATGTCGTGAGGCACAGTTTGGCAGCCGCGTCCAGATGGTTGATCGTGACATAGTGCTTGAGATTGAACCAGCGGCGGATGGGGATGATGATTGTGAACACCATGCCGATGCCGGAAAAGATCGCGCCCGCCACGAAGTAGGGAGGGAAGATCGTCGCGTGCCAACCTGGAGTTAGCGCCATGGCAAAGTCGAACGACACGACGGAGTGCACGGACAGAACGAGTGGAGTCGAAAAGGCTGCGAGGAAAAGGTAGGCGCGCGCGAAGTGGCGCCACTCGCGGTCAGAATTTCGCCAGCCCATCGACAACAGCGAAAAAATCTGCTTCCTGACTGGGTGCGTCTCGCGATCTCGCAGCGCTGCGAGATCAGGAAGCAGCCCGATGTACAGGAAAGTGGTCGACACTGTGAGGTATGTGAGGATCGCGAATACGTCCCACACCAGCGGGCTCTTGAACTGTGGCCAGAGGAGGCGCCAGTTCGGATACGGAATGAGCCAGAAGAACTTCCACGGACGACCCAGGTGGAGGATTGGAAAAAGCCCCGCGGTCATCACGGCGAAGACCGTCATTGCTTCCGCGCACCGGTAGATCGTGGTGCGAAATCCCGCACGGAAGAGATACAGGATCGCGGAGATCAGCGTACCCGCGTGCCCGATACCTACCCAGAAGACGAAGGTGATGATGTAAACACCCCACATCACTGGTGGCGCATACCCGGCGACGCCGAGACCAAAGTAGATCTGGTACATCCACGCTGCGATGCCAATGGCGAGCGCTGTTATCGCAAGGCCGAGTCCGACGAACCAGGCCTTGGTCCCCCGCAGCGTGGCGATTATTTCATCATTTACCTGCGTGTAGCTCTGGACCGCCGGCAGCTGAACGTTCGCTGACGGAATGTTGCTCCGGCGCGGGGCGCGCACGGGCTCAGTTACCGCCGCCATGAGCCCCCTCGGTCGCAGGTGCCGCCGTTGTCTGGCCCGGCGCCAAATGATTGACCTTCTTCAAATACACAACCGCTGTGAACGTGTTGAGCTCCTCGAAGACATGGTACGCGCGGCGGTCGTTGACCTGACGCGAAACCGCCCAGTCGGGGCTGGCCGCGTCACCAAAGGTGATCGCGCGAGAAGGGCACGCTTGCGCGCACGCCACCGTGAACTCATCGGGCTGCACCGCGCGATGCTCGAGCGACGCGCGATTCTCCGCTTCGCGAATACGCTGCACGCAGAAGGTGCACTTCTCCATCACGCCCTTGCCACGCACGTTCACGTCCGGATTGAGCTGCCAGTTGAGCGGTTCGGGCCACGCATACTGGGGACGATTGGGTTCTCCGTATCCGAACCAGTTGAAGTAGCGGACCTTGTATGGGCAGTTGTTGGAGCAGTACCGCGTACCAACGCATCGATTATAAACCTGGACGTTCAGGCCGTCGGGTGAGTGGTACGTTGCGTACACGGGACATACCGGCTCGCAAGGCGCATTGCCGCAGTGCTGGCAAAGCATCGGCACAAAGCGAGTGTCGAACTCGTAGGCGCCGTTTTCCCCACCTTCGTAGTACCGCTCGAGTCGGAGCCATGCCATTTCCCGACCGCGATGAATATTTCCTCCAGGCGTCGGCTCGACCACGGCGCGTTTGGTCTGGTACGCCGCGCCTACCGTGGGAATGTTGTTCTCGGCGTAGCACGCAGTAACGCACGCAGAGCAGCCAGTGCAGCGGGCGAGATCGATTGTCATGGCCCAGCGACGGTTCGCCATTCCGCTGGAATGCTTGGGATCGTACATCCCCTTGTCGTTCGCTTCGGTATCTGCCAGCCCGCCTTCAGCATCCTGCGCGACGGGAGCTCGAAGACCGGGAAGAAACTCATGCGAGGCGTCGCCGGGAAAGTGATGCACACCAGCTTCGGCAGCCGCTTCCGCACCATGCGTTGCCGGTGGGTCGCCAGCCGTTACCGGTGGAGTCGCTTCATGCTCGGGAGCATCCGCATCACGCAACCCTGTTGGAGTCAGGATCAGTGCGCGTCCGATTCCCCTGCCGTGCTGTCGTGCGGAACCCTCGGTCGTGACGAGCTGCTGATAACCGCCTTCCTTGGTGACTCTGACCTTGATTGAAGTCCATGCCAGAGCGCCGGACGCTGATTCGAACCCTGCTGGCAGCAAGTCGAGCGGGTTGACGCCCACACCCGCAGCGTAACGTCCGTATCCCTCCAGCACCGTGCCTTCGGGGTAGCCGCGATGCGTGAGCGCATCGGTTCCGGCACGGGAGGAGCGGTGTCCCTGCCCGAACATCATTGCTACGGTGTCCTGACGAATGCCAGGATAGATGTAAGCGGGCGCCGTCAACTTGAGGCCAGTCGCGGATTCCAGTGTCAGAAGCTCACCTGGATCGACGTCGAGCCGGGCCGCCGTGGTCGGATGAACTTCCACCCAGGATTGCCAGCAGATCTTGCTGACGGGATCGGGAAGCTCCTGAAGCCACGGCTTGTTCGCGCCACGATCTCCGAGAACCGCCGATGGATACACTGTTAGAAAGAAATCGCCCGCCTGACTCTCCAATGGCGTGGGAGCGGTAACTGTGGCAAGCGTTCGCAGAGGACGAACGGCGGGCGCAGCCCTGTCGATAACGGCAGTCTCCAGGGCCTTGGCGAACGCAGAAGCGCCGCCCTCGTATCGGCCGATGAGCCACGAACGGTAGTCAGCAGCGGGGTACTGCGCAGCCGTTGTCTGATTACCCTTTGCGAGGGTAATGAGCACGTCGGCAGTGGCGCGGGTGCTGAAAACGGGATCCATCGTGGGCTGCTGCAGAGACATGACACTCGTCGTCGCCTGTGCGTCTCCCCACGACTCGAGCGGATGATGATCAGGCAGCACGAGATCGCATAGCTCGGAAGTTTCGTCAGGATAACTCGAGAAACTCACCTTGAAAGCGACCTTTGCGATCGCTTCGGCGAACTTGCCGCTTCGTGGCAGCGTAAAGATCGGGTTTGCGTTTCGAACCATCAGCAGGGGAACCCGGCCGTCGTTCATGCGCGCAAGCGCCTCCGCAATTTCCGCTGGCGAGGACACGGTGTCGAAGGCGGAGATTCCCTCAGCCGGTCTGATGGTGACGCCAACATTTCCGGCGGCATTGTTCAGCGCATTCACCGCAAGGGCCACAGCCATCGCATCGCTGGTAGTGACGCCTGAGAGCATCAGACTCGGCCGGGTATCGGCCCATTCGCGACCGAGGCGCTCCAGCGTAGCAGCCGGCACACCAGCCGCTTGCGCCGCCTGATCGAGGGATGCGCCGGCTGCGCCACTGAGCGCATTCACGATGGCAAGCTCGCTCCCGGGCTTGCATGGTATCCACTCATCCGCATTGAGTCCGGTGAGTGACCGCCGGGATCCGATGTACACCAGTCGTGGAGCGCCCTCGATTTTGGCGCGCGCGTCCGCGAAGTCGAGCTGTTGCGGCACGGTGGCGCCCCAGCCGTCGAGGAAATCCGCGCCAACCGATACAATCAGCTTCGCCTCCGAGAAGCGCAGCGCGGGCCAGGACACGCCGAACGACTGGCGGTTGGCCGCAACCACGGAAATGTCTGCCAGCGCGTCATAGCTCAAGTGCGCGGGCATGCCGAAGCCAGCCAGCCACTGATCCAAAAAGGCGGGGAAGCTTCCAGTCTCGCTGCCATTGATAAAAACCGAATCGCCGGCCCGTCCCGCGCTGCGCACTTCTCCGAGCTTCTGCGAAAGAGTCTGAAGCGCCTGGTCCCACGTCACTGGCTCGAGCCTGTTATTGCGCCGCAGCATCGGCCCGCGATAACGATCCGGGTTGTACAGTCCCTGCAACGCCGCTTGGCCGCGCGCGCACAGCGCACCGCGATTCAGGGGGTGTGCGGGATTGCCCTCGAGCTTGATTGTGCGACCGTCACGCGTCTCCGCGATCAAGCCACACGCAACGGCGCACTCTCGACAGGTGGTTGCGTAATAAGTCGAGACACCGGGAACTGTTTCGTCGGGATGATTGAGATACGGAATGAGTCTCTCAACTCGATCGGAGCTGCATCCAATGGCGGCCGTCGTCGCGGTGGTAGCGCCGAGAATTTTGAGGAACTCGCGCCTCGTCCCACCCGAGCGGGTAACTCCGTTCGGCTCCTTGCTAGGACTCATGTCGTCTCAGTAATGGCAGGTACTGCAGTCGTATCTCGCCTTGAACGGCGGATTCGATTCGCCAAGGTGGCATTGGACGCACCATCCCATATTCAATGAAGCGACCTGCGTGACGCGCTGCATGTCCTGCACCTGGCCGTGACAGGTTTGACAGCTGACGCCGGCGTTCACATGGCGCATGTGCGGGAACTGCACGTAGTCGGGCACCTTGTGAATGCGAACCCACGGAATGGGCTGGCCCTTCTTCCAGAACTCCTGAAGGGTCGCGACTCCAGGACGCGCGCTTCCATCAGGCTTCTTCGGCCCCACTGTGATATGGCATCCCATGCATGTGGCAACCGCGGGAAGACCAGGATCAGGCGACTTGCCGGCGGCGAAATGGCAGTACATGCAGTTCATTGCCAGCGTCTTGACGTGCACCGGATGTGGGAACGGGAGGGGCTGTTCGATGTCGCGGCCTTCGTCGCTCGAGGCGCCGCTGTAAGCGGAGAGAACAACAGCTGCTGCAGCGAGAGCGAGAAGCCCGGGGATAGCCGCCCACTTCCTCATCGTCGTCGTCATTCACACCTGGTTCGTGTCGAGTGCCGGCTTCTGTCGCGGCGAAATGTGACGGGGGATATGGGGGGGACGCAAGGTGGAACTGTGCGCGCCAAACAATAAATCTTTGCGCAACGAGTGCGGTGTTCGGTGTTCGGTTCCCGGTTGGTACTGCGCGGTGCTCGGTGCCCGGTTGGTACAGCGCGGTGGACGGGGCTCGGCTAACCACGTTCAACCAGCTTCACGGGAAACCCTGACGGAGCAATGTCTTTGGCGGTCGCGAAGACGCTGTGGGCGAGATCGTCCGGCAGGAGATCCAGATTGGCGCGTGGAGTTTGGCTCAGTCTCAGGGGCCAGCCGCTGCCGTATATGAGTCGGTCGGGTCCTATGGTTCGAATCAAATGAGCCAGGTCGTCATCGGGGGGACCCCATATCCAGGAGATATCCCACCAGAGCCTGGACCGTTCATCCGGCGTGAGACCCCAATGCACTTCTTCTATTGTCCCGCGGCCAGCGGCTGTGACGAGGATCCGGGTGTGCTTGCTTGCTCGGGCAATCGATCGAATCGCAGCGCCAGTGAGATCGCCCGCTGTGTCCATTTGATGGCGTTGGCGCAAGTCCTCGAAGCGAACGGTGAGAAGTAGAGCGACGCCGGCTTCGCCGCACGCGATAGCCAGCGAATGCATTGACTGGTCGTGAGGGCCCATTCCCCACTGCGGCGGGTAAGCGCGCACCGCCGGAACGCCGAGCGCCGCGGCATTGGCCAGCGTTCTTTCCCATTTCGGCCAATCGGGTCGAATGGTCGGCACAGGTTTTAGAGTGGGCGTATGGGCCTGCGTCGCTTCAAAGAGCTCGAGGTTGCCGTGCGAGGGATCCCGGTAAAAAGCGCTCGGAAGGTGCCCGACCCAGGCGTGCTGGACGCTGTCGCGCGCAAGAACCTTTACGAGAATGTCCGGATCGGGGTGCGGCACGTACCGAAAGGGATACGCGCCGATGAAGGTGTTGACGTCCGTGACTGCCGAATGGGGAGTGGGGGATGGGGGATGGGGAGTCAAGTCA
>JACMME010000167.1 GCA_014379205.1 Gemmatimonadaceae bacterium
ATAAGACCGTTGCATAAGCGGCGCGGGCGTATTACCTGTCCGCAATCCGCAATCCGCAATCCGCAATCCGCAATCCGCTATCAGCTATCAGCTATCAGCTATCAGCTATCAGCTATCCGCACTCCCCCCCCGCCACGCCGCGGCATATAATTGGTTTGTGCATATCGATCCTCTTCGCGCCAAGCCAGCGCAGATCGTTCTCGTCGGTATCAACCACACGACAGCGCCAGTTGCTGTGCGGGAGCAGCTGGCTATCGTTCCCGCAGCGATCCAGGACGCGCTCGAACGTCTCAGAGCGACCATCGGCAATGGATTCATTCTTTCGACATGTAATCGCGTCGAGGTGTACGCGATCGCGGGCCATGCAGAGTCTGGCGCGACCATCCTGTCGCGATTCCTGGCAGATAACTCGGGCGTAGCTGTCGAATCGGTTCAACCGTACATCTACACTCATGCGCATGACGCCGCGGTGCGCCATCTATTTCGCGTGGCGGCAGGTCTGGATTCAATGGTCCTGGGCGAGGATCAGATACTGTCCCAGGTGAAGGCTGCGCTGGATGAGGCGCGTGCATTGGATACCATTGGGCCAATTCTGCACAGGCTCGGCTCAGCGGCATTGGCCGTGAGTAAGCGCGTTCGGACGAGAACAGGGATAGGACGGAGCCCGGTCTCTGTCGTTTCCGTCGCGGCAAGGGCGGCTTGCCGCGAGCTTGGGGATCTTCGTGAAAAGGAAGCTCTCATACTCGGCGCAGGGCGCGTGGCGGAGCTGACCTTGAGGCACCTGACACGTGCGGGTGTAACCAGGATTACCATCGTAAATCGCTCGCTGCACCGAGGTCAGGAGCTAGCCCTGCGCTATGGAGTGATTGCGCGCCCGTGGGCGGAATTGCGAGACGCGATCGCGTCCGCCGATGTGGTAGCGGCGTGCACTAGCTCACCGCTTTTTGTCGTTCAGCTTGAAGATGTGGAGTCAGGCGACGAGACCAGACGTCTCCTGTGCCTGGATCTTGGAGTACCTCGCAATCTGGATCCGCGTATTGCTGCTCTCCCGGGGATAGCCGTGTACGACATGGATCGTCTCCAGGGAATGGCGGCGGAAAATCGAGCGCAGCGAGAGAATGCCTTGCAGGGCGCTGACGAGATTGTAACCGAAGGGGTCGAGACTTTCATGGAATGGTGGCGGGCGCGCCAGGTGGCACCCGCTATCGCGCAATTACGCGCACATGCGGAGGCGATTCGCGACACGGAAGTTCAGCGCGCTCTCGCGCGTATCCCGGACTTGTCGCCAAGAAACGAGGTTATCATACGCGGCATGGCGTCCCGAATCATCGGCAAGCTGTTGCACCTCCCAGTCACGACGCTGAAGTCGGATCCTGAGGGTGCCAACATGGCGCAGGTGGTCCAGCAGCTTTTCGGGCTAGTGGAAGCGGGCGGTCACTGCCCCGCTAGCCGGTCGCCCGAGGAGGAGCCACTTACCACCGGGCCCGCCGGCGTCACTCACCAAATCTAGTCGGGAGCGGAAGCACCAAATGACGGAGGCACCCGCCGAATCAACCGCGGCAAGATCGCGGTTCGTCCAGTACATAGCATTCAAGATCGATCCACTTTGGCGGCGGCTTCCACAGGATGTTCGGCAGAATGGCCGGCGCGAATTTGCGGAAGCCATTTCCGCCATGGAGCCAGGCGTGTCCACGGCCGCCTATAGCACGCTCGGACTGAAAACGGACGCCGAGCTCATGCTATGGTGGAAGAGCGAGTCGGCGGAGCCAGTGCAGGAGGGACTTGCAGCCCTGCTTCAGAGCGGTCTGGGCCAATATTGCCAACCGACACACACACTCTTCGGGCTGACCCGGCCCTCAGTTTACACCAAAACGCGCACCAATCAGGAGCAGGGGGTAAACGAGCCTGACAGGCTAAAATATCTCATCGTCTATCCGTTCACGAAGACGATTGAATGGTATCTCATGAGTCAGGAAGCCCGGCAAGGCTTGATGAATGAGCACATGCGAGTCGGCCGGGCGTATCTGGATGTACGACAGGTTTTGCTATACACAACCGGGTTGGACGATCAGGAGTTCATCGTGGCGTACGAAACGGACAGCCTCGAGCGCCATCAACAGCTGGTGATCGATCTCCGGTCAACGGAGGCCCGACGCTACACACTGCGGGATACACCGATCATTACGGGAATTTACCGTTCACTCGAAACGGCTTTGGGGCTGTTGGGATGAGGACAGCTGATTGCGGATTGCACTGGATTGCGGATTGCGGATTGCGGATTTCCGTACGACCCGTCGCGCTGCGACCGTACGGAGGACTTGCGGTTGGTAGTCCGCAATCCGCAATCCGTAATCCAGTCCAATCCGCAATCCGTAATCTTCAGTTCCCAATCCGCAATCCGCGATCCGCCATCCGCTATCGGCTGTCCTGGAATGCAGAGTAGCCTTTTCGTACGAGCGGCCCGCCTCGAACCCGTCGAGCGCACGCCAGTGTGGTTCATGCGTCAGGCTGGGCGTATCCTCCCGGAATACCGCGCGCTACGCGAGAAGTGGAGTCTGATAGAGATCTGTCGTCAGCCGGAGCTCTGTGCCGAGGTGACACTGCAACCGATGCGGCGGATGGAACTGGATGCAGCCGTCCTGTTCGCCGACATAATGCTGCCGCTGATCGGCATAGGCGTGGAGCTCGATCTGGTTGACAATGTGGGGCCCGTAATCAGACACCCCATACGAACCATCGAGGAAGTACGCGCCCTTCGGCCGATGGATCCGGAGTCCGACGTACCCTTCGTGATGGATACGATACGTCTGCTCAAGGCTGAGCTCGGAACGCGGCGCGCCGTTATCGGATTTTCCGGAGCGCCGTTCACGCTCGCGTCCTATTTGATCGAGGGCAAGCCATCGCGCGACTTTCTGCTCACGAAGACGCTCATGAACTCGGAGCCACTATTATGGCACGAGCTCATGGACCGCTTGACGGACATCATGATCGCATATCTTTGGGCGAAGGTCAGCGCAGGGGTCGATGCGCTGCAGCTTTTCGATAGTTGGGTCGGCTGCCTGAGCCCTAACGACTACGCCCGAAGCGTAGCTCCGTACTCGCGTCGAATCTTCGCTGCGCTTGCGCCCGCCGGAGTACCGTTCGTGCACTTCGGGACGAACACCGCCGGTCTCTTGCCGCAAATGAAGGATGATGGGGGGACCGTCATTGGCGTCGACTGGAGGATCCCGCTGGGTGTCGCCTGGAAGACAGTTGGCTACAACCTGGGGATCCAGGGGAATCTGGATCCGGCGCTGCTGCTCGCCCCATGGACCGCGATCGAGGAGGCAGCCGAAGATATCCTGCGCGGCGTTGGGACGAGGCCGGGCCACATCTTCAATCTGGGGCACGGCCTGCTCCCCGACACACCGCTCGACAACGCCAGTCGTCTGGTGGACTTCGTCCATGGGCGCAGTGAAGAGATTCGTGGAACACCAACCAAGGTTTCGGGAATCAGGCACCAGGAACCAGGCACCAGGGAAACTGATCCCTTGATAGGGTTGGGATCTTGACCAGCCAGGCCCATGCAGCGACCGGGGTACTGCTCATGGCGTACGGAACGCCGGAACGACCGGAGCAGGTGGAGGACTACTTCACACACATCAGGGGAGGACGCACGCCCTCTCCCGAAGCCGTAGAACGCTTGCGCCGCCGGTATGAGCGGGTAGGAGGACGAACCCCGCTGCTCGAGATTACCGAAAAAGTCTGCTCCTCGCTCGAGCGCGAGCTGAACAACCGGAGTGACGTGCGCTATCGCGTGTACGCGGGAATGAAGCACTGGCATCCATACATCGGCGAAGTGATGCCGCGCATTGCGGCCGACGGTATCAACCGTGTGATAGCGGTGGCACTTGCTCCACACTTTTCCCGAATCAGCATTGGTGGGTATCACAAGGCGGTAGACGACTCGCAAGCGAAGCTTACGAACGCGCTGAGCGTGACATTCGTCGAGAGCTGGCATTTACAGCCGGAGTTCCTTGATCTGATCGCCGCACTCGCTCGGACGGCGCTCGCCAAATTCCCGGCAAAGGAGCGCGACAAAGTAGTGACGGTGTTCAGCGCGCATAGCCTGCCGCAGCGCATTCGCGAGTGGAATGATCCGTACGAGTCGCAACTTCTCGCCAGCAGCGCCGCAATTGCACAGCGAGCGGGACTTGTGGACTGGCGCTTTGCGTGGCAGAGCGCCGGAAACACAGGAGAGCCGTGGCTGGGTCCTGACATCCTTGACTACCTTGGCACGCTGCATTCCGAAGGCGTAAAGTCTGTTCTGCAGGTTCCGATCGGCTTCGTCTCGGATCACTTGGAGATTCTGTACGATCTGGACATAGAAGCGCGGGGCAAGGCTGGCGACCTCGGAATGAGGTACGAGCGCACCGAGATGCCAAACGCGATGCCGGAGTTCATCCGAACGCTGGCAGCAGTGGTTGATGTCGCGACGCGAAGGTCGGAGGTACCAGCCATAGCGCTGGTGCGGTGATGGCCGTGGCTGGCGCGGCGAGGCGTTCGCTGAGGATTGGGACGCGTGGCAGTCCTCTGGCTCTCGCGCAGACGAATCTTGTCTCGACTTCGCTGAGAGCCCGGTATGCGGATCTGGAGATACACGTCGTTCGCATAACCACCAAAGGCGACATTTTGCGTGACCAACCGCTCGCCAGTATAGGCGGCCGGGGAGTATTCGTGGGGGAGCTGGAAGCGGCGCTTCGAGCTGGGGAGATCGACGTGGCGGTGCATAGCGCCAAGGACCTTCCGTCGCGGCTCGCGAGCGACATGGTGATCGCTGCCTTTCCCCCGCGAGGCGATGCGCGGGATGTTCTGGTCTCGCGCTCGGGCCGGCTTGACGAGTTGCCCCCCGGCGCGCGTGTAGGCACCAGTAGTCCGCGCCGGGCCTGCCAGATTCGGGCGCTCCGGGCGGATGTGGAGGTCGCGGACGTCAGAGGAAATGTCGACACGCGTCTCCGTAAAGTGGCAATCGGCGAATACGATGCGCTCGTGCTTGCCGCAGCCGGCTTGATCAGGCTCGCACGGGAAAGCGAAGCCACTGAATGGCTCGAAGCGGAGCAAATGATTCCGGCCGTTGGGCAGGGTGCGCTCGCTATCGAGACGCGATTCGACGACCAGACTGTGGCGACTCTCATTGGTGATCTCGACGATCCCGCAACAAGAGTCGCGGTGACGGCCGAGAGATCTTTCCTCGCGCGGCTGGGTGCGGGCTGTACTGCGGCAGCGGGGGCGCACGCTGAGCTCGAGAGCGGCGATTTGGGAATGGGCGGTGGGAGAAGCCTTACGCTGGCGGGGATGATTGGCAGCGTTGACGGCCGGCTGGTGCGCGGCGTGCAGCACGGTAGCCCAGAGGAAGCGGATGCAATCGGGGTACGTTTAGCCGAGGATCTGCTCGCGCGTGGGGGAGCCGAATTTCTCGCCGCTGCCACGAGAGACGAAGCAGCCAGAGAGTCGTGATCCGTGGAAAACGGCTCGCTAATCGGAAAGCGGATCGTCATCACGCGTACTCGCGAGCAATCGCACATGCTGGTGGCGCGGCTGAGGGAGGCTGGAGCTGAACCGATAGTATGTCCCGCAATCGCTATCATCCCCCCAGAGTCATACGAGATACTCGACGCCGCTATTGGGAATCTCGCGTCCTACCAATGGCTAATTTTTGCGAGTGCGAACGCGGTGCGGGCGTTTGCTGCGCGATTTGATTTGGCGGGGATGCGAACCTCCGACCTTGGCCGGCTTCGCATAGCGGCCGTTGGAAGTGCCACCGCTCAGGAGTTGTCCGTACGGCTGCGTGCTCCTGATTGCACTCCAGACCAGTATGACGGAGACGCCATCCTGACGACAATTGGAAATGTGCGTGCGCAGCGCATCCTGATTCCATCGGCCGACATAGCACGTGAGGCGCTGGCAATGGGGTTGCGCGAGCGGGGCGCGGTGGTGGATGTAGTGGTGGCATACCGCACGGTTGCGGGGCCAGGCATCCTCGAGCTTGCCGAGACCGTGCGATCGCGGCGCGCCGATGCCGTTGTGTTCGCAAGCCCGTCAGGTGTGCGTTATGCTTTACAGGCCCTGAACCAGGTGGGCGTTACACCGGAGTACCTAATCGCAGATACAGGCAGACCTGCGTTCTTCTGTATCGGCGGCGTGACAGCTTCGGCCGCCCGACAACTGGGAATTCCTGTGGACGTTACCGCCGCCGAGCACAGCACGGCCGGTCTGGTGGCCGCAATAACCGACTGGTTCGTATCGAGGGATGAAAATGTGGCGACCTGAAATCGAATTGCGAACGCCGGAACCGCCGAGGATTCGTCCGCGGCGCCTGCGGGCTACGGATACCTTGCGCCGCATGTTGCGGGAAACCGAGTTGACGGTCAATCAGCTCGTGCATCCCATGTTCGTCACCGCCGGATCCGGCATCGAGCGGCCGATTCCCTCCATGCCGGGGCATTCGCAGCGCTCCGTCGACAAGCTACCCCTGGAGCTCGACGAGATTGTGGCAGCAGGTATCCCGGCGGTCCTCCTCTTTGGTCTTCCTGAGAGCAAGGATCCCAAGGGGAGCTGGGCGTGGAACCCGGAAGGACCGGTGCCGTCGGCTATAACGGAGCTCAAACGGCGGGCGCCTGACACCGTTGTGATCGCGGATGTTTGCCTTTGCGAGTACACCAGTCACGGGCATTGTGGCGTCCTCGATGATTCCCGGTTGGTGGATAACGATGCCACGCTCCCGTTGCTCGCGCAGGCCGCTGTGGCGTACGCGGAAGCCGGTGCGGATATCGTCGCGCCGAGCGCCATGATGGATGGACAGGTTGCCGCGATTCGCGGCGCGCTCGACTCAGCCGGCCACGGCGGTGTCGCCATTCTGGCTTACGCGGCAAAGTTCGCGTCCGCGTTTTATGGCCCTTTCCGCGAGGCAGCTGGCTCCACTCCTGCCTTTGGAGACAGGCGGTCGTATCAACTGGACCCAGCTAACGGACGCGAAGCGCTCCGTGAGATGCGTCTCGACGTGGATGAAGGTGCGGACATGGTAATGGTGAAACCAGCCGGCCCGTACCTCGATGTGATCAAGCGAGTACGCGAGAGCACCACCCTTCCGGTTGCCGCTTATCAGGTTAGCGGCGAATACGCGATGCTCAAGGCTGCCTCGGAGCGTGGGTGGATCGACGAACGCCGTGCGGCGATGGAGAGCCTTGTCGGGATTCGTCGAGCGGGTGCTGACGTCATTATTACCTACTACGCCAAGCAGGTGGCGCGGTGGTTGAGGGAGCCGCAGAATATCGCGGTATAGTGGCCCGTAGGCTCACGCTCCTTGTGTCCCTGCATGTGTACGTCACACGCTCATCCAAATAGCCCGGCCTTGACCTCCGATTCACGCGTGCGCCGATCCACAGCTCGTTCGGCGAATCTGTTAGCGGCCGCCCGCCAGGTAATTCCGGGCGGGGTAAGCAGTCCCGTTCGTGCTTTCAGAAGTGTAGGGGGGACGCCTCCGTTCATAATCGGTGGCAAAGGCGCGCGTATCACCGATGCGGATGGGAATACCTACCTCGATTTCGTGCTATCGTGGGGTGCGCTCGCGCTCGGTCACGCGCATCCGTTAGTTGTGGAGGCAATCACGCTTCAGGCTGAGCGCGGAACGTCGTTTGGCGCGCCCACAGAGCTGGAAACGGAGCTGGCGGAGATGGTGGTGCGCGCGATGCCGGCAGTCGAGATGCTGCGCTTCGTGTCGTCCGGTACGGAAGCGGTGATGAGCGCGATTCGACTGTCTCGCGCCGCGACAGGCCGGCGGAAGATCGTCAAGTTCGCCGGGTGTTATCATGGCCACGCCGATTCACTTCTCGTGCAGGCAGGCTCTGGTGTCGCAACACTGGGTCTGCCCGATAGCCCCGGTGTGACGGCAGGCGCCGTCGCAGATACGCTGACAGCGTCTTACAACAGTATCGACGAAGTCGAGGCTCTCCTGTCTCTGCACCCGGGTGCGGTCGCGGCAATCATAGTCGAGCCGGTCGCTGGCAACATGGGGCTCGTGCTACCGTCGCTGGGTTTTCTTCAGGGTCTTCGGCGTTTGACGACCGCGCACGGTGCGCTGCTGATCTTCGACGAAGTAATGACGGGATTCCGTGTCGCCTTCGGAGGCGCCCAGCGGCTCTACAACATATCGCCCGACCTGACGTGCCTCGGGAAGATCATGGGCGGGGGACTGCCAGCGGCGGCGTATGGCGGCAGGCTCGATCTGATGGAGCAGATAGCACCGTCGGGGAAGGTGTACCAGGCCGGTACGCTGTCGGGAAACCCGCTGGCGATGGCAGCTGGGATAGCTACGCTGCGCGAGTTGGGGAAACCAGGAGCATATGAGTCGCTGGACCGAGCATCTCTCGCCATGGCCAATTGCGTTCGCGATGCGTGCCTCCAAGCGGACCTTCCCGTTCAAACAAACGCGCTTGGCGGAATGTGGGGATTTTTTCTGACCGATACCACGGTCACCGATTTCGCTAGCGCGAAAACGGCGGACACCCGGCTATATGCGCGCGTATTTCATGCCTTACTCGACGAGGGCATCTACCTGGCGCCCTCACAGTTCGAGGCTGCATTCGTATCCACTGCTCACGATGCACAGGCGCTCGAGGCAGCTCACATCGCCGTAACGAAAGCGGTCATGACGGTGAGGAACCGCGGCGCAGATTGAAGCGCCTGCTTCTTATCGGCGGCGGCCACGCGCACCTCGAAGTACTTCGCTCGGTGATCCTGCGACCAATGGTTGGCTCGGAACTGGTGCTCGTTTCACCCCACGCATCGCAGCACTACTCATCAATGCTGGCTGGATTCCTCCAGGGCACGTACGACGAGCCTGAGTTCGCGTTCGATCTCATGGCTCTGTGCCGGCGTGCAGGAGCGCGATTCGTCGAGGCGAGCGCCGATCATATAAGTGCCGCCGAACGGACGGTCGACGCAGGCGGAGAGCAGATCTCATTCGACGCCGTTTCAATCGATATCGGGTCTGACAGTCTGGGAAGGGATACGCCAGGTGCGGCGGAACATGCGCACTCCATTCGCCCGATGACGCGCGCTCGAGCGCTTAAGCGTGCGGCAGTGGCGCTGGACGCTCATCCGTCCGTTTGCATCGTGGGCGGGGGGGCCGCCGGCGTCGAGATCGCGCTTGCGATTCATCGGATTGGCAATCGCGCAACCAGCAAACCAGACATAACCGTGCTGGAACGCGCTGCGACAATTCTCTCCGAGTTCGACGACAAGGCCCGGCGGCGCGTTGTGCACGTTCTTATGAATCTGGGCGTGCGCATTCGAACGGACGCGTTGGTCACGAGGGTGTCCAACGATTCAGTTCTTTTGGAGTCGGGTGAAACGCTACGTTCCGACCTCACAGTGTGGCTTACCGGTGCAGCCGGGCCTGCCCTTCTTGCGCGCTCCGATCTTCCCAAAAACCGGGACGGATTTCTTCTTGTTGACCGAACTCTTCGAGCGATTGACGGGTCACCGGCTTGGGGAGCGGGAGACTGCGTCACGCTTCGTGATTTTCCGCGCACACCCAAATCCGGCGTATACGCGGTTCGCGAGGCTCCGGTGCTGGCGTACAACCTGCGCGCCGCACTTGGCGGTGGACGGCCCAGGTCGTACACTCCGCAGTCGCACTCGCTGGCCTTGTTGAATACCGCTGACGGCAAGGCTCTCATGCGCTGGCGCCTTGTAGCCAGCCACTCACGCGCAGCCCTGTGGCTCAAAAATCACATCGATCGCGCGTTCATGCGAAGATATCAGCGCCTCACGCGCGATTAGCCAGGCTGTGTGCGCCAGAGCTTGCCCGCAGCAGCAATACCTTATGACAACCTTCCCAAGGCCATGACCGACGACGGTAGCACGCTGATCAATCTGCACGACATGGAAGAGGCCGCACGAGAACGTCTCCCGCCGATGATATTCGGATACTACGCAAGCGGTGCACACGACGAGATCACCCTGCGCGAGAACCGTGCGTGCTACGAGCGAATCGCGCTCCGCCCTCGAGTTCTAACCGACGTGAGCCAGCGCGACCTCTCGACCACGGTATTGGGCGCCAGGGTTCCAGTCCCGATACTCATTGCGCCGATGGCATTTCAGCGTCTGGCGCATGCGGACGGGGAGCTGGCAACCGCGCGCGCGGCGGCGCGCGGCGGCTGGGGGATGGTCCTGAGCACATTATCTACCACGCCGGTAGAGCAGGTACGCGCAGCAACCAGTGCGACACTCTGGTTCCAGTTGTACGTCTTCAGGGATCGAGAGATGACTCGAACGCTGGTCGAGCGAGTGGAAAGCGCGGGATGCTCAGCACTCGTGCTCACGGTTGATACGCCGATTCTGGGCAGGCGCGAACGAGATGTTCGCAATCATTTTCACCTCCCAGCCGACGTGTCCATCGCTCATACGATGCCGGGCGACATGCAGAGGCTTCCCGTGCTGGAAGACGACTCCGGCCTGGCGGCGCATGCGCATAGAATGCTGGACCCCTCTCTGACCTGGCGCGACATCGAGTGGCTTGGATCGTTTACCAGGCTGCCGATCCTGCTGAAGGGTATTCTGCGAGCTGACGATGCGCGCCTTGCTGTCGAGGCGGGAGCTGCGGGGATCATTGTGTCCAACCATGGCGGCCGGCAGCTCGACACGGCGGTAGCGACAATCCGTGCGCTGCCCGAGATCGCGCAAGCGGTTGCGGGACGAGCAGAGATACTCATCGACGGCGGAGTTCGGCGGGGAACGGATATCATCAAGGCGATCGCCCTTGGGGCGCGCGCCGTTCTACTCGGACGTCCCGTACTTTGGGGTCTCGCACTGGAAGGCGAGAAGGGAGTCACACGCGTGATGGAAATGCTGCGGGACGAACTCGATCTTGCGATGGCGCTGTGTGGGTGCAGATCGATTGAAGAGCTGAGCGCCGATCTTATCGCGACGTACTGACCGTAAAGCTGCCGGGGGAAGCGACACGATTGGCGAGTCAATACAGCCTGGGTTACCTCGCCATCATGTAGTTGAGAACATCTGACCGCGTCACGATTCCGCGTACTGTGCCGTTCTCCTGCACCATCACCGCGGGATTCGACTTCGAAAGCAGCTTTGCGATACTGTCCACCGACTGATCGTCGTCGACAACCGGGAAAGGCGCGTCCATGACACTTCCCACTGTGGTGTCTAGAAGCTTGGTGTCCTCCAGGCTCCTGGCAGATAGCGACCAGTCGCTGACCGAACCGACACAGTTGTCGGAATCCATGACGGGAAGCTGAGAGACGTCGTGCAGATGCATGAGCCGAAGGGCCTGCCGAACACTGGAGCCTGGCCCAACACTCACTATCGCGGGCGCGTCGCCATTCTTGCGCGACATGATGTGGCCGATCGTCATGCGGTCTGCTTCCAGCATCTGGTTTTCCCGCATCCATTCATCATTGTACAGCTTGCTGAGGTAGCGCTCGCCCGTGTCACACAAAAAGGTCACGATGCAGGCGTTGGGGTCGTCCACCTCGCGCGCGACCTGCAGGGCGACGTGCGTTATGAGTCCGGATGAGCCACCCACAAACAAACCCTCTTCACGTGTGAGGCGCCGCGCCATCGCGAATGCATCCTTGTCGCTTACGGTTCTGTAGTCGTCGATCACGCCCATGTCGAGCGTGCCCGGCAGCTTGTCCTGGCCTATGCCTTCCACCTTGTAGGGCACACCTTCGACACTCTGCTTCCCATCGCTCCTCCAATGCGTGGCGAGAATCGATCCGGTAGGGTCCCCGCAGATTATTCTGATTTTTGAGTTCCGCTCCTTGAGATATCTGCCTGCCCCCGTGGTCGTTCCACCCGTGCCGGCCGAAAGCACGAAGTGCGTGATGCGCCCCTCGGTCTGCTCCCAGAGCTCGGGTCCGGTAGTCGCGTAGTGCGCCTGGGGATTGGCATCGTTGTAGAACTGGTCTGCCAGAATCGCGTTCGGCGTTTCCCGGGCGATCCGTTTCGCCATCATCACGTAGTTGTCGGGATGATCAGCGGGTACCGCGGTAGGCGTGATGATTACTTCGGCGCCGAAGGCCTTGAGTAGTCGTACCTTCTCCTGCGACATCTTGTCCGGCATGGTGAAGATGCATTTGTAGCCTCTCAGCGCTGCCGCCATCGCCAAGCCAACTCCAGTGTTTCCGCTGGTTCCCTCGACAATTGTTCCACCAGGCTTGAGCGTTCCGTCCCGCTCCGCTCGTTCGATGATTGGAAGCCCGATTCTGTCCTTGACGCTTCCGCCCGGATTGAAGAAATCTGCTTTGGCGAAGACCGGGGACCGAATTCCGCGCGTGATGCGCTGCAGCCGAATGACGGGAGTCCAGCCAATCGTATCGAGGACGCTGGCATATGGTCGGAGGTTCCGCTCGTTGCTCGGTGAGTTCGGCATTGGTGATATAGCGATAAGCCGTCAGCCGCCGCGCGGCCGGTTGCGTCGCATTCGCGCGGAGTCGCTGGGAAGCGGCGGAGCATCAGGGTGGCGGAAATACACGGGTTGCAGAATTGAAACGGCTATGGGGCGACCGCCAGTCATGGCGGGGGTAAAGTGCAGTTGCTCTGACCCCTTGATTGCAGCGGAATCCAGTCCCGGATAGCCCGAAGAAGTCTCGACACTGGTGGAGTCCGCTCTCACTGTCCCCACAGTGTCAATGAAAATGCGAAGAGTCACATTTCCCTGAACGCGTTGCGCGTAGAGCTCAGGCGGGTACTTGAAGGGCGATTTCTCATTCACCATGCCTGGCATGACTTCCGGTCGCGCACCGCTTCCCTGCATCGCCGCGATACCCTTGGCGGCTTCGTCCTTGGTGATACAACCGGCGATGACCGGGAGTGAGGCAAGGATGGCAGCACGCAGAAAATTCATGACGGAAAGTAACATCGACCCCTCGCACACAGCAGGGAGTGGAGGCTGAGGGGTAGGGAGTAGTTAGCCTACGTTGTTTCGCAGCCGCGATTCTTGCCGTAGCATCTAGACTGCCGCATCGTTGCCTGACTCCCAATCCCCCAACCCACACTCCCAACCGTCGAGATGCGTATTACCGTTCTAATGGGAGGGACATCCATGGAGCGCGAGGTTTCTCTGGCTTCGGGACTTCGCATCGCCGAAGCTCTCCGGTCCAAAGGGCACGAGGTCGCTGCTCTCGATCCCGCAGCCGGCGTCATAAGCCGGGAGGACGAGAGGCGGATGCTCGCGGAGGGCGTCGTGCACGTTGCGCCCCCTTCCCTGGAATCACTTCAGAACATCTCCCGAGCCCCACTTCTTCCGAACCTTGGGACCTTGGCCGAGATTCGTGATGCCGATGTTCTTTTTTTGGCGCTACACGGAGGAGCGGGCGAGGACGGCACCCTCCAGGCCATGCTCGACATGATTGGGGCAGCATACACCGGTAGCGGACACCTCGGCAGCGCGCTCGCAATGGACAAGGATGTCTCCAAGACGCTGTTTCGTGCTGCCGGCGTTCCGACCGCCGACTGGATAATGGCGCCAGCGGGGGTCAGGCAGGTAGAATCGACTCTGGGCTTTCCTGTTGTTGTCAAACCATCAAAGCAGGGCTCCACTGTCGGACTATCAGTCGTACACGACGCAACCGACCTGGATCGAGCCGTAGAAGTTGCGTTTAAGTATGACGATGAGGTGATGATCGAGAGTTTCGTTGCTGGCCGTGAAATTACGGTGAGCGTGCTTGGCGAAATCGCGTTACCGGTTGGAGAGATCATACCAAAGCACGAGATTTACGATTACGAGTGCAAGTACACCAAGGGCATGGCGAAGGAGGTCTTTCCCGCCGAACTGAGCGCCGAAGAGACACTCGAGGTGCAGGCTCACTCGCTGGCTGCGTTCCGGGCGCTCAAGCTGCGCGGGTATGCCCGCATTGATTTCCGGTTGGGACCGGACCGGGTTTTCTACTGTCTTGAAGCGAACACTCTGCCCGGAATGACCGAGCTCAGCCTGCTCCCGCAGGCGGCCCAGGCCGATGGGATGGGATTTGCGGATCTGTGCGAAAGGATAGTTCAGTTGACTGTTCGCAAGGTGAGCGGGCGGTAGAAGTCGCGCATTCGACGGGCATGCGTCTATTTGAGAATCCTCGGTCGCGACGCGTCCTCCACTCAATCCTCGCAGAACGCGGGGCATTCCACCCTTTTCTCCAACTTAATTCCGGTTAGAGTGTATTAGTGACTTGTTGACGCACCCTACCGGCTCCTGGCTACTTTAAGGGCACAGCTTTTGATCGGTTAGCACTTTCCCCGCGACTCGCCGGAACCGGCGCGGGTGTCGGCTGTAGCAGGAAGTAACCCCCACGTTCAGCAGGCCGCATGTCGTTCCAGAGCACCGACGAGCAAGACAGATTCAG
>JACMME010000168.1 GCA_014379205.1 Gemmatimonadaceae bacterium
CTCTCGACGCTCTGGCTTGGGACCTTTTCCCGGGCTGGGGCGTCTCTCTTTTGGTGAGGTGCCATGTTGAAGACTGCCCAGACTCGACAACGCGTTCATCGAACAGCCCTTCCACGTGCCCTGGTGCGGCGCGCGCGTCCACATGTGCACGCGGCCCACAAGCGAGCACTCAAGCGCGCCACGCTGCGCGATTGTGCGCACCGTTGCGTGTATTGCGGCGTATGCCTCGATTCGGAAATGGCGACACTGGACCACGTCTTTCCAATCGCCAAGGGAGGCATGCACACACCCGGTAACGTCGTCGCCGCGTGCGGTCCGTGTAACCGGCGCAAGGGGGACATGCTACCACAAGAATTCTTTCACCGATATCCTGGCGCGGGTCTGAATTTTCTGGCGTATGCGCGCGTGGTGCATCGGGCGTTGAAGCGTGGTGCGCGCAGGGCTGTCAGTCTTGCTATGGCCGCGTAAACAATAGTTCGGCCCGCAACGAGTGTGGTGCCCGGTGCCTGGTGCTCGGTGCCCGGTTGGTACTGCGCGGTGCGCGGTGCTCGGTTGGCCAGCCCGGTTCCAGGTGCCCGGAAACCGTTAACCGCGTAGTTCGCGCGGGGCACATAACACCGAGACCGCACTCGCTGTCACGATCAGGTCAAAACGTCAGAATCCTTCCGAGCACGTACGCTCCCAAAAGCAGCGCGGGGGTGATCGCGATCCAGCATGCAGTGCCGCCGACAAGTATTTGCGCTAATACCGGCATCGAGCGCTGAGCGGCCCAACGAATTGCGTACAGGGCTGCGAGTGTTGGAATGGACGCGATGGTGAGGTAGACCGCCAGTGGGACTGCTTCGGAGTCGGGGCGTCGCCATGACAGAACTCCGAGTGTCACGAGAACCGCGGTCGCAAACAGCCACGATCTCCACAGCCATTTTCGACCGCCTCGCCGATTCGCGAAAACAGCGATTATCGCGAACAGGAAGGGCACGATAGTGAATACGATCGCGTAACCGTGCACCTACGATCCTGGAAGCGCGCTGCCCGGGCACCGAGCACCGCGCTGCGCAACCGAGCACCGAGCACCGCGCTGTGCAACCGAGCACCGAGCACCGCGCTGTACCAGCCGGGCACCGAGAACCGGGCACCTGGCACCACACTCGTTGCGCGAAGTACTCGCCACCCGTCCCTAAAAGTCGACCGGTCGCAAATAAGACTCTCCGATAGCCGTTGGACTCACCATTGCCACCGTCGGCAGCCGCCGCTTCCAGTGCGTGCCGTCGAGCCGCTTGCGCACCAGTTCCACCTCATCCCGTACGAATCCCCGAGCTACCAGATCCGCTGGTGAATAGCCGGTCAACAGCCAGTTCAGAATCGCGTCGGCCTTGTCGTAGCTGATTCCGAAGTCTCCTTCGTCTGTTTGCCCTACCACCAGATCCGCCGAGGGAGGCTTGTTCACGATGATGTCGGGAATGCCCAGATGCCGAGCGAGCGCGAGTACCTGGCTCTTGAAGAGATCGCCTAGCGGGTTCACGGGGGGTGAATCGTCAGCGTGCCAGGTAAAGTAGCCGAACAGACGCTCGGTCTTGTTGCCGGTTCCAAGGGGGATGGCGTGGTATCGTGCGGAAAGGTCAAACAGGGCGATCATCCGCATTCGGGCCATGACATTGCCGCGGCGTGCGCCGTCAGCGGCGGGCTCGTTCGCAAGATAGGCGTCAACAGGCGCGGTGATGTCCGTCGTTCTCGATTCAATTCCCAGCGCATCGATGACCAGCTGCGCGTGCGAGAGACTTTCCGGGCTGGACGCGTGGTAGGGCAAACGCACGCCAATGACATTCTCGGCTCCGAGAGCACGTGTCGCGAGGTACGCCGTCACGGCGGAGTCGACGCCGCCTGAAATTGCCACGATGCCCTTTTTGAAGCCGCGCTGGCGTATCTCGTCCCGGATGAACTCAACGAGCCACTGCTCCGTGAGCTCTCCATCTATCTCGAGCGGTGGCGGGCCCTCGAAGTCCAATGCGGTAGGCACCACGAGCTCGAGAGGTCCGGATGACTCTTCCGACGGCGCTTCCGGATGCACTAGCGCATGATCGGAATCACCCTCCATGACGGGATCGTACACCAGCGGTTCGTCGATGCGTGCGTGTATCCGGTTCAGATTGTCGATGAGGTGCGGTAGCGCGGTGCGCATGTCGGCCAGAAGCGGCATGTCGGCGCGGGTGCGCGTGAGGTCACCCATGTCGAGCGTTATTGCTACGAGCGCTTCGCGCCAGAGTGGACCTCGCACACGGACATCGCCCTTTGGTCCGCTCACCATGGCTCCACCCGGGAATCCCTTGCCTCCCTCGTTCCCGACGAGATTCGCAAACGGCACGAACAGGCCGTGCTCCTCAGCGATGTCGCGAACGAGGCGCTCCCAGCGCGCGGAGCTCGCGGGACCCGGAACGTCGTCGCCACGGGGCCAGAGCCCGCGCGCGGGCGCGGCGGCGAGAATGAAAACCATCTGGGCGCCGTCCAGCGCTGCAAGCGATCCCGTAATGCTGTGCCATGCGTCCTCGCACACGAGCATCGCGGCGCGTCCCCAGGACGTGTCGAAAGCTCGAACGCCGTGGGCGCGCTCTACGAAGCGCTCTTCGTCAAACAGTCCGTACGTGGGAAGGAAGTTCTTGCGATGTACGTGAAGAACGATCGGCTCGCTCGGCCCAAGCGTCAGGTAGATCGCGCTATTGTACAGAATGTTGTTCCAGATCTCATAGAACCCGACAGCGACGTCGAGCGTGCGCGCCCCGCAGCCCGCGCGTTCATAGGCATCTGCGAGATCGCGTGCAAGCGTGCCCGCAGTGACCGCAAGGTCGCGAACACCGCCTTCCACGAAATAGCCGGTGAGCGCTGTTTCCGGAAGCAGCAGGATCTGTGGTCTGGGATCGAGACCATCAGACTGCGCAAAGATCTCGCTCAAGCGATCGAGATTGGCTGCGTAGTCTCCCTTTTTCGTTCTGAACTGTGCGATTGCGAGGTGAATGAGAGGCGGCATGCGTGGAACATGGTGCGGGAGTGGAGGTGAGGCAACGGGATTGCGACTGGATTGCGGATTGCGCACTGGACTGCGGATTGCGGATTGCGGAAACGATCAACAACGATATCTGCGCTACATTGGGGGGCGGGTCGGAACTCGCGGCTGCTAGTCCGCAATCCGCAATGCAGTCGCAATCCGCAATCCGCAATCCAGTCCGCAATCACTCCTGATGCCTTTCGATCTTGGTAACGTTACGCTGGCCGACAGGCTGCGTTGTGCAGTGGACATTTCGCGTGCAACCAGGCAGTCGCACAGCCTTGAAGAGGCTGCGAACGCCGTTGTGCGTTATCTGTATCAGCACAGCGCGCCTGCTCCCGATGGCAGAACTGGTTGTGCTCTGGTGCGCTGCTACGTCACACGCCCATTCGGGGCGCTGGACGCGAAGGCCAGGGCGTTTGCAGCGGCGATTCTGGGCGATGCAAGCCCGGTTGAGAACATGAACTGCCTCACGCTGCTCGCCACCGTAGGAGACGAGCCCGCGTGGAACTCGCGACTCGAATCCAGAAGTCATGGGACCATTCCCCTTCAGAGCGAGCAAGCAGTGGAACGGGCACCAATGATAGCCCAGCTCATCAAGCAATTCGGGCTGCAGATCGCGGATGTTGTGAATCCCTCCCTCGATCTGCTGCACGAGCTGGCCGGAAAATCCTACAACGTCTTTCATGTGGAGCGGGCGCTCGGCAGCCCCTACGTTCCGGCACAGGAAGACTTCGTAATCCCGTATGGAATCGAGTCGGTCCTGGGGTTCGGCGGTTCGCTGGCCAATGGCGACCTTTTCGCGGTGATTTTGTTTTCGCGCCTGCGCATTCCGGAGAAGAGCGCGAACCGGTTTCGCGCGTTGGCGCTGGATGTGAAGGCTGCGTTCTTTCCATTCAGGGAAGCGTTGTTCGCGTGAATACCCGGCGATGCCGTTCCCCGAGGAGCGCAGCGAAGTGAACGGGGTATAGTGTCCATGCGATCGTCATTGTCTTCCAGAGCGCGGCACCGGACACTCGGTTTCCGACAATCACCACGCCGGCCCGGCGTCTTAAATCACCATAGGTTCGCCTGCATTCTTGCAGTCTGTGCATTCGCAGCAGCCAGCAGTCCCGCTGCAGCGCAAACGCCGACCGAGGCGTGGCGCATAATCCAGCCTCCGCAGGTTTCCCTGGTTCTTGCCCGGGATGGCTCTCTTATCGGCGAGATCGGCAAGGAGAAGCGGTACAGCATCTCTATCCGCACGCTCCCAAAGTACGTGGGCGAGGCATTCGTCGCGGTTGAGGATCAGCGTTTTTACCAGCACGACGGAGTTGATGTCGTCGGGATCGCGGGTGCACTCAAGGATGCGGTCACGGGTGATCCTCGAGGTGCCAGCACCATCACGCAACAACTCGTCGGCAACATGCACCCTACGATCATAGACCGCCGCGACCGCGGCCTGGGACGAAAGATTCGCGAGCAACAGGCGGCGCGCGAAATGGAGAAGCATTACTCCAAGGAACAGATTCTCGAAGCGTACATCAATCAGATTCCATTCGGTCGCGGTTGGCTCGGCATCGAGATGGCCGCCAGGCACTACCTGGGAAAGCCCGCTTCGGGTCTGACGCTCGCAGAAGCTGCGATGCTCGCCGCGATGCCGAAAGGCCCAGCGATCTACGATCCCATCAAGCATCCGGATCGCGTGCGTGTGCGCCGCGATCTCGTGCTCTCCGTGATGGCGCAACAGCGCTACATCACGCAGGCGCAGGCGGCGGCGGCGAAGCGAGAGCCGATAGTCACCGTGCCTGACGC
>JACMME010000169.1 GCA_014379205.1 Gemmatimonadaceae bacterium
GCGCGCATCGGCGACCTGGCTCTTAACCGCGCGGACCGCTCGCTCTGGGGCGTGCGGCACGACAACGGGTTCTCCACGCTCGTCCGCATCCCGTACCCGTACACGGAGTGGAACCAGGTGCACACTCTACCGTACGGACGCGACATGTTCGATCTGGACATCGCGCCTGACGGCTCCGCGCTCATCGGCTCAATGTCCGATATCAACGGAGATCAGCGGCTCGTCCGAATGAAAGTCGCCAGCCTTCTCAGTGGCGATGCGACGCCGGAAGTCCTCTACGAATTCGGCGATTGGTCTCCGTCCAACTTTGTGTTCTCCGAGGACGGCAGCTTTCTGTACGGCTCGTCGTATTACTCGGGCGTGTCCAACATCTACCGCTACAACGTCGCGCTCGGGCGGATGCAGCCATTGAGCAACGCGGAGACCGGTTTCTTCAAGCCGGTTCCGCTCGCGGGTGATTCCCTGGTCGTCTTCGAGTATTCGCGACAGGGCTTCGTGCCATCAATGATTCCGAAAACTGTGCCCGACAGCGTAAGTGCAATCCGTTTCCTCGGCAACGAGATCGCAGAGAAGCGGAAGGACGTACAGGGGTGGATTCCGCCGGGGGGAGCCGCCGTGGACCGCGACGCGCTTGCGGCGGCGACGACCGGGTACAGCACGCTGCGCAACTTCAAGCTCGACAACGCTTATCCGGTCGTTGAGGGCTACCAGGATGCCGCTGGCAATCGCGGCATCGCCGGCGGGGTGCGCGCCAACTTCTCGGACAGGCTTGGTGCCACGGGACTCGAGCTCACGGCATCCTACTCGCCAACGCAAAGTCTCGATGCCAGCGAGCGCCTGCACGTGCGCGCTGTCTTCCGCCACTGGAACTGGAATGTCTCGGGCACGCTCAACCGCGCCGACTTCTACGACCTGTTCGGTCCGACCAGGGTGAGCCGCCGAGGTTACTCGCTGGCGACACAGTACCAGGGCAATCTCATTCTCGACGGGCCAACGAGCCTGAACTACACGCTTCGCGCCGCCGCATACGGCAACCTGGCGACTGTGCCTGAGTTTCAGGATGTCACGGCGTCATACGACCGGCTCGCCACGCTCTCGGGTGACCTCGTGTACAAGTCTCTTCGGCGTTCGCTTGGCGCGATTGACGACGAGCTGGGAAGCACCTGGGGAGCGGCGGTCCGCGGCAATTATGCTGGTACTACGCTTTACCCGCGTCTCAGCCTCGATGGGTCCCGGGGATTTCTGTTGTCGCTCGACCACTCGTCCATCTGGCTCCGCGCTGCTGCTGGCACGTCCATGGGTGACAACCGGAACGATCCGTTCGCGCGGTCCTACTTCGGCGGTTTCGGCAACAACTGGGTGGACTACCGGGGGATCAAGCAGTTCCGGAATACGGAGAGTTTTCCCGGCCTTGCGATCAACCAGGTTGGCGGCGCAACGTACGGCAAGGCGCAGGTGGAGTGGGTGTCGCCGCCGCTTCGATTCCGCAAAGTCGGTGTCCCTAGCGCCTACCTCAGGTGGACCGGCCTGTCGGTATTCGCGAGCGGCCTCGTAACCGATTTCGACGATCGTGCAACTAGGCGCGGCTTTGTGAACGTCGGCGCGCAGGCGGACCTCCGGCTGATCACGCTTTCGCACCTCGAGTCCACGTTCTCCCTCGGCGCGGCGACTGCGGCTGGCAAGGGAATCACGCGCACCTCGGCGCTGATGGCATCCTTCAAACTGATGTGAGCATTACCGTTGCCTTAGCCGTCAGTGTACTGCCGGTCTTTCTCTTCCTCGGCGCGCTGGTGTTGCTCGACAGCTACAAGCTCATCCCACCGCGAGCAATCCTGCGCGCGGTCGCGGCCGGGGCGGCAGCCGGTGTTGTGGGCTACGCCATTAGCGTCCCGCTTCAGCGGGCGGCGGCGCTGGACATAGCACGCTACTCGGTATACGTAGCTCCCGTTGTGGAGGAACTGCTGAAGGCTGTTTACATCGCCTGGCTGCTGCGCGGGAGCAAGGTGGGCTTCGTCGTCGACGCGGCCACCTACGGCTTCGCAGTCGGGACCGGATTTGCACTCGTCGAGAACA
>JACMME010000170.1 GCA_014379205.1 Gemmatimonadaceae bacterium
GAGAGTACTTGAATCCTTGACCGACGCCGACCTGGCGCTTCTCTTCCGACGCTCGATGCTGATTTCGGCGGCGGACACGCCGCTGGAAACGCCGAATACGCATTTGGGGTAGAGCAAGCATTGCGGATTGCGGATTGCGGACTAACTGCAACTGCGAAGGCTCGAATACTTGAACCGAGAACTTCGCACTGGTTAACCGTGCACCTCGAGCATCGAGTTTGCCGATGCGGCATCCGTTCGCAGTTAGTCCGCAATCCGCAATCCGCAATCCTGTCGCGATCCTGCCCTACTTCCCCACGTAAGCCTCACTCGCATACGGTACTTCCATCTCCATGCCGTCCCGGGCAGCGGCAACCTGCTCGAACTCTTCGCGCGCTTCGCGAACAAGCTCTGAAGGATCGCGAGAATAACGCGCGGAGAAGTGGGTGAGGATCAACTTGTGTGCGCCTGCCCTGGAGGCGACGCGGGCCGCTTCGCGCGCGGTCGAGTGTCCGGTCTCCAGGGCGCGAGGTGCTTCTTCATCGGCGAAAGTTGCTTCATGAATGAGCAGGTCCGCGTCGCGCGCCGCCTCAATCGTCGCGTCGCATGGACGCGTGTCGCCGGATATCACGACTTTGCGCCCGCTGCGCGACGGTCCAACGAGCTCTGACGGATCGATGGTTCGTCCATCCGCGAGACTGATAGTCTTTCCGCGGTGCAGCAGTCCCCAGAGCGGTCCCTCCGGAATCCCCATTTCGCGCGCCAGTTCCGGATTGAATCGCCCGCGGCGCTCTTCCTCTACGATGGCGTACCCAAGCGACGTCGCTCCTGGGTGATCCACAACAAAGGGAACGATCGCGTAGTCTTTGCGATTGACAGAGTCACCGGGCGCGAGCTCTGTGACCTCGATCGGAAACCCGACGCGCTCGACGCCAAGCTCGGTCGCGCGCCTCAGGATCCGCGCCGCACCCTTCGGCCCCCAGAGGCGCATTGTCTCCTTGCGTCCCTGGAGAGCCATCGTCCGCAGCAAGCCAATAACGCCGAGCATGTGGTCCGCGTGCAGATGGCTGAAGAAAATGTCAGCAAGCGAAAACGCGACTCCGTAGCGCATCATCTGACGCTGGGTCCCCTCGCCACAGTCGAACATCAGCGTCTCACCCTCTCGCACGACGGCGACCGAGCTCACGTTGCGCTCCACCGTTGGCCGCGACGCAGATGTGCCCAGGAAACGCAGTGTCAGAGACATGGGCGCAATATACGAGACTGGGAGTAGGAGGTGGGGATGGGGAGTAGGGGTACGACTGCTACAGCCCTTGTCGCATCAACCCTTCGTGTCGCGCACGATCGATGTTGCCACCACTCACTACTATCACTGCAGGCGTCCGAATTTCGCGAAACTTTCGCGTGAGCAGCGCTGCGACGCCCACGGCGCCGGAACCCTCCACCGTTCCAACTCCTTCGTTCGCCAACCAGACAATAGCGTCCCCAATCTCGCGCTCGGTCAAAGTCACCAGTTCGTCCAGGGAACGCTGGCCCGCCTCCAGCGCAAATTCGTCGATGTCACCAGCCAGGCCATCTGCCAGCGTCTGTACACTCTCGATCGGCACGACGTGCGAGGCCTCCAGTGACCTGGCCATCGCCGCGGTGTTCACGCTTTGCGCGCCCGCGATCCTGACGTGCGACGCCACGCGGCGCAGCAAGCTGGCAATTCCCGCCAGCAGTCCGCCGCCGCCGACGGGAACGATCAGCATCGCGATTTCCGGAACTTCCTCGATGATCTCGAGCGCTACCGTACCCTGTCCCGCGATCATGTCGCGCCCGCTACAGGGGTTGATGAAGGTCACTTTCCTTTCGGCCGCAACTTCCTTCGCGCGCACCATCGCTGAGTCATAATTGCTCGACGTTGAGTCAACGGTCGCGCCGAGGGATTCGATGCCGTGCCGCTTTACTTCCGGCGCGGCGCGCGGAACAAAAATGGTAGCTGGAATGGCGAAATGCTTCGCGGCGAATGCCACTCCCAACCCGTGATTGCCGGCCGACGACGCGATGACGCCCCGCTCGCGCACTTCCCTCGGTAAAGAGGAAATTGCGTTGAACGCTCCTCGCAATTTGAACGAGCCCGTCTTCTGACGGTGCTCGCACTTGAGCCAGACGTCGCCACCAGCGATTTCGCTAAGCGCAACCGACCGCTCCAGCGGTGTGCGCTCGGCGATCCCGTTGATGCGCTTGGCGGCTGCGAAGACATCGATGGCTCGTAGTTCGTCGAACGTTGGATGAGGCATGCCGGGATAGGGAGTGGGAGTGGGAAGCTACGCCACCACGATTAGCGCCGTCCTGAAGCCACCATTAGGTGGCGGGCACCTTTGTGCTCCCACCGCCGGTGACGCGCTCGAGGATCCGTTCACCAGCATATGCGCCGAGGGCTGCGGTGAGCATAACCCCCATCCACGTTCCGGCATCGTCGAGGTGCAGGCCAAGCCAGTCGAGCCCGAGCGCAGCCGCAACAGCCGTGAGAAATCCGAAGGGTGCGCCCTTGAGAATTGCCAAACCGATGCTGGTTGGCTTACCTGGGCGATCGCCAAAGAAAGTCGCAGCTCCACCGACGATGAAACCCACCACCGCGGCGCTCAGAAATAGCCACGGCCATGCGAATGTCACTTCGACTGAATCGGACTCTCTACCATTTATCTGGGCGCTGATAGTGTGAGTTCCGGGCACGCCGGAACGTATCTTTGCCTCGTTGGCCCGACCGACCGTGACTGGGAGAATAGCCGGGCGAACGTTCAGCGACTGTGTCGCGAATGTCACCAGCATGGTGTCCCCGCGCGCGTGACCTGGCGGGAGCGTCACCGAAATCGTTGAGGTGCCGAGTCCGAAGGCCTGAAGGACACTCGGTAGCGCGTACAGCTTGATTGCCGGACGAAAGACTTGCACTGGAATCAACACGCCCTCGGGATCGGTTGCGGTTACTATGCGCACGACAATGGAGTCACGGGCGGAGAATTCGACCGTTTCGTAGTCCAGACTAGTGTGGTTAATCTCGAGTTTGTCGGGTACAGGCGTACCTGGCCCGATCACGAGGAGCGCCATTTTGAGGGGTCGTGCAAGCGGTTGCGAGCCTTCGTTTGGATGCAAACTGTCGATGACGCCAATGGAAGCCCGGCCGCTGAATAACCCTGTTGCGCTGTTAAAAGTCAGTCCGTTTTGATGCACGATAAGCTTGGGTATCAGCACTCGCTCGACGCCATTCGTATCGGTGGTGAACCAGCGATAGGGTAGCTCGAAGGTCCGGGCTTCCGCGCGTAACCCGGGTTCAGGCGATGACCGCGCAGTATCGCGCACCACCCCCGCACCGATTTTTCGAAAGATGAAATCGCCTGCGGCGACGCGAATGGTGTCTGCCGATTGCGCCACCAGCTCGACGCCAGCCGGGTTGACGATCTTGAGCGGCGAAGTGTCGGACGCAGCGGCCGAGCCTAGCACGCGCTCGATACGGGCGCGATCGAAGGGACGAACACGGGTCGCTGCGCGTTGAGACTGAAGCGCGGGAGATCCGAAGATCAGCGCAGCGGTGGCTAAGGAGAAAGCAACATTGGCTCGACGCATCGGAGAACTCCATTTGCTTCGGCTACGTTGCGCAACGAGTCCGGTGTCTGGTGCCCGGCGCTCGCTGCTCGGTTGGTACCGCACAGGTGTTGGTGCTCGCGAGGCTGTGTTGAAGAGAATGGGAAGTGGAACTTTTTGTAACTGGAGGGTATTGATAGCGCAGGTGATGCTACGCCCGTGTGAGTAGGGCAGCAAGAGTCCGATTCTCCTCGCGCTGAAGTGATCGCCTCGATGGTCGAGTTACAAAGCAATTGAGGGGGGAAACGGGGACGATGTGACGCCTTGCAATCGCGGTCGTCATGAACGCAGGAAGCATGGTACCTCGAGTTGTGCTTGACGCTCTACACGAGCCTCGCTAGTTTCAAGTGAGCTTGGCTCGGCCCCGCAGAGGGGCCGTCTGCATAAAAGGACGTGCGGGGCTGTAGCTCAGCTGGGAGAGCGCTGCGTTCGCAATGCAGAGGTCAGGGGTTCGATCCCCCTCAGCTCCATAGATTTGATTTGACGAAAATGTGACATAAGCGCCTTGCGCACGACGCTCGGTAGGACGTAGAGTTCCAATGGCGGAGTGATTAGCAAGACGCAATTCGCGGAGGGAGTGTTGCCCGCCGCCGCTCGGTAGGACGTAGAGTTCCAATGACGGCGTGCGTGGCGCAGCCCACGCGAAGTAGTACCGAAGACGTCGCGGATTATTCCGCGGCGTTTTGTGTTTATGAGTAGCGCTTGGAGGGGAAGCACCATCTGGAATTGCGACCTGCGAACTGCGAAGTAACTGCGTGATGAGTGAAACCGACTTCGCAGTTCGCAGATGTCCGCGATCGTGATCAGTCCGGATCCCTGATCATATCCCTCACATCTGCCCCCATCGCCTCCCACATCTCCCCCGTAAACTGATCAGCCTCACGCTCGGCGCCCGCTCGGAAGTCGCTGATGGCGGAGCTGCCGAGTTTGCCAAGGAAGCGGAGGATGCTGCTTTCCTGTACGGAAAGGCGGTATGCGCGGGTCGCGAGTGTTGCTGCACCCGCGCTGTCCGAAATGGCAAACGTGAGTTCCGCGCCGTTGTCCATGAAGGGGCGTCGGAGAGGCGCGCGAAGCATGCGTTCGGTTAGCAGTGGGAGTATCCAGTCCGGCTCTCGCCTGAAAGTGGCTGTGAAGCCGCTCCTGTTGGAGTCGCGCTGGAGGGTGACGTCGCCCAGCAGGTCGCGGAAGCCGACGCGAAAGATGAGTGCCTTGGCTGTGAGACTCATGCGGACCCGCAGCGTGGCTGGAATGCGGCGCGGCGGTGCGCTCATCGGTGCGAGATTGCCACCAGCGACGCGAAAGCGAAAGGTGAAGCGCCTGTCGCGCAGCGTCGCCTCTCCCCAGCGTTGCTCATCGGCGTCTAACAGCGAAAGCGAATAGGTCAGAGGGGAGACGTACTTGTTCAGATACTTGGCGTAGTGTGGGAGTACAGTCGCGAGGCGCCTTGGGTGCATTGTGGCGACGACGAATACCTCCGTAGCGCCATCAGGGTTCGGTGTTGCGGCGAGTGTATCGAGCGTGTAGAGTCGGCCGAGTGCGGCTGATGTACGCGCAAGGATTTCGCGTTGTTCGGTGCGCAGCGTACCGCCGCCGCCCTCGAGTGCCATGAAGATTGCCGTGATCGCGGCTCCGAGATCGCTTCCGCGAATGGGGCCGACGGCAAGCTCATCGCGGGCGCGCCATTCGTAGACTCCGCGGCCGATGTCGCGAAGCTCGAGTCTGCGGTGGTATGTGGCCGGGGGGTTGAAGGGAGGAGAATTGCCGTCGATGGCCAAACGGTAACTCCCACCAGGAAGCGGAACGCCGGTGATGTCGAGAACGCGGGCGCGTCCGCTATCTGAGGTCCAGATAGACGAGTCGCGAAAGATGCGCGATGGGACGAGTGCTGAACGCGCGATCTTGAGGCGGGCGGCGGACAGCGCAGAGTCGAACTCGAGCGGTCCGAAGCGCGCTTCGAGCGCCGAGAAGAGCTGGACCGCGTTGGCGCGGGCTTCTGTGGGGCCCGGGCCCAGCTTTGACGCGGCATCGCGGCAGGAACCTGCCTCGAGAGCGGCCCCGAAGGTAGCCGCGACGAGAAAAGTTTGACGGATCGTCGGTAGAATCACGATGCGGAATATCGCGGAATGACGCGGTCTGTGAAGTGACGCGGGGTTGAATCAGAGGGTGGCGGGGCGTAACTTTGGGGTCTTCGCGAGAGCGGAGAAACTGCCCCTTAGTGTAACTGGCAACACGTCTGACTCTGGATCAGAAGAGTCCTGGTTCGAGCCCAGGAGGGGCAACTGTGTCAGCCTCGAGCTTCAGCGCTCGGGGCTTTTGCTAGCCTTGTGGTAGATGGGCGTAGTTTCGTGGATGGGCAAAGCTCTCGTTACCTCGGACGTTTGCACGCGTCAGCAGGGTATGTCCAAGCCCATGCACGAGGCGCCGCAGACGGAGTCTTTCCCTTCGCACGGTACACCTCAATCCACGTCGCTTCCCGCTGTGAATTATGAAGGCTTGCGCGAGCTTCTCAGCGCAATTACTCCGGATAGCGGACTGCCTCCCGCCGTACCCCTTTCAGCGATAATTGCCGGTAAAGTGCCACCGTTTGCGGGTTGGCGCCGTTCGCCTTCACGGGAAGATGTTGCGTTGCGGCAATGGTGGGTGGCCTTGGAGGTTTCGCTGAAGCGGCAAGGGCTTGAGCTTCACGTGAATCACGCTGGCGCCTGGTACATCACGCGCGGGAGATCGTAGAGCGGTCAATCGCGATCGTCGCGAGGCGCATCGTTCGCCCACTTCCGGATGCGGAGGCGCTCCTCCTCGCGGTCAACTGTGCTGCGCATACCACGCGTAAGGTAAAGTGCACGAAACAGCTCGATGCTTCGACTCGTCAGTAGTTTTGCCAGCCGCAGTCCGTAATACAGATACACCAACGGTGTGCCGGCCCGAAGCTCGTAGACCCGTTCCATTCGCGCCCGCGACAGGAATACGTTTCGGAGTATGATCATCGAGCGCTGGCGAAACGTTTCACTTTTCGCAAGCTCCACATAGACCTTTGGAATATCGAGGCGCGGCAGCAGGATGTAGCGCCTGCCCAACTCAACTACGTCATCATCTTCGCTCTGGTGCGGGAGCGAAAAAAATACGGATGGCGGTATTGGGGTGCGGAGGATCTCCGTGGTCAACCGGAACATGGTATAGACAAAACCCGATATCCCCCAGGCCCTGGCTCGCTCGGTAAGCCCTTGCCAGTCGATGTCGCTCTCGTGCTTGGCGATGACGGTATTCACATCCACGAGCGCCTTCAGGGCGGCATGATCAAGGCGGTGATGATAAAAACCATGCAGCGCGAGGTGGAGCAGAAGGTCTTCGGGGGAAAGAATGCGCACTGGAGCACCTTCCAGCGCTGCCGTCCGCGACCGAGCCCATAAGCCATCGAGATCGATCGGGAATGGGTTTGTGGGCTTCTCTATGCTCCAATGCAGCTCTACTACAGGCGCGCCGGGCTTGGTTAGCCGGGCGAGATGATTCGACCAGGCGCAAAACTCCTCCAGGTTCGGTCGCGGCAACGGTCCAAAGCCATGGCCCAGATACACTTGCTCAGCCTCGGCTAGCTTCTCGCGCCTTACCATTATGTCTACGTCCGCCATGCTTCGCAGTGCCGGTTCCGCATACACGAATCGCGACAAGTGCATTCCCTTGAGAAGCATGACCGGAATGTCTCGCGCCGACAGCTCCTTTATCATCTGCGCTGTCTGACGGAAGAGCAGGGCATTGCGACTCGCAATGTTGACGTAGGACGAGCGGAGCTTATCACGGACCAGGCCAGGCACCGCATCCGCGAACGGACCATCTGCCAGCAGCCGATAGGTCAATCCCTGCAAGCGATGTCGCACTGCCTCGTCGGCCAGGCAGGACCACTGGCGATCGGTCAACGAAGGCAGGCTCGCGTGGGCTTCACCCCTCAGGTGGGCAATCCAAACCTGTTGCGCCGCGCGAAGGTCCTGAGCCTCTTGTCCTTCCCAACCGGCCTCTTCGGTGGGTGGGTTGCCGAGGACATCTTTCAAGAGCCACCTGTTGGCTTGGCCTGGGTTTCGAAAAGGTTCGCGTACACCACTGGTCGTTCGATCAACTCGTCATCCCCACCATGCCGGCGCGCATGTTTAGGAGTATGTCTCTTCGAACCAGCGTATGAACCGGCCCATCATGACTCCACGCAGAAGCAACTTGTGGTAGTCTCGGGTGTGCTGGAGGCCCAGGCGTTCCGGCCACCGGTCCATCAAAGATCGTAGCTTCGCCAGGTCGAGACAGCGACTTGCGATCTCGGAGCGATCCAGCCGGTCCAGCTCCGATTGCAACTCACCCCTCATTGTCGGAAGCCATTCATTCCAATCCGAGCTCTGCGCGCCGATGCTGGTGCGGTTGCGAACCTGCTCGGGTAATTTGCCCGCCATTGCGCGCCGGATCAGCCAGCGCCCCACCCCATTTCGCAAATACTGAGACCCGGGGATCGCGAAGCAGTATTCCACGACGCGGCGGTCCGAGGTGGGGTCGCGCGTCTCGATTCCAAACCAGGGGCGAAGCCCGTTAAAAATGTCCGAGGCATCAGGGGCGCGCATCAACGCCGCGGTCCGAAGCGCCAGCTCTCCCAACCGATGGGTTCTGACCTGATCGAGTCTCGCGGAGCGCATGCGCTCCTCCACTTGCATGGTTCTGGCGAATTCGGGTTTGATCGCCGAAGCAGTCGGTTCCCAAAGGCTCGACCGTGGCGTGCCCATGAATGGTTGAAACCACCCGGCGAGGACGGCATTCAGCGGCGTCAATACCTCGTTCCGCAGGATGTACCGCCTCCCTTTGCCAGTCGCCAGCCCAAGGGCCTGGACTTCACGCCAAACGTGGAACCAGTGTCCCCTTCGAGCCGATTCTGCTAGCGACCGCAAACCAGTATAACTGATCGTGGCGTTTCCTTTATGCCCAGTGAGCATGACCCGGACGCCCTCGGTTTTCGCAGCCGCGTAAATGTCGTGGTACCACCCTGCGTTGCTAGGGTTAAGCGCCGGGGAGCCCGTCATTCGGAACAACGTCTCGATTCCATCGAATGACGTCCGCCCGGTTCGGTGAATTCGGAGGTCAATGTTAGGGTGCATGCGAGCGATCGCCTCGACGTCCGCGGATTCGTCAGCCACGCGATCCGCCCCACCCCACACCGCACCTTCGGAACCCGCACGGGGCGCCGCGTGATATGCCCTCAAGCGATCCCCTTGCTCGCGCATTCTCGCGGCTGCAACCGCGGCGACAGATGACGAATCAAGACCTCCGCTAACCATGATGCCGACCGGGCCGTCGCACCGCATTCGCGCGCTGATAGCCTCTCCGAATATCTCGAGGAAGCCTTCCACGTATTCCTGGTCAGACCGGAAGGTTATGCTCCGCTTCACGTTCGGCGACCAAAACCGTTGGATTCGAAGCTCCTGCCCACTCGCGGTAAGCGTGTGTCCCGGAGGCAAACGAAAAACCCCCTCGAAAAAGGTGCTTTCTGTGCTCTGCGGCAGGACGAGAAAATCGGCGACCTTCTGCTCGTTCAGCCGCGGACGGGCATCGGCTAGGGCTGCCACAGCGTGCGCCGACGTAGCGAGTGTCACACGCTGGCGAGAACTCTGGTAAAAAAGCACTCGCTGTCCCACCCCATCGCGGGCACAGAAGAGCGAGCGACGGCGGTTGTCCCACAAGACGAAAGCGAAGTCACCAAGCAAGTGGCGAGGACAGTCCTGCTCCCAGGCTTGATAGGCGGCCAGGATGAACGCAGCGTCTGAGAGCTCACTCCCTTCCCCGACAGAGATGCCCAAAGTTGACGCCAGCTCCATTCGGTTGTCGATGCGCGCGTCTGCAACTAGAACGAGCTGACCGTCCGAAGAATGGATTGGCGGACGATACCAGGCGTCCTCCCGCGTAACCCGAAAAGGGCGGCAGCCCAGGGCGACAGGTGCTTCCACCGTTTCGGGCGCCCAAATCCCGGCTTCCGGGCCGTATTCGCTCAGTGCGTCGAGAAGCGCACTGATCTGAGCCGCAGGCACTGGCGCACTGTCACGGCGAAAGACCGCGCCAATCGCACTCATATTATCAAGCCGGAATCGCGCTACCGCCCTCAGGCGAATGACGAGACGACGGCAAAGCGCTCCTGGCGGGGACCGCCAGTCACAATAACGGCTCCGGACCGGACCCACGCATGAGCATCATATCCACGAGCCGGATCGGCTCCGAGGTAGAGAGTGCTCGGAATACCGCGCCGCCGCAACATCCACTGTGCGGTTACTGCCTGCGGCATGCAGACCGGTTTCCATGGCAGATGACGCGCTGCTGCTCCGACGGCCCAGCGGACCTCGGCAACCTGCTCGATCGTGGCCGCATCGTGCTGCAGCGGACTTTCCGCCATATGCTGTCCGAGGCGCGGAGCGAGTCGGCGGAAGCGAAGCACGCGAAGTAGCACGCTTGCCAACGTGCACAGCGCGATTGCTTCAGCCAGGTGCAGGCGCTCAGAGGCCGGAAGGCGGGCGAGCTGTCTCAGGCGCCTTATCATGAACGCGAACCAGCTGTGCACCTCTCAGCTCCTCCAGGAAATTGCAAACCTCGATTCTGCAGGCCTCCAATTCTATGTCGTACTCCTTCATCAACTCGTCGCACAGTTGCTGGACAGAGCGCGGCTGATCGAGCAGCGCCCAGATTCGGGGCCCTGTCCCTTCCAACCCGAAGTACATGCCTTGTTCGACGCTCATCATGACGACGGTCCGGTCCACCTCCACCGCCACAGGCTCTTCGTTCCTGGCGACAATGGTTTCCAGTCCGATGGGAGCATTATGACTCAATCGAGCTCTCCTGTGACCCAAGTTAGCCTTACGGACGACTGCTATCACGCTCGATCGACTCAACCACCGACTGCAAGTGCTCCAGACCACGAGGCCTGATCAGTCGGCAAACTGGCATGATGCGCGCCACCTCCGCCGCCAGCCGAAAAACCTGCGCGGTGAGTCCCAGGGCGGTCGCATGCCCAACAAAGTAGGTCTCATTTACGAGAGCGGAAACCGCGTCGAGGCCAGTCAGCCGTTCAATCCGTGTCGGCCCTTCACCGTCAGTTATAAGGTAGATCCTGCTCAAAGGGACTGGCGTCATCCACTCGGCGGATGAGTCCATGGGCAGGTGGTACTTACCTCGGGTGCCACCCGCAGGCTCAAGATGGGAGGCCGAACCGGAAAGACGAGCCAGACCGATTTCGTCGAGCTTCACCCGTGCCGCACCCGGCCACACGCCGATGGCATTTCCAAACGAGGGGGTCATTACGGATATGTCGTCAGTGATGAAAGCCGCACCGCGGCGAACCAGAGCGGCTACCAGCGTCGACTTGCCGGCACCGGATCGCCCGGCGAAGGCAACGCCGAGGCCATGCACTGCAACGCAGCTTGCATGCAGGGGGAAAACGCCCCGCTGATGGAGAATGACTCCCACCAATGCACCCATCAGGTACAGGCGGAGGTCCTCGGCCTTTGCGCCTGGAGCCGCCTGGACGCGAATGAGAGAGCCATCCTTCGCGGAATACGAGCCCACCCCAAGCACTGCCAGTTTGAGCTCCCCATCCTTGACTACTGAGCGGGTCGAGTACGGTTCGCCTTCGAAGTCGGGGGGCGAACAAGGTTCTTGACGAATTATTACGTCAGGCTCGTCGGCCAGTAGAGTCGGCCAGCCCGGGAGGTCTATATCTGATCTCACCCGTAAACCGTACACAAGAAAGTCCCGAGCTGCGGAAGTCACGACCGATTCTGCAACGCTCAATGTTTGCCTGCTTCGGTTTCGTTAGGGGAGTCGGATCGCCGGGTTCGCCGCAGCTCGGGTTGTCAATGACCTGTCATTTGCCGGCAGCCCTCGGCGGGCCGGTGAGGAGCAAGAAACACGATGCCCCCCGTTGGAAACGGAGGGCACAGAGGAATGCTAACTCCTTGAGATTTAACTCTGTTCCGCGTCTTGAACAAATAGCGTTTCGCTGACGGGCTTGCTTACTAGCGTCGGCGTGATCCAAGGGGTGCGTTTCATCCTGCTCCTGGTGAGAGTGAAACAGCCGGTGGGGGCTACTGCCGGGTTGCCACTTTGTACGCTACACGTACATGGCTTTCGGCACTTCGCCTTCCCGTTGAGGTTTTAGCTCAGGACGTCGTCTTGAACAAACAGCGTTTCGCTGACGGGCTTGCTCACTAGCGTCGGCGTGATCCAAGGGGTGCGTTTCATCCTGCTCCTGGTGAGAGTGAAACAGACGGTGGGGGCGTACTGCCGGGCTGGCTACTTCGGTCACTATGTGATTCTCCGAACGTGTCGCGTCCCGGGCGAGGCACGATCTCGCAAGGTAACAGCCAGTTGCCCAGTACCCGGCCGAGGCGTGCCAAAAAGAATGGGAGCTGCGCAAGTGGTTGTATCGTTAGCACTTTGATGTGAGCAGCAAGGACGACAGTGGCTTGACTGTCAGGACCAGAGAGCCAACGATGCTGCGCAGGTGATACAGACTGATGTCAACGCTCCACACAATGGAACATGACCCGAACTGGTCATTCTATCCCGAAACCGTTCTGCAACTGCATCATTCCGCGCCGCCGCTTACTGTCGATCTGCGGAAGTCTCTCGTGGATTCGCAGTGCCGCTTGCTGCGTGCGATGGGTCCCGCCGTACCACGAACTCAGCTTTCCCCGAAGTCTTCAGGCGCCGGATGACGTCCATGAGAGCACCTCCGTCGTGGTACGCTGCCTTCCAAATGTGCGCCTTGCGATTGCGCCGGGCACTGGCTTTCGTGTCCAGCCCAAAGTCATACCAGCCGCCGTGCTTGTGGTCTACCAGGTATGTCGTGATATAGGACCACTGCTTCAGAAACTTCTCGTGGTAGCGCAGCGGATCGTCGGGATATCGGTCACCAAAGATGAGCAGTGTCTTGAGCCCCTCGGCCTGCGCCCACCAAATCTTCGTGTCCTTCACGATCGTGATGCCGGGCTTGTTCCGGTAGTAATAGCCCGCGTCGTAGAACCCGCCAACAGCATCATCCCATCCGTTGTGCAATGCGTGGTCGACCAGCTGCTTCGCGGCGCGGAGAGTGGCCGTGTCGCGCTGCAGCCCCAGCGCCTCCGACGCTTCCATCATCAGAGTAGCCGTCTCAACGTCGTGCCCAAAGGAAACGTGATCGTTGAAGTACCGGGTAGCACTCCGCACCGCCTCTGAGGAATCCTGATAAGAAACCGCCTTCCAGTCCCTGGTGAAGAGGAGCGTTAGCGTTCCAGGAGGGACCTGCATCGTGTCGCGAATCAAGGCGAGCATTTCATCCAGCCGATCGCGCAGAGCTGAATCGGGCCAGACTCGGTACAGCTCCGTGAACGCCTCCAGCACATGGATGCTGGCGTTCATGTCCTTGGGCGGGTTCCTGTTGTATCCGGCGCGCAATGGCGTTCCGTCCCGCTCCATGTGCCTGAAGTAGCCGCCCGACAAGGGGTCATGTGCGTGCTTGTCCAGCCAGTGAAATGCATCCTGAGCCAGACGCAGCGCCACTGAGTCGCGCGTTACGTCGAAATATGCCGCCAGTGCAAAGATCCCGAAGGCGATTCCGTACGTCTGCTTGATGATCTCCCCGTTCTCGTTCCGCCGGACCTGCCCGTTCCGCGTTACAAGCCAATAGAAGCCCCCGTACTCCTTGTCCCACATCACATCGCGCAGGAATCGGAATCCGTGACTGGCGCCAGGGAGGAAGGTCGTGTCTCCCGGGAAGAACTGGGCGGCTCTCGCGTTGGTCCATAAGTGACGGGCCTGGGTTACGATCATCTTGTCCTGACTGCCTGTGGGCCGCCACTGGTAGTCGAACTCGCTCAGAAAGCCGCCGTTATCGCGGTCAACGGCGCGCGGATAGAAAGGGGCGAGCAATTTTTCCCGGAGTGCCAACCGTAGTTGAGCTGCCAGGGCGCTTCTGGTCGGCGCAGGTGGGCTGTCGTCGATGCGCCGCGCGCTGGACCGCGCGTCGCAGGCGATGAAACAGAGAATCAGCCAGCCGATCCTAATGGGATGCTTGCAGCCGATCTTGGTCATTTGAAGCAATCTGCCCAGCCGCGAGAAAAAAAGATTAGTGCGTCCGCTACCGCGATATGGCAATTTTGTCATGCCCGGCACGACGAGATCTGCATTCCGGAGACAGCGTGAGCAGGAAGCGGAAGTTGAAGGCCGTTCAGCCGTCTACCTAAGTATCCATCATCTTTTCACTTCCATTAGCGCCTCCCTCATCCCGCCTCCCCCTCCCGCCTCCTGCGGATTGCCAGTGAAGCGAGTGTAGTATCGGCCTCGCCGCTCGCCGTGTGCTTCCGCGAGCCGGTGAGCCACCAGGATCTCGAGATTGTAGCGCACTGTTCGTGATGGAACCGCCAGCCACTTTGCGATTGTGGACGTCGTTGCGCGGCCCTGCGCAGTGATTATCTCCAGAATGCGCTGCTGCAGCCCGGAGAGGCGAAGCATGGACCGCTCCACTTCGAGCTTGGCCTCGAGCGAGCGCTTCTGGACGCTAAGGGCGCGAAGGAAGAACAGCAGCCACGCACCAAAAGCCAAACGGTTATCGCGGATGGCAAGCTGAGATTCCCGCAACGCCGAGTAGTACCCGTCCTTGTTGTCCTCAACGACGCGTTCGAGGGAGGAGTACGGAACGTAGTCGTAGCCAGAGCGAAGCAGGAGCAGCGTCGTGCATGCGCGCGCCAGTCGTCCGTTGCCATCCTGGAATGGATGGATCGCAAGCAATTCGACCACGAAGCGCGCGGTCACCACCAGAGGATGGGCTATCTCGCGATCGAATGCGTCAGCGGTCACCGAGACCAGCTCGGTCATCAGACGCGGTGTATCGAATGGCGAGGCGGTGTGAAAGAGGATTTCGATTTGGCCATTGGGGTGGGTGGCCTGAACGTGATTGGGCAGCTTCTTATATTCTCCACGATGACGCTCGTCGCGCTCGGAATGGCGGAGCAGAGCCGTATGTAGCTGCTTCAGGTGGTTTTCGGTGAGCGGCAAATCGGAGTGGCTCTGATAGATGATAGCCATCAGATCGCCGTACCCGCGCACCTCGGCTTGGTCACGTGCCCGGAAAGAGTCCGCCTGCAGACCGCTTAGCACTCTAGCGACTTGCGCGTCGGTGAGCTCGGCGCCTTCAATGCGTGTAGAGCTTGCCACCGATTCAATTGTTGTAACTTGCCGTAGCTGAGCGAGCTGTTCAGCGCGGATCTCACTTACACGGCGCCAATGACCCTTGAACTCGTCGATCTCACCGATGAGACGCAGGGCCTCCGTGATTTGCTCTGTAGAGAGGTCAGGTCCAAAGGTCGCGGTTTGTGTCATTATTGTTGCCGATTATTGCCATAAGACGACTGCCGATAAAATGGCCGATATATGCCAATATACTCTCAAATGAGATCAAGAGCTAGGTACGGAAGCCGGACCTCTGAACGACTGGTTCATACGCAACCCCTCGTATCGCAGGTACCTCGTCTAAACCTTGATGACGTTCGAGCTCAACCGTGACGCTCACTGGCATGATCCACAGAATTGGCTCACAAACATTCGCGGCACCGTCGATGAAAGGGCGCTTATGCTCCGCGGAGAACGCAGCAAGAGCCGCACAACAGTCTCGTGGCGCGAGCTCGGGGGAGCGCGGTACATGACCCCTCGCGACTCTCGGCAACGCCACTTCGTACTCCTCTGGAATCCCTCCGATCGGTACACGACAGGCGACGCAATGGACGACCACCTGAGCATTCTTCTGCGCGAAGCAGACCGCAGAGGCAGGGGCGAACGCCTGGAGGACGAAGCGTACGTCTGGTGGGGCAAGGTGCGGTCAAGCAACCGACGTGAGTCGGAGGGGCTGCCTCACGACGATGACATCCGGGAGATCAAGGATGAGCTGGACGGCGAAGGCGGACTCGACCGGGAAGTCCATGTGTATCTCACGGACTATCGCTCACTGTATGTGGGTCACGTCGTCGAGATCACTTTTGATGAGATGTTCGTCGACGAGCCCGAGCTGGTACCGGCGTACTATAGGAGCAAGAATCTCGCGGTCGACTGCTGGCTTCGGCTGGCGGACATCCGCCGCCTCGTTGACAACGATCTGCTCGGAGTGATAACGGCGCTCGGCAGTCTCGAGGTAATTCACTACGACAACAGGCCGGTGTCGCTGTTTGGCGGAATGCATAGTCTGCCACTCATTGTTCGCCGCAAGGACAACGAGCGCTTCTTCGATGCGGCGACACGAGCGCAGTACACCGAATCGCGGCTGTGGGCGCAGGCGGACAGAGAGCGCGGAAGCGAAATAGCGATGCAGTCGGAGCTGCGCGACAACGTCGTGGGAGAGAGGGCGTGGAATGCCTTGCATCCAGCGGCGCGATCATTTGTGTCGAAAGCCGAGAGCGACTTCAGGCGGCATCGCGGCGACATGAGCCACAATTTCAGCGACGTGGTGCTCAACATCGCCAAGGCGCTCGAAGTGCACTGCAACGATCTGCTCGTGCGAGCGCTTTCGCGCGCGCCTGTGTCTGCCCGGCAGATCAACATCGACGGGCGCACCAAGGATGTCGTCCTGGGCGGACCTTTGACGCTTGGGCAACTGGCGCACGCATTGCGCAACGAGAAGCAGCTGCGTGAGGCAGTCCTGATTTCGATACAAGCGGGAGAGACGTTTGTCGAGACTATCGTAGCAGTGCTCGGAGAAATAGCGCCGATCCGGAACAGAGCGGCCCACGGTGAACATGTTGACAGGAAAACGGCGCTCCGGTGGCGCAATCAAATGCTCGGCATCGGCGGCGAGGGATTGATCGAGGAACTGGAACGCGCGCGAGTAATCAAGCGACCCGCCAATTCAGGAAAGGGCCGTTCGTAGCACAATTTCCAGTCTCGGCAAAGCGCCAATCCTTGATCACATCTCTGAGTCCGGGAAAAAGCCCTTACCACGACAGGGTCTTCCTCAGGTTGACCCCATCCGCCGAAAACATGCGTGGCTTTCACAAGTGCAATCGGTGTCTGAGAGCGACTCCCCAACCCGGTTTCTTGACGGCAAACCGGGCGCAAAGTATGCTTTTTCCCCCCTGGCAGCGCATGACCGGCGCACAATCCATTCGCAGTCGTAAGGCGCAGGGAAGATCCTTACCTATCGACACGAGGTACCGGGGTGTGAAGACTGTCTACGCGTGAACCCCGAGGTGGCAGATGCGATCAAAGCTCTTAGCGGGCGCTCCAAAGCTGGTGCTTGGAACCATCGTCCCCATGGCAGTTTTGGCCAGTGGTTGCACCGATTCCACCGCACCCAGCAAAATTCCACAGGCTTCAGCTGCGACGAGCACCGCGGGAATTGCCTTTCAGCCAGCCGCCGCCCGAGGAATCGATGGCGAATTTAGTCGACTCGCCGCGCAGATTGGCGGGTTCGGCGGGATGTACTTCGACGCTTCCGGGAAGCTCAATGTTTACGTCAAGTCGCAGCCGGGCGCTTCAGCCACGCGATCCGCCGACGTCGTGGCCGCGCTCCGAACGCTTGGTGGGCGCGCTGTCCAGGATCGGCTTCGTCGTACTGCCGACGTGGTGATGCAGGAAGGCAGATATGACTACGTGGAGCTCCAACGGTGGAAGGGGCAGCTGAATACAGTCTTCGGCGCGAGGGGCGTCGTATTTACGGATATCGATGAGGCGCAGAACCGTTTGCGGATCGGCATCACTGACGACGCATCGGAACAGGAAGTCGTGCGGGCATTGAGCGGAGCTGGTATTCCACGCGACGCGGTTATCATCGGCCGCACATCGCCCATGAGGAATATGGTGCAGACGCTTCAGGGAAAATTCCGGCCCGTACCGGGTGGAGTTCAGATTTTCTTCCCGGCTCCGTCAGAAGGTCCGAACATCGCTTACGTGTGCACGCTCGGCTTCAACTCACAGAGTCCGAACTACCCGGGTCAGAACTTTTTTGTGACCGCCTCGCACTGCTCTGACATTCAGGGGGGCACCGAGGAAACTCCATACTTCCAGCCCCTCCCGGGGCAAAACGGGCAAAATGCAAATCGCATCGGAGTCGAGTTCAACGACCCTCCCTATGGCGATCCTCTGGGACTCTGCTACGAGGGCTTTCAATGCAGGCTAAGTGATGCTCTCCTGGCTCGCTATCGCAACAACGTTCAACCGCAGCTGGGGAAGATCGCCCGTACGACTGCAGGTTTGGGGCGCATCGGGTCCATAGTCATCAACCCCAGGAATCCCAGGTGGACGATTATAGGCGAGTTCCCGTTTCCGTTCCTGGGCGAGACTGCGCACAAAGTTGGAAGGACGACGGGGTGGACTCAGGGCGACGTGATCCTGACGTGCGTGGACGTGGCCGTTGGCTACATCATTCAACACTGCCAGGACTTCGCGCTTGCGGGTGTAGGCGGCGGCGACAGCGGAGCGCCGGTTTTCGAGCGGGCCGATGATTTCACCGGGGGTGAAACGAGCGATGTCTTCCTCATTGGCTTGCTGTGGGGTGGTGGGACAATCGACGGCGCTCCCATTTTCATTTTTAGCTCAATGGAGAACATCGAGTTCGAGCTAGGTCCACTTACCACTTCAGCGAACGAGTCGCTTGTCGCGGCGGCGCCATAGTCGCTGACGTCACCTCTTCATGTTGTACTCTGCGTGACCAGTGTGAAATCCCTGGTCACGCGAAGTTTTCAAGGTCCCGTTGCCGAGCGCGAGGGGCCAGATCGACAGCCACTGAAAGCTTCCGACGCGTCTCAACCACTTGCATTGACGGAAGAGCACTCAGCGTGGTTGTTCGCGTTTTCGAAGCGGCCTAACGCTATCTTGTCATTGCGGAATTCCTCGGGACTTCCGATGTTTTCTTCAACTCTGCAGTCTGGTATAGGTTGGATGCCAGATGCAGGGTTCTTTGTTCGATTTTCAATTGATGGTCGTAAGGGTATCAGGCGCACCTTCGCCACCAAATTGCCAAGAGATGGAGAGAGTCCATGGCTCGCCAGAACGACACGATGTTTCCCGACATTGCGGTTCTCGACGCGGGGGAGTTGCGCATCGAGGTGTCGTTGCGCGTAAGAGCCGACGCGATCGAATATCTGGGACATCTCTGGTTCACCGAGCATGACCGGCCCAACTCCGCTATTACCGACCGGGCAGTGCTACCGGGTCGCACGGAGGAAGAGGTGTTCGGATTTGCCAAGCGGCTAACCGCAGCGGAATTAATGCAGCGATACGACCGCGCGGTGGCGGAGAAACGTCGATATCGCAGTCTTCGCCGAGTGACGGACAGTATCCTGACCAGAATCCGTCATCTGCACCGCGTTGCTCTCGTTCAGCAAGCCGGCCTAATGGATGAGGAGGGTGCCGCTGAGGAAATTGCGGCGATCGAGAAGCAACTGCATGAGCTGGTGGACGACTTGAGACGATCGGCAGGCGTGGCGGAGGAGGAAGAAGGTGAGCCCGTACGGTAGAAACTAGGCTACGGCGTGTCTATTCCGCCCTGCCGAAGTCGATAAATCCGCGTTCCGGATCCGTTGCCAGCAATATGACTTTAAGCGGATCTTTGGTCGCCAGTCCCCATGTTCCGCGCACGAGCCGCCCCTCTACTGCATCTCCCAGGGTCCTCACGTAAGTAGCGCGCGTGGATACAGACGTCACGACTGCGTGGAATTCCTCGCCGACGCGGTCGCGCAGCTTACGGGCGGTGGCCTGCTTTTGCTCGGACCGCTTTCGCTTTCGTGGCTGCACGCCAGCCGAATGCTCGAAATCAATGAAGCCGTGTACCGCGTCTGTGGAGATCAGCTTTAGCTGCACTCTCTGGCCTACCACCAGGCCCTTGTGACCTCGCACAATTCGCCCTTCCACCGGCTCCGAGCGCACTCTGGCGTACGTCCCGCTGTCCGAGACGCCGGTGACCTCCGCTTCAAAGGTTTCACCGATTCGGTGCTTGAGCCCGGTGGCCAAAGCTTTCTTTCGCCGCGAACGCTCCAGCTTGCGTTCGATGTCTGAATCGGGCGTTTCCGTCTCGAAGTCTATGAACCCCCGCTCCGGATCGGCGGCGACAAGTCGCACGCGTACGGTATCGCCGACGTCCAGCGTTTGACCTCCGCGCAGTAGACGCCCCTCAACCGGTGGATTGAGCAGCCGCACATACCTTCCCTTGGGCGATGCGCCGGTGACAATTGCGGCGAAGCTCTCCCCGATTCGCTCACTCATGAGTACCGCCGCCGCTTTCTTTCGCATCAGGCGCTCGACCTTTCTTGCGGAGTCTTCATGCCCGGTGCATCGCTTGGCGATTTCCATCAGTTGCGCGTCATCGTATGGCGGCGGCGCTTTGTACTCGGCCGCCTTTGCCAGGCGTTGCGTCACCAGATCAACGAAACGGCGGTTGGGAGCGGTGGAATGCACATACTCGGCGACCGCGAGACCGAAGTGACCGCTGGTGCGACGAGCTGAATCCATTCTCCGCTCGAGTATGTACTCGCCGGGTCCGAGTAGCTTCACGACAGAAAGCGACAAGTCGGCGAAGTTCGCGCCATCTGCCACCTTTCGAGCCGAAAGAAACTCGGCTAGCGCGATCGTATCCGGCTCGGCCGGCAACTTGTGTCCCATTTCCGCGGCCAGTGCAACCAATCGGTCCCACCGCTTGGGTTTTCTTACGACCCGGCGGATTGCTGGAATTCCTCTGCTGGCCAAGTGCCGCGCCATGGCCGTATTGGCCGCGACCATGAAGTTCTCGATGATATCGCGTGCGCTATTACGCTCGGTCTTGACCAGCTCGACTACCCGGCCGCCGATTACTACTGGTTGCGCCTCCACCGATTCGAGATCGAGCGCGCCGCTTCGCCGGCGCAGTCCCCTGAGACGCATGGCAGCCTCCGCCTGGAGCCGCACCTGCGATTCCAGACCAGGAGTGCTCGATATTTTTTCAGGTACGTCTGCCAGACCATCGAGCCAGTCTCCGACGCTCTCGTAGACCAGCTTGGCATGGTTGCGGACCAATGCAGGGTAGATGCTTTCCCCCGCTGTGGAACCATCGGGAGCCACGTCCATCTGTATCACTATCGCCAGCCGGTCTTCCCCTTCGTTGAGCGAAGTGAGGTCCTCTGACAGCCGTGCGGGAAGCATCGGGAAGACAGCTACTCCTGTGTAGACCGAAGTCGTGTTTCCGGCGGCGTGCTCGTCGGTGGCGGATCCTTGCGCAACAAGAGCGTCGACGTCCGCTATGCCGATCAGGAGCCTAATCCCCTCGTTGGCACTTTGCTCGGCGAATTCTATCTGGTCGAGGTCGCGTGAAGTCTTGTTGTCGATAGAAGACCAGAGCAGCTGACGCATTTCGCGCGGAGCACCGATTGCGGCCGCCGAAACGCGAGGCTCTCTCAGAAGCCCGATCTCGTGCTGAACTTCGGCAGGAAAATCGGGGGAAAAGCCATGCGCTATCATCGCATCGCGAGCGGCGGAGCGGAGGTCGTACATCTGGGACGAGGAGGAGTCGAGGAAAGGGAAAACAAGGAGTTGACAGCAGGGAACAGGTACACGAGGACTGTAATTGGCTGCGGCGAATTTCATTCCTCCCGTCCTGTCTCCGTTGCATTGACAGGCTGAAGCGCATCCAAGCGTTCGTTGTTTGGAGATGTCCATGATCAAGTAGCAGGCCACCGATGCCGAGGTTGGAATCGCTCAGGCTGTGCAATATGAGTTATCTTCGAGATCGCTCGGGTGCCTCGCTAGCCTGCATCCCGTCGGTGGACCTCCTGACACCTGATCCTTGCTCCCACTTTCTCCTTGAACGTCCTTCTTTTCGAAGTCGCACGGCAGCGGTACGCGCTGCCAATGGAAGGTGTGAGGGAGATCGTTCGCGCGGTGGCCATATCGGCGCTGCCCGAGGCGCCTCCGATAGTGGCGGGAGTCATCAATGTGCGCGGAGCCATCGTGCCTGTGCTGGACATGCGCGCGCGTTTTGGCGTTGAACCGCGGCAGTTACGGCCCTCGGAACACTTCATAATCGTCGAAGGTGATCAGCGCCCCGTTGCGCTTAGGGTCGATCGCGCGGTGGAGATGGCACAGGTGGAGGACGCCGAGGTCGAGAGAGTAACCGGGGTGGCCGGGGCCACACCTTACGTTGTCGGCGCGCTCAAGATGCCAGACGGATTGGTGCTCATCCACGATCCGCGCGCGTTCCTGTCCGAAGCAGAATCGATTGCGCTCAACACCGCGATTGCATCGCAGCCAGATGCCTGAGACTCGAGGCGAAGTTCGAGCCGTGGAGTGGAGCGAGCCGGAAATCGCCCGCGTAGCGCGCTGGCTGCATTCGCACGCAGGGCTGACTTTCCCCCCTAACCGGCGTGAATCGGCGGAGCTGGGCATCCGCCGCGTGATGGGCCGCGCAGGAATCAAATCGATATCGGAGTTCGGAAACCGGCTCCAGCGTGGGGGGGCCTTGCTGGATGATCTGATAGCGGAACTGACTATTGGCGAAACGTTCTTTTTACGAGAACCGAACCAGCTTGAATTCATCCAGAGGGAAGTGCTACCCGCCGTGCCATCGCGCGATGGGTCATGCCGGCCTATTAGGGTGTGGAGCGCGGGATGTGCTTCAGGTGAGGAACCGTATTCACTCGCTATCCTTCTGCAAAAAACCGGCTGCCTGAACTTGGCGCGCATCATTGGGACGGACTTGTCAGTGGCGCGGCTCCTCACGGCGCGGCGCGGCCGGTACCGCTCCTGGTCTTTGCGCGGCGTACCGAAAGCGGTCATAAATCAGTACTTCGAACGCGACGGGGATGTGTTCACGCTCAGTCCCGAGATTCGGACCGCGGTGGACTTCAGCCTCCTGAATCTGGCTGAAGACGTCTACCCATCGCCGGCAACCGGCGTTTTCGGTATGGACGTCATCCTTTGCCGTAATGTACTCATCTATTTCGACGCGCCGACGGTGGCGCAAGTAGCCCAGAGGTTGCTGAATACACTCAGCGATAGCGGCTGGCTTTTTCTGGGTGCGTCCGACCCATCGCTGGCGGGAATGGTACCATGCGATGTCGTGATGACAGGCGCTGGCATCGCTTACCGAAAACCGGGGGCTCAGAGGCAGTTGTTTTCCGGTGCAGTGTTTTCGTCGCGCCCGCCAGAAACTGCCCCGAGCGATATCATCCGGCCTCCTTTCACTCTCCCATCGTCTCCCCTCGGCCCGGCGCTTTCCGCACCCGGATCTTCTCCAGATCCACCGCTCTCTACTCCCGGCCTTCCGGTATCCGCTCGTGCCGACGTTGAACGGGCGTACAATGCGGGTGACTACGAGAATGTTGCGACCGTAGCTCGCGAGCTGCTGCAGATCGGGGAGGGCACCGAGCCTGTGTCCATCGCACTGGTCCGATCGCTCGCCAATCGCGGAATGCTGGAGGAAGCAGTGGAGGAGTGCGCAGCCGCGCTGCTACGCTACAGCATGTCTGCCGAGCTGCACTACCTGGCGGGCATGTTGCAAGCACAGGGTGCACAGCATGAGGAGGCCGCGCGCTCGGCACGCCGGGCTCTGTACCTCGATCCGGACCTCACGGTAGCCCACCTGGCCCTCGCCGAAGCACTTGCACGCACTGGCGATTCTCGCGCTGCGAAGACAGCGTTGCGCAGCGCCGAGCGGCTTCTCGTCGCGGTGCCGGCAGAGTCGCGCGTGCGGGCAACTGACGGAGAGACGGCATTCCGGCTCCTGCACATTGCGCGCTTTCGGCTGCGCTCTCTGACATTCACCAAGGCATGAAGCGACGCAGTACTTTCTTTGGCGGGCAAGGTCTCGACTGGGACGCGCTACGTTTGCGGCTCGGCGTCGCCGAGGCTCAACTGGAAGACGGAGCGGTGATGTCCGCCGAAGATGCGCGCGTCATTCTGGACGAACGCGCGCGCGTATTGGCTCTTCCGATAGAGACGCGTATCGAAGCGGACGATTCGGAAGTAATAGTCTTTCGCGTCGGAGAGGAGACGTACGCGGTTCCTCTCGAGAATGTGGTGGAGGTGGCGCGGGGCGCTGGCATAACACCTCTGCCAGGTGCGGAGCGGCCGGCGGTGGGTGTGATGGGATGGCGAGGACGTATTCTCACGGTGCTTGAAATTGGCTCTACTGTGGTATCCCGTGAGGAGCCAGGTGGCGAAAGCCGGATACTGGTAGTTGGAGAGCGCCGAGCCGCGTTCGGTCTAGTCGCCAGCGCAATAGAGGGTGTGCGCCAAATTGCGGCTGACAGTGTAACTCTCGCGCAGGACGAACCTGCTGGGCGCGCTGAGTATGTGCGCGGCATTACGAACGACGCTATAGTGGTGCTGGATGTGCCGGCGTTGATACAGCGATTCCGCGCCGATACCTGAGATACGAGGACGACGATGAATTGGACTGTGAGCAAGCGGATAAGTACCGGGTTTGGTCTGATATTGGCGCTATTGCTGATAGTCGCTGCGTCGGGCATCATTGCCTTGCAGCGGGTAACCAGGAGTTACGAAGATGTTCTGCACCTCCGGAATATCTCGGTTGTGCCCGCCCTTCAACTTGACGCGCATATTCGCGCGGCGAACGAAAGCTTCCTCCGCTTTCTTGTCGGGAACGACGAGCGTTTCCTTCCGGCTTATGACAGCGCGCTGGCGCAAGCGCGCGGATACGCCGAGCAGCTGCGCGATTCCTCTACGGTTGACGAGGCCCAGCGGGGCTGGAGTGAGGTGCTCACTCAGCTGGGTCAGTGGGGGGTTGCAACCCGCATGTCCACCGCCGCTCGTCGCGCCGGCAACGAGGAGGAAGCCAGCCGAATACGTGCTACCCAGGTGCAGCCGATGGGAAGCCAACTCTACGACGAGATCAGGGAAAATATCGAGAGCACCATTCGGCAGAGTAACGTGAAGGCGCTGGACGGGCGCAATTCCTCCGAGCGCGCACAGGTGCTTCTCAGCATTGGGGCCATCATCGCGCTCCTCTCGGGAATCCTCGCGGCCGTAGTTCTGGCCCGCTCCATCAACCGCCCACTCCGGGAAAGCACCAGCGTGCTTGCGACGAGCGCAGCCGAGATACTCGCCGCAACGACGCAACAGGCGGCCGGCGCGAACCAATCGATGGCCGCGGTAACACAGACCGTCGCTACAGTGGATGAGGTTGCTCAAACGGCACACCAGGCGTCGCAGCGGGCAGCGTCCGTTGCTAGCTCGGCGCAACGAGCTGCCGACATGGGCATGCAGGGGAAAAAAGCGGTTCAGGATTCCGTCGCTGCGATGCGTGGAGTAAAGGAGCAGGTGGAATCAGTCGCGGAGAGCATAGTAGCGCTCGCCGAACAGGCGACAGCCATTGGGGAGATCATCACGTCGGTCAACGAAATTGCGGAGCAGACCAACCTCCTGGCACTCAACGCCGCGGTGGAATCTGCGCGCGCGGGTGAGCAGGGGCGCGGCTTCGCGGTCGTCGCCTCGGAAATCAAAAGCCTCGCCGAACAGGCCAAACGGTCGACGGTGCAGGTGCGCCAAATGCTCGGCGATATACAGCGCGCGACTAGCGCCGCTGTGATGACGACAGAACAGGGCACCAAGCAGGTCACCGCCGCGGCGAGACAAGTCACGCAGGCAGGCGAGACGATCGGCGGACTTGTCGACGCGATATCGGAATCCGCGCAGTCCGCGGCCCAGATAGTTGCTTCGGCCGGCCAGCAGGCGATCGGGATGGAGCAGATACGTCAGGCCATCAGCAGCATCCAGCAGGCAACGCAACAGAACCTCGCGTCAACACGACAGTCGGAGATCGCGGCGCAGGAACTCGACCGAATTGGCAGCGGTTTGGTGGATCTCGTCGGCGGCAAAGTGCGCCGCGCCTGAGGCGGATGAGTCAGGATTCGTTGGCCGTTCGGCTGCTCGCGACGTTCATCGACGAGCTCGATGAACAGTTGATAACACTGAACGAAGACCTTCTCGCGCTCGAAACACAGCCCGCCGATGTGGAGCGACTGCGCTCGGTTTTCAGAGTGGCGCACACGCTCAAGGGTGCCGCGCGGGCAGCGAATGTGCCTCTCATTGAGGAGGCTTCACATGCCCTGGAAACTGTTCTGGCGGGCGCGCGCGATGGAAAGAATCCGCTGACTTCGGCACAAATCGAACTCATGTTCTCGGCGGCCGACACTTTTGCTGACGCAGGACATCGGTTGCGCGCAGGCGAACCGCTGGGAGATTTGCCATTCGCGGAGCTGATTCAACGCGCGAAAACGGGTGGTGCCGGGACATCAGGACAGCGAAGCGGAGCGGATGTGGGGGCAAGGCGTCCCTCCGGTGTGCACGGCTCACCCGCTCCATTGACTTCAATTGCCACACCGGTCTTTCCGCAGCCAGAGCCGACAGCTCAACCGGCGACCGCAGCTACCGCTCCAGTGCCGGCGGTCGCACAGGACGAGCAGGTTCGCATCGCGGTTCGGAAACTGGATGCCCTGATCGTCTCGGCCGGTGAGGCACTGGTCGCGAGCGGTGCGATCGAGGATCGAATTGAGGAGGCGGACTCACTACATGAATTCGTGACTCGTTGGCGGGAAGAGTGGCGTCGTACGGGGGCGCGCCAACGTGGAATCCTGCGGGCGGCGGGCGTCGAGCCGCGCACACTCGCGGCTTTGGACGCGGTGGACGGCCGGCTACGGCAGCTGGATTTGCGAGCGGCGCAGCTCGCGATGAGGGTTCGCGCAAGCGCACGAACTCTGACCGGAACGTCCGCCAGATTCACGGAAGGAGTTCGAAGGCTTCGCATGCGCCCCTTCGGCGATGTATGTGAGCCTTTGCCACGTCTCGTTCGAGATGTCGCCACCAGCCTCGGCAAGGAGGTCGGGCTCGAGCTTTCAGGACAGGACGTCGAGGCGGACCGCACCGTGCTGGAGGCGCTGCGTGAACCTCTCGCGCATCTTGTGCGCAATGCTGTGGATCATGGAATCGAGGCGCCCGAGGTTCGTAGAAGTGCCGGCAAAGCTGCACGGGGAGTTGTTTCGGTGGGAGCGAACCTGCGGGGCGATACCCTCGTCGTGACGGTCGCCGACGATGGCGCTGGTCTTCAAGCGGACACGATACGCGCGGTGCTTCGGAAGCGTGGTGTCCCCGATCCCACCGACGACGAGGTCGCCGCGGCTTTGTTTGAGGGTGGACTTTCAACCAAGAAGGAAGCTACAGCCATCTCCGGGCGGGGCGTAGGGCTCGACATCGTTCGCGCCAGCGTGGAGCGTGCCGGGGGTAGCGTCAGTGTCGCCTGGAATACGGGGCGATCCACGACGTTTACCGTCGAGATGCCAATCACTTTCGCCAACATTCGCGCGCTGACCGTGTCGGTAACAGGCCAGACGTTCGCGATTCCATCAGCTTCAGTGGAGCGCATAAGAAGGGTGGCGGCAGATGGTGTTCGCCACGCCGGCGGCCGGCAGATGATTCGACATGGGCAGGATCTCGTGTCGCTTGCGTCGATGGCGCAGGTGTTGGGACCTCCCCTGGTTGAGAGAGGCGTGGACGGCCCCAGGCCCGTAGTTATCCTGACCAGCGGCAGGCGCCGAGCCGCGATCGCTGTAGATGAAGTCATCGACGAAAGCGAACTCGTCGTCCGCGTGCTAGAGCATGCCGGGGGCTCGGTACGCGACCGCTTCGCCGGCGGAGCACTCTTGCCGAACGGACACGTAGCTCTCGTGCTGAATATCGCGTGGTTGGTACCGGCCGCGCTTGCCAGGAGGACGGGACCGGGTGCGGGGGAAGCAGGCCCCAGCGCGCCTTTGCGCCGCAATCGCGTGCTCGTCGTAGATGACTCGATTACCACGCGCACGTTGGAGGAGAGCGTGCTCTCCGCTGCCGGACTCGACGTGGTTACGGCCGTAGACGGCGAAGACGGCTGGCGTATAGTGCAGGAAGGAAACATCGACCTCGTCATCTCGGATGTGGAGATGCCGCGCATGGATGGTCTCGAGTTATGCGAGACCATCCGAGCCTCGGAGCGCTTTCGGTCGCTGCCAGTGGTGTTGGTAACGTCGCTGGACAAGCCGGAGCATCGTGAACGCGGAATGCAAGCGGGGGCGGATGCATACATCGCAAAGGGAACTTTCGATCAGGACGTTCTATTGGCGACTGCACGGCGGTTGTTGAGTGAGGAAAGATGATTCGGGTGCTCGTGGCAGATGACTCGCCGACTGCACGTCAGCTACTTTCGGAAATACTTAAAAGCGATCCAGGGATCACCGTCGTGGGAGAAGCGTCCAGCGGCGCCGATGCCGTTGCGATGGCGGAACGTCTGGCTCCGGACGTCATCACGATGGACGTGCACATGCCGGTGATGGATGGTATCGCCGCGACACGGGAGATCATGCGGCGTGCGCCGACCAGAATCATCATCGTCTCTTCCCGCGCGAATGAAGAGGGCATCGAGACGTCGCTCGAGGCGACTCGGGCGGGGGCACTGGCGGTGCTGGGGAAGCCGGAGGGTCCGCACTCCGCCCGATTTGGCGAACAGCGCTCGCAGCTGATATCGACCGTGCGAGCGATGTCGGAGGTCAAAGTGGTTCGGAGGTGGGGTCTTTCTCGGACACCCCCTGAAGCTCACCTTCGCTTTGTTTCCGCGGCGCACTCCAAGACGCCGGCGGTGCGACTAGTCGCCATCGGGTGTTCAACTGGGGGGCCTGCGGCGCTTCGCGACATTCTGGCTGCACTACCGTCGCAGTTCCCGGTCCCCATCCTGATAGTCCAGCACATCGCGAACGGATTCGTGCAGGGGTTGGCCAATTGGCTCTCCTCCACATCGGCTTTGCGCATTAAGGTGGCTGAGGAGGGGGAGCAGGCGCTCGCCAGGCATGCCTATATCGCACCGGATGATCGCCATCTCGGAGTTGGCATGGGCATGCGGCTCAAGCTTTCAACGGATGCGCCGGTCGGACAATTCCGGCCGTCGGTGACACATCTGTATGAATCAGCGGCACGAACTCTGGGAACAGGTGTATTGGCTGTGATTCTTACGGGAATGGGCGACGATGGTGTCGCCGGATTGCGTGCTGTTCGGTCGGGTGGAGGTCGGGTGCTCGCCCAGGACGAAGCGTCCTGCATCGTTTATGGGATGCCGCGTGAGGCGGTGAGGGCGGGGCTTGTAGACGCGGTCGTGCCGCTTGCGGAGATGCCGCAACGCCTAGTCGACCTGGTCGCTTGAGGGAGCGATGGCCGAACAAATTCTTATAGTAGAGGACAGCGCCACGCAGGCGGCGGCGCTCGCTGCCCTTTTGGAGGAGCACGGCTACGAGACCGCAATCGCGCGCAACGGAGAGCAGGCGCTCCAACGTGCGGGAAGCGAACGGTTTTCGCTTGTCCTTACCGACGTGCTCATGCCCGGCATCTCCGGATACGATGTGTGCAAGAAGCTTAAAAGCGAGCTCGGCAAGAGTGATCTTCCGGTCGTTCTCCTCACCTCTCTCGGTGATCCACTCGACATCCTGCGGGGACTGGAGTGCGGAGCCGACAACTACGTCACAAAGCCCTACGACCCCGCACGTCTTCTGGCGCGGGTAAGGTCCGCGATTGCGCGGGGACATACGGTAGAGGCTCGCGACAGTCGGCCGGTAGAAATCAGCCTGCTGGACACTGCATTCACCATCACTGCCGGGAAGGAGCAGATCCTCGATCTCTGTATTTCCAGCTACGAGGATCTCGTCGAAAGCAGCAAGGCTGTTCGCGCGGGTGAGAGGCGAGCACGGTTTCTCGCTGATTCCGCCGAGAAGCTGGCTTCCTCCCTTGATCCCGACGAGATAATGAGTTCGCTGGCAAAACTCTGTGTACCCGTTGTTGCGGATCTGTCGGCCGTGGACATGCTGACACAGGACGGCAGTATCGAGCGGGTGGAAGTTTCGGTAGCGGATCCCGGCAAGGCGAGCCTCGCAGATGATCTGCGCCTGTATCCGCGATCTGCATCCGAGAAGTCGCTGGTGAGAAAAGCGATGGAGACTGGCGAGCCGCAGCTTGTGCGAGAGGTCACGCCCGCAATGTTGCGAGAGCTGACGCAGTCGCCGGAGCACTACCGGGTGCTTGCGGAGCTGGGCGTAAGCTCGTACATGGCCATCCCACTGATCGCTCGCGACAGGACGATAGGCGTTTTGCTTCTGGCAATGCTGGATTCCGGGCGCCTCTACAGTCAGGACGATCTGACACTCGCCGTGGATCTTGCCCGAACCGCATCACTTTCTGTCGACAATGCGACGCTATACCGTCAAGCCCAGCAAGCAACGCGCGCAAGGGACGACGTGCTTGGGATCGTATCACACGATCTTCGTAATCCGATTCATACCATTCAAATGAGCGCGTCCTTCCTACTCGAGACAGCGACCTCGGGCCTTCCTACAACCAAGCTTACCCCTCAGCTGGGCATCATCCGCCGGTCGGCGATGCGCGCGAACACCCTTATCGGTGATCTCCTGGACGTGACGCGGATAGAGGCGGGACGACTGGCCGTTGACGCTTCACCACATGACGCCGCTTCTCTGCTAGACGAGTCGATGACAGACATGATGTCCATCGCCGCCGAGAAGGGCGTGACGCTGGATTTTCGCTGGACAGGCGCGCCCGCGCGCGTGCTAGCCGACAAGGGACGCGTTGGCCAGATCTTTTCCAACCTCGTCGGCAACGCGGTAAAGTTCACGCCACGCGGAGGTAACGTGTCTGTTAGCGGCCAGTTCGCCGGCAGCCAAGCGAGGTTTGTTGTAAAAGATGCCGGCCCTGGAATCTCGGCTGAGCACATGCCGCACCTTTTTGACCGTTTCTGGCAAGTCAACAGAAAGACCCGCCAGGGAGCGGGGCTCGGACTGTTCATTGCGAAGGGGATTGTCGAAGCGCACGGAGGCGAGCTTCAAGCCGAAAGCACGCCAGGCGAGGGAAGCGAGTTTTCTTTCACGCTGCCGGGTCAGCTGAGCGCGTAACTGCCCGGTGCCTGGTGCGCGGTTCAATGGTAACCCGAGTACCGATGACCATGGAGTACCAACCGGTCACCGTGAACCGTGCACCCTTCAGCTCACTCGTTGAGGGACGGAACATCATAGCTACATGAGCGGCAGGGAAGGAAAGAGCGTCTTGATTCTGGGCGCGACCGGCCTGGTGGGCAACGAGTGCGTCAGGCAGTTCGCGCATCATCCCGCGTTCGAGCGAGTAGTGGTGCTCGCTCGCAAACCATTGCCACCCGGGATGTCGAGTCCGAAGGTGCGCGAGCACATTGTGGAATTCGACGGAATGAAGGATTACGCCACTCTCTTTTCCACTACGCACGTACTTTGCGCCCTGGGAACGACTTTGCGAAGCGCCGGCTCCAAGTCGCGCTTTCGCGACGTTGATTACGGTTTCGTTCTCACCGCCGCGCGCCTTGGAAAGCAACAAGGAGCCCGGCATTTCCTTCTCGTGAGCTCGCTCGGTGCCGACCCGTCTTCTCGCGTTTTTTATAGTCGTGTAAAGGGAGAAGCCGAAGTTGCGGTTGCGGGACTTTCCTATCGCAGCCTGACGATCGTGCGGCCTTCACTCCTGCTTGGGACGCGGCGGGAGTTTCGGCTTGGCGAGGCTCTTACAAAGCCGCTCGCTTTCCTCGCTCCCGCCATGTATCGACCCGTGCACGCACGAGATGTCGCCGCGGCGTTACTGCATGCCGCGGTAGCAGATCAGCCGGGCAGGCGCATCATTGAGTCGCGCGATATTCGCGCCCTCGCGCGGAGCCTGCCGTCGGCGGAATCAGGAGAAAAAACACTACTGTCATGAGTGCGGGCACGGCGGGATTCAGTTCGGATGGGTCAAGAGGTGCACACGTTCTGCAGCGGACTCAGCTCATTTCTTCGCCCCTGCCCGAAGTCTTCGAGTTCTTTTCCGAACCTCGCAATTTGGCGCGCATTACACCACCATCACTCGGCTTCAGAATCCATGGAGATCCCCCTGCACACATGCAGGAAGGCGCAAGAATCGAGTACCGCATCAGGTGGAGCGGTCTGTCACTGGCCTGGGTGTCGCGAATTGTGAGCTGGCGTCCCGGTGTGGGGTTTCAGGACGTCCAGGAAAAGGGACCGTACCGAAGCTGGGTGCATACGCACTCGTTCGAGGAAACCGAAGGCGGAGTGACCATGCATGACCGAGTCGAGTATACCCTTCCGCTCGGATTGCTTGGGCGAGTGGCCAACTCGCTTGTTGTCAGAAGACAGCTTGAAAACATCTTTGAGTTTCGC
>JACMME010000171.1 GCA_014379205.1 Gemmatimonadaceae bacterium
AGAAGCTGCAGCTTGCCGCCCGTCGACTTCAGGAGTGCGCGGGCGAACACCGCGCTTTCCGCAGGAGAACCGTCGAAGCTCAAATAGAAAGCGCCGGCAGCCGGAGCGCTCCCGCTTTCGGCGGAGTTTTTCCAGGCACCGCTGGAGCCGGAGACGCGATACGTCTCGCTTACGGTATTCTTGAGGTAATCGTGCCCCGTCGTTTCAACGTACGTCGGGATGCCATCCGCTCCGAGTCTCATGCGAGTTTGAAGTCGTGGACCTCGCCCGCGATCGTTGAATTCGAAGAACGCATGCCACTCGCCGTCCGCGCTCGCCCATGTCTTCATCTCTCCGGATGATCTCCCAGCGGAAAGGAAGGTGAAGCGCAGCGTGTCAGTCGCTGGCGCGGCCGATTGAGCGCGGGCCGAAAATGCGTTCACTCCCGCGAAGGAAAGCGCGAGTACGACGGTCCTGTACGTGATATTCACATGTCTACCCTCTCGTGCGAACTGTGGCGGGAGTACGCGATCGGCGTAGATGACAGGTTGATGGGCATTCGCTCACGAGTCATTGCGAGCCGCGAAGCGGCGAAGCAATCTCCTGGTTCAGTAAGCGGAGGTTGCTTCGGCAATGCGTGTCCTCGCAACGACATGAGGTGAGTGCATGCCGCAGACGAGAAAGTACTCCATTCAGACTTGTCCGGCACGGTGACAACGGCGCGTTATCTTCCACCGGTGATCCCAGCCGACCTGCAATCCCAACTTTCTGCGCAGCCCGCGCTAGCCATTCCGATCGTTTTCGTCGCGGGCGTTCTTACCAGCTTCACCCCCTGCATCTATCCAATGATACCGATAACGGCATCGCTGATCGGCGGGCAGGCGGTCGGTATCACGGTGCGCCGCCCAAAGCTACGAGCACTCGGTCTCAGCCTGGCCTACGCGATCGGGCTCGCAGCCGTATACGCGGCACTCGGGCTTTTCGCGGGACTTACCGGAAGCCTGTTCGGCTCCGTCAGCACCAATCCCTGGCTGTACTTTGGAATGGCGAACCTCCTCATTCTCGCCGCTTTAGGAATGCTTGACATCATTCCCGTGCGCCTGCCTTCCAGGCTCGTTCAGCGTGCCGCGACCATGGGAACCGGTGGGCGCGTCGCAGGCACATTCGCGATGGGCGCCGCTTCCGGTCTGGTAGCCGCGCCGTGCTCCGCTCCCGTCATGGTAAGCGTCCTGACCTGGGTCTCGGCTACCGGGAGTGCCGTACTGGGATTTGTCTACTTGTTCGTCTTTTCGATTGGGATGAGTGCACTCCTGGTCGTGGTCGGTGTATCAGCCGGTGCCCTCTCGGGATTGCCTCGCGCTGGCGCCTGGATGATCTGGGTAAAGCGGGCATTCGCATTGATCATGCTGGGAGTCGCGGAATACTATTTGATCAAGATGGGACAGCTGCTGTTTTGATCGATGTATTGGTAAAACAAATCGCATGGTGTGCTTCAATTTGATTCGCTGAGACATACTTTCCCCACCAGGCCTTTCAACTCACCCCCGTCGAGACTTGTTTTGACACGCATTCTTGCAGTTCTGACTGCCGGCTTCCTGTCCAGCGCTCTCAATGCGCAAGACGCTTCCCTCGATATCGGTAGCAAGGCGCCGTCCGCCGTAGTACAGACTCTGGATGGAAAACCTTTCGACATCGGGCGCTACATCGGCAAGACGCCCGTCGTTCTGGAGTTTTGGGCTACCTGGTGCTCCCTGTGCAAGGATCTTGAGCCTGCGCTGCGCGCGGCTCACACCAAGTTCGGCAAGCAGGTGAAATTCGTCGGAATCGCGGTCTCGATCAATCAGACGCCGCAACGCGTAAAACTTTACGCCGCAAAGCATAAGCTCCCGCTGGAGATCTATTTCGACAAGAAGGGCGACGCTTCCACCGCCTACGATGTTATCGCGACATCGACCATAGTCGTTATCGACCGCAAGGGGATGGTTGTATACACGGGACAGGGTGGTGACCAGGACATCGAGGCGGCGATTAAAAAGGCGTTGTAGCTACGCTACACGACCCCACGACCGCATTCGAACGCGGCTCAGCGATCGTCGCTATTTGACAGGGCGGCGCGCGCGGCGTTCCTCATCCAGTGGTGGGCAGGGACCGGCATGTCGTACTCGGTTAGAAAGCGCTGGTAATACGCTCGCGACTGGGCTGTGCGGCCCTGTGCCGCTTCAATCTGTGCTCGCTCGAAGTAAGCCAAGCCGGCGAGCATCCGATTCGCGTGCGCCAGCCTGAAATTCTCGACAGGTAGGACCGCCTCGTACCATGCAAGCAGGCGAGCTGCACCATCCGTGCGCCTTTCCTCTCGCAACCAACGGGCAGCAGCGAGACGGTTGACGGCCGTCACGTAGGAATGGCTGCGTCCGATGCGCCGAAACTGAAAGCTGTCCGCAATCTGACGCTCCATTGTAATCAGGGACTCCGCGGCGGCGGCCTTTTTCCCGTTGAGCTCCAGCGCGAATGCTGCGAGCGAACGGGCAACGATTGGTGCGAGGGGTGCGGAATCCAGCGAAGCCAGGGCAGCTTGCGCATCTTTCACGGCGGCAGAATCCCTCCTCGCTGCCCCGGTGATTCCCTCCGCCCACGCGACCTCCGCACGTTCCTCTACAGAAAGTTCTTCCTTCCAGGGTGTAAGAGTAGCATGCCACTGGTGCAGCGCTGCCGAGTCCACAGCGCCGAGCCAGAAGCCGAGAGCTGAAAGACTGTAACCCTCAAGCGTGGCAGAGCCGGGACTCGGCGAGGCTTGCACGTAGTTGGCGGCGGCGATCAGGGCTGAGTCCCAGCTTCCTCGAGCCGCCCAGGACTGCGACATGGCGCGCCACTGGGCTGCGACAATGTCCGCTGGAGGGGTGCGTTTGAGAATACGGCGTGCCAGGTCGATCTGCGCTTGGGGGAATTCGTAGAGCAACATGCTACCGCTTAGCGCTGTGGCAGGAATTTTCCCCCGATACCCCGCGAGAATGCTGGCGCCCAACTCGGCATTGGACGAGTCAGGAACGCCACCCGACCTCACCAACTTGTCGAGGTATTCGTACAGCCCGAACTCGTTTAGTCCGCCAGGCTGAGTTCCGAGCGAGTCGTAGCGCAGTCGTCGCAGTTCCTGAAGCGCTCGTCTCGTGGCCGCCGAATCCCGCTGGTAGATGGTGATCCAGGTGAGGTGCAACCATGCCGGGATGAGATCAGGGTTGAGCGCCAGAAGATGCTCGAGCGCCGTGCGTGAATCGGCGTAGGTGGTGCCAAGATATCCCCCGTCGTGCACGAGCTGATCCATGTATTGCAGCCAAGCGGGCCAATAGTCGGGGAAGCGTTCGGTCACTGCCCTGACACGGGCAAGCCGCTGGTTGGCGCTGATGCCTCGCTCGCGTGACTCGATCAGGAGGCGATCACGCTCGGGGAGCTTGCCTCGGTTGTCCCAGTACGCCCTGTAGACGGAGCTATCAACAGGCGAACCGTGCCAGCTCTTGACGTACCCGTGCCGCCAGTAGGCAAACCAGAAGGTAGAATCAGCCTTGATTGCTTCAGCGAAAGCATCTGCCGCCTTGAAAAACTGGTTTTCGGCAATCGCTCGTTCCCCATCCAGAAATGCGCGCAGCGCGGGGATGGAGCGCGTGGTAACAGCCCCCAGGCTTGGCGTCGGCGCCGCGTCGCCGCGCCAGATCTGGCGGAACAGTGCGAGTGCCGCCGAATCAGACAGGGCGACAATGTCGTTCGCCGGTCCTACCACAGTTACTCTTGCGAGAGGATTCGCACCACTCGTCGGAAAGAGACCGAACTCGAGCCGCACACCCTCTGGTACACGCACCAGACTGCCATAACCAACGCTGCTGGCGTTGAGCCTGCGACCGAGCGCCATTGCCTGCTTTGCCGCGGCCGGCGGTGTGTTTCCGCGGCCCGTTTGTGCCAGGACGGTCATGGCGTCGCTCGTGCGAATTCCACCCACACCGTCAAGTGTTGCGCTCAACGTGATAACAAGCTCTCTGCCGAGGCGAATTAACGCTGTGTCACCCCCGGCCGAAGTGAAGGGCATGAACGCGATAGTTGATCCAGCGTCGGGAATCTGCGCGCTGTCTCGCGCTGTGCGACTACGCAGCAGCGCGACCGAGCCAACGAGTAGACCGGCCAGCCCCACCGCCAAAGCCACGGGCCAGTGTCGCCTCTTGCCGGCCGGGTCGCGCTCCGCCCCACGCGCCACTTCCGCCGGCTTGGCGCTGAGTGCCGTCAGCGCTTGCGCGAACTGTCCTATGGGATTGAACCGGTCGGCTGGTGTCTTCGCAAGCGCTCGTGCGAGCGCGGCGGCAACCTCTGCACGCACAGACGGGCGGATCTGCCTGATAGGACGTGGCTCAGCGACAAGATGCTGATGGATGACACTCTCCAGCGTTGGTCCAGAGAACGGCGGCTGGCCCGCGAGCATTTCGTACAGTACGCAGCCCAGGCTGTAGAGATCGCTACGTCCATCAATTTCGCGCTCGCCGGCAGCCTGCTCCGGACTCATGTAAGCCGGAGTTCCCAGCGACATTCCCGTCTGCGTCAGCCTCTCCTCGCTAGCCGCCGAAACCGCCCGCGCTATCCCGAAATCGGCTACTATCGCATGGCCCGCCTGAAGGAGGATGTTTTCTGGTTTGATGTCGCGATGCACTACGCCGCGGCTGTGCGCGTACGCGAGCGCGTCAGCAACCTCGCGAGCTACGCGAACTGCGTCGTCGAGTGGAAGCTGCTTTTCACGCTCCAGGCGCGCGCGAAGCGACTCGCCCTCGACGAAAGGCATGACGTAGTAGAGCATCCCGTCAGCGTCGCCGGAGTCATACAACGGCAAGATGTGGGGATGATGGAGTCCGGCGGCAATCTCGATCTCGCGGAGAAAACGCTCCGGCCCCAGAGCGGCGGCGAGCTCGGGCCGAAGTACCTTGAGCGCAACCTGGCGTCGATGCTTCAAGTCCTCGGCGAGGTACACCACAGCCATCCCACCGGTACCTAGCTCGCGCTCGATTCGATAGCGGTCTCCACGAGCCGCGAATAGCCGGGCCACCTGGTCAAGGGCATTCAACTAGCGGATCCATTCTCCTTCAGTTACCTAGATGAAATCAACTCTCTGACGTTACATGCCCAATATGGGACGACCACGTTTCGTATGCCATTCCCATGTGATGTCCCGCGGTTCTGCGTGAACAGCATGTCATTGTGAGGACACGTAGGGTCCGAGGCAATCTCTGTTTCAAGCCGAACGAGGAGATTGCTTCGCCGCTGCGCGGCTCGCAATGACTCGAATCGGGCGCCGCAGAATTTCGGGACACCACTCTGGTTCTCACGTATGTGAAAGACGTATGGGAAGACCCTGTCCCTTGTCGCGTCACTCCAAGCACTACCATTTCACGACAGCTCGTGCAGGCGCATTCCTTTTACGGCGGGTGGGAGGGAATCGTCATTGGTTATAGAATCGAGATCGCCGACTCCAAAAAGGGACGCTCCGAAGCGAGCCGAGCCCTGATCACGTCGGTGGCCTTTGACTTGGGAACCCGGCATTACTATCTTGAAGGGCGGTATTGTGGACCGCACGTCGTGCCATCCCAGCCGACAATTCTGCGAACGGGGACTTCGATCGAATGCGGAGTCCCCTTTTCGCCTCGACAAATTCACATGGCCGTCGCGGTAATCCGCGGTGGCGGGAGAGAGAATGACGTACATCGTAATTGAAGAAAGCGATCGGTTGGACTGGGCGCTCAAGAAGTTCAAGCGTGAAATGATTCGCTCCGGTCTTCTCGCCGATCTCCGCAAGAAGCGTTTCTATGTCAAGCCGAGTGAAGCCCGCCAACGGAAGTCGGCTGCGGCACGCAGGCGAAACGCCCGAAGCAATCGCAAGGAAGGCTAAAGCGTGGCCAAGCAGGAAGCCATCGAGCTCGAGGGTACGGTCGCCGAAGTTCTACCCAACGCGACTTTTCGTGTAACGGTCAACGGCGGTCACGATGTTCTCGCCACACTTGGCGGCAAGATGCGGCAGTTCCGCATACGAGTATTGCAGGGTGATGCGGTGAAGATCGAGGTTTCGCCCTATGATCTCTCCCGCGGCCGCATCACCTACCGGCACAAGTAGCGGTCACACAGCGCCGCGCGTCGTACTTACGGCTGCTGTGCGGCTCCCTCGCTGGGTTGCACCGCCATTCCCATACTATGGTAGCCTTTGTCAACGTAGATCACCGTACCGGTGATTCCGCTGGCAAGCGGGCTTGAAAGAAACGCGGCAGCGGCGCCGACCTCACGCGCTGTGAGCGCTTCCGAGAGCGGCGCGTTCAGGGCAACGTACTCCACCATCTTGTCGATGATGCCTATAGCGCTGGCCGCGCGAGACGCCAGCGGTCCCGCCGAGATGGTGTTGACCCTCAACCCATACTTGCGACCCGCTTCGTAAGCCAGAACGCGTGTGTCGCTCTCGAGCGCCGCTTTCGCCGACGACATTCCTCCGCCGTATCCAGGAATTACACGCTCGCCTGCCATATAGGTGAGCGAGAGAAAAGAACCGCCATCGCGCATGATTGGACCGAATCGGCTCACCATTGCCACCAGCGAGTAGGCACTCACGCTTAGCGCCGTCAGGTACCCGGCCCGGCTTGTTTCGAGAAGCGGCTTCCTTACCTCGGGACCATTGGCCAGAGAATGTATGACGATGTCGAGTGGCCGAGCCTCGAAATCCGCGACGATGCGAGCCGCGCACCCCCCGATAGAGAAGTCTCCAAGGTCCTTGTAGCGTTTGTTCTCGCGAATGTCGCTGGGAGCATCCGCCAAGGTGGAATATTCCGCATCCAGCGGATAAACCTTCTCGAATTCAAGCATCCCCCCATCACTCAAGCGGCGTGAGCCGTCCAGTTTCCCGCGCTGCAGAAGATTCAGAAAAATATTGAGGGCAGGCGGCCAGGTGCCGAGCACAACCGAAGCACCAGCTTCGATGAGCGACTTGGCTATGGCGAACCCGTAGCCAGCGTCATCTGCAACACCAGCGACAAGGGCGCGTTTTCCGGTGAGATCCAGGGAGAGCATTGGAAGGGTGATAATGAAAGTGGTAGTTGGATGCAAGCGAAGCGGGAACTGGAGACCAGGAACCAGGAACCAGGGACCAGGCAACGGACAACGCGCATCAGGCTTGGGCAACCGAACTGACACCTGTCAAACGGGAGACGTCACTCAGTGCTTTTGTCGGAACGAACTCGCAATTCCTTCGTTTCCGGTTTCTGGCTTTTGACTCCTGGTTCCTGGTTCCTGGTTCCTGTTCCCTCTAGTTCGTTCGCCACTCGCACTACCGCGTCCACGACACCCTGTATTTCCTTTTCGGTTGTCCGGAAGCCAACGATGCAGATGCGCAGAGAAAATACGCCGTGTAGTCGGGTCGACGATATGAAGTATTGTCCTTCAGCGTTTACCTTCGCGTTAACCGACTCGTTCAGAGCGTCGAGGGAGCTTGACGCATTCAAGCTTGCTGGATGCGCCCGAAAGCAGAGAATGCCGAACTGCGGTGGCGAGAGAACCTCGAGTGAAGGTTCAGCGCGCACTAGCTGCTCTGCATAAAGAGTGAGATCCATCGCGCGATCCATCGCGCTGCGCAGAGCCGCGACGCCGAAGTAACTTACCGACATCCACACTTTCACTGCCCGGCTGTAGCGCGTCAGCTGCTCGCCGTAATCGGCGAAGTTTACGCGCTCGCCGCTCTCCTGCACGTCCTGCAGGTACTCCGGCATGATCTGGAAAGCTTCCTTGAGGCGGGCAGGTTCTCGCGCAAGCAGGCAGCCGCATTCGAAGGGAACGAATAACCACTTGTGCGGATCAAGCGTGACGCTGTCCGCTCGCTCGATTCCGCCCAGAAGCGCGCGGCCGCGTTCCGTTAGGATGGCGAATCCACCGTAGGCGGCGTCGATGTGAAACCAGATTCGCTCGCGCTCGCAGATGCTGGCGATGGCGCCCAGGGGATCGACCGCTCCGGTATTCGTGGTGCCGGCGTTGGCGATTACGGCAAGAGGAAGGAGGCCGTTCCTGCGATCCTGGGAGATAGCGTCTTCCAGTGCATCAGTTCGAAGCCGGAACGCGGCGTCAGTAGGCAGAAGTCTTACATGTGCGCGTGGAAGTCCTGCCAGCCACCCTGCGCGCACCACTGACGAATGCGCCTGGTCCGACGTGTAAATGGCCAGTCGCGCAATGCGGGCCGCGTCTTCTCCCACAGCTTGATGACGCGCAGCGACTATTGCGGTGAATGTCGCGTTGGAGCCACCCGACGTAAGGAGCCCTGACGTGCTGGCGGGCATGCCGAGCCAATCCCGAAACCAGTTCAGCACCGTCAGCTCCAACGCGTTCGGTCCAGCCGCCACTGGCCACACACCGGCGAAAAAATTGAATCCGGTCGCGAGCCAATCGCCGAGCACGGCTGGAAACGTCGGGCAGCTTGGGACGTACGCGACGAAGCCCGGATGCGGTTCACGAGCGGCGTAGGGAAAGACGCGCTCGCAAAGAGTTGCCACGAGCGAATCGAAGTCGGCGCCCTGTTCAGGGGCTGCGGCCGTCAACAGACGCTGTGCCTCGGTGCGCGATAGCGTAACGTACGCGGGCTGATCGGCCAGCGTGGCGAGATGGTCGGCGACGAGATGCGCGACTCGGGTGCCGAGGCGACGCATGGTATCGCCATCGAGATCGAGCGGAGAGCGGGATTCGGTCATCCGGCGCCAAGCTAGCCCGCACACGGCGACGCGGTAAGTCGGCTCACGGCACAGGCGATGCAGAAAGGGGGCCCATGTTGAATTTCATGCGTTCGTTGCGCATCCACATTTGCGCAGTTGCGGTGACGGTGCTGCCTGTCTCGCCAATCCTGTGGATGGGATCGGTTCCCGCAGACGCTCAGGCTACCGATTCCACGCGCCGATCGCAGGAACCGCTATTTACATCACGCGATGCTATCGTTGCGGTTGGATTTGCGGGAATCGCTGCCGCGGCTATTCCGCTGGACAGGAGCTTTGGGGAGTACCTGCAGGGTGCACCCCAGACAAATCGGTTTTTCAAGAGAGTCGCGGTCACGGTAGAAGCGATCGCCGAACCCGGCGCCTTCTTCATAGGAGGAGCCCTGTACGCGGCCGGAAGGCTCTCCGACAATGAGCGCATGGCGGACCTGGGCCTTCACGGCACGGAGGCGATCGTGATCGGCCTGGCGATAACGAGCGTCATCAAGTATGCGGCGGGTAGAGCGCGTCCTTTTGTCGACAATAACAAGCCGCACGATTTCGAGTTCGGACGGGGGTTCAAGGGTCACGAATACCGCAGCTTTCCGTCAGGACACTCCCTTATAGGATTCGCTGCGGCCGCTGTGGTCACCGACGAAGCGAGACGTTGGCGTCCCGAATCAGTGTGGTACGTCGGACCCGCGATGTATGGCGGCGCGCTGCTCATCGGCGCATCCCGCATGTACGACAACAGGCATTGGGCGAGTGACGTAATCGTTGGTGCCGCGATCGGCATAGTCAGCGGAAGAAAGATCGTTCGGTATCATCACACTCATCCTGATAATCGAATCGACCGTTGGCTCCTTGGCGTTTCCATCTCGAACGGTGCGGGGGGAAGACAAACGCGGCTTATTGTGATGCCCGAGCGCTGAATGCCGCGCCAGTCTTGATAACGGCACTCATCACGCATATTGTCGCGGGTCTCGTCTTCAGTACTCGCCGTTCTTACGCGCTCCTCCCCCCAACCCGACACTGCATGCGCCTGATTCGCTTTCTGTGGCCCGCCGCGGTTGCAACCACCGCGTTGACTCCTTGCATAGCGCGGGCACAGGACGTGCCCACCGCGCGTCTCGAGGCTCTCAAGCGCGAAGCGGTTCTTGACGTTGAATCGCGAAGGGAATTCACGCAGCAGATGGTCGACCAGATCTTCAGCTACGGCGAGCTCGGTTTTCAGGAAGTGGAGACTACGCGCTACCTCATAGGGCTGCTGAAGAAAAACGGATTCACGGTACAGGAGGGCATCGCCGGAATACCCACCGCGTTCATGGCCACGTGGGGATCGGGAAAGCCCGTCATCTCTCTTGGCTCGGACATCGATGGCATTCCTCAGGCTTCCAACAAGCCTGGCGTGGCCAGGCATGATCCCCTCGTGGAGGGCGCGCCTGGGCATGGTGAGGGACACAATTCCGGCCAGGCCGTCATCGTCACGGCCGCACTCGCGGTGAAGAAAATCATGCAGCGCGAGAAAATGTCGGGCACCATCAAGATCTGGCCAGGGACGGCAGAAGAGCTGGTGGGCACGAAGGCGTACTTCGTCCGTGAGGGTTTTTTCAAGGACGTGGATGTCGTGCTCTTCACGCATGTCGGGAGCAACCTGTCTACCGGGTACGGCCCGGGTGGCGGATCTGGGTTGATCAGCGCCGAATTCACCTTCATGGGTGAGACTGCGCACTCTGCCGGGGCTCCCTGGCGCGGACGGAGCGCGCTCGACGCCGTGGAGCTCATGAACGCTGGGTGGAATTACCGGCGCGAGCACCTGCGGCTACAGCATCGCTCGCATTACGTGATTCGTGACGGCGGCGACCAGCCCAATGTCGTGCCGAGAACTGCGAGCGTGTGGTACTATTTCCGCGAGATAGACTATCCGCACATAACGGAGCTCTTCGAGACCGGGAATAAAATGGCGGAGGGCGCCGCGATGATGACTGGAACCAAGTTGTCGTCAGTGCGCATACTCGGATCTGCGTGGCCGCGCCATTTCAACAAGCCGGTCGCGGAGGCCATGACCGCTAACATCAAGCAGGTGGGGCTCCCGGAGTGGAGTACCGCGGATCAGACTTTGGCGAAGGCGCTCCAGAAGGAAGTCGGGGTGGACGAAAAGGGGCTGGATACTGCGCTCGCAAAGATTGACACGGGCACGTCGGCGGAAGCGAACCGCGGAGGAGGGTCGGACGACATCGGCGACATATCCTGGAACGCGCCGACAATCACGCTCAGCTTTCCTTCGAACATACCGAATCTTCCGGGACACAACTGGTCAAACGCCATCGCGATGGCTACCCCGATCGCCCACAAGGGAGCGACTGCCGGGGCGAAGGCGACAGCTATGACGATGCTCGATCTGCTCACGACGCCCGCGCTGGTGGACAGCGCGTGGGCATACTTCAAGAATGTCCAGACAAAGGAAATGAAGTATCAGCCTTTGATTCGGCCCCAGGACAAGCCAGCGATCGAGTTGAATACAGCCATAATGGCGAAGTACCGGCCGTTGATGCGCAAGTATTACTATGATCCGGCCAAGTACAAGACGTACCTGGAGCAGCTGGGAATTGCGTATCCGGTGATTGGGAAAAAGTGAGTTGGGCGGGGACCAGGAACCAGGGACCGGGAACCAGGCATTAAGCTGTGACTATGGGACAGCGGCAGGAATCAGAACCGGCTCGCCCCTGATTCCTGGTCCCTGGTTCCTGGTCCCTTTGAATGAGTCCCTTTCTTCAACAACACTAAGGGAGATTCATCATGAAGAGTACCGCGCGCATTGGAACGCACCCGATCCATCCGATGCTGATCGCTTTTCCATTGTCGCTCTATGTGTTGAGCTTCGCCGCCGATGTTTGGGCGGGACTGACCGACAAGTACCACTATATCGGTTACTATCTTGCGATCGGCGCGGTCGTCGGTGCGGCGATCGCGGCGATACCCGGTGTGATCGACTTGCTGACGGCAATTCCCGAAGGCACGCAAGCTCGGCGCACAGCGTGGAAGCATGGATTGCTCAACATAGGAGTGCTCCTGTTGTTCCTTATCAGCATTCTGACCCGCGGCCACCCGAGCTCCATGACATACCTCTCGTACGCGACCGCTGGAATTGGAGTCGTCCTGCTCGCCTTTTCCGGATGGCTGGGAGGTACGCTCGTTTACGACCACAAGGTCGGTGTCCCCGACGTTCCGCTGGATGATCGCAGGTAGGCAGGGCTACGGCGCGACACTTCCCAACTGTAGTTCGATAACCTTCCGCGAGGCCACAAGATCGAGGGTGAGATAGAACTGCAGGCGAGTGATCACTGCAGGCTCCTCTACGCGAATGGCCATGAGCTTCCGTTCGTTTGCGGGCGTAAGGGTTTGATAGAAGCTCAAGGTGCAGTGTGGCGAAAATCGATGCCGCGTTCGCTCGAAGCGTAAACCACTAGCGGCAATTCGCTCGTGCAAGGCTCTAATCGGTCCGTGCGGATCGACGGGAAGTACCACGATGTCAGTAGTCATGTACCGATGCGGACGCTCAAACCGCACCATTATCGGTGGGGTGTCCTGTACGATCGGCTCCAGCGCCTCCCGGATCTGATCCGCTGAAGTATCCACCGGTAACGGTCCAACTCCGGACGAACCGGCAAGCGTAATGTGCGGTGGCGTCCCCTTTGCGAGCTTCAGGTCGTACGCGCGCTGAATCGCGTGCACTCGCTTGAGCACATCACCTGTCAATTCGGAGACGATGAAAATTCCGTTCACAGACGCGTGGAATGATTGGTTGAAGTCGGGATATCGGAGATCGGTTTCGATAACACTAAGTGATCGATTGCGTAATGAGGGGTTCGCATCCTGTTCATTTCGTTGAACTTGCTAGCCCCACTTTTAATTAGGGGTCCCGAGTGCGCGCATCGGATTGAGCCAGAGCGCTCCGTTGCGCTCGCCACTCCCCATCCCCCAACTCTCCACACCCGATTTCGATGTCCGTCGCTCTCGAGCTGACCCGTTGCCCGGTTTGCGATGCCGCCGATGTCCGGGAGATCGCCGGAGCGGACGACCTCACCGCGGAGGCGGAGGAGTTATGGGCATTCCACACGCGCAGGCTTCGCGCCGACACACCCGCCGAACGGCTGGCGGACCGTGTCGCATTCTCGCAGAGGCGTCCGTACCGGCTGGTGCAGTGTGTCGAGTGCACGCTGGTGTATAGGAATCCACGCGAGCGAGACTTCGAGCTTGAGAAGACCTACGAGAGCGAGATCATCGGCGAGGATGTGCTGCAGTCCCTGTTCGAGACACAGCGAGCTTCGTATGAGGCACAGGCTGCGCGGCTCACCGATGTAGCCGGCCGCGCTGGTTCAGGGTTGGAGATCGGAAGCTACGTGGGCGGATTTCTTGCCGCCGCGCGCAAGCATGGTTGGAACTTTCAGGGACGCGATGTGAACGAGCGCGCCAATGCTTTCGCTCGCAAGCAGGGTATGGAGGTCGCGTGCGGGACCCTGGAGGATCTCGAAACCAGGCACCGATACCGTTCGGTCTGTATCTGGAATTGCCTGGACCAGCTGCCGGAGCCCAGGCGCGCCGTTCGACTCGCGGCCGCACTGCTGGAACGTGGCGGTGTTCTCGCGATTCGAGTACCGAACGGAGCCTTTTACGCCGCGCTTCGGCCGGCACTCAAGCGGTTCATGGCGCCCGTCGCCCGAACACTCCTGGCGCATAACAATCTGCTTACCTTTCCCTACCGTACGGGATTCACCGTAAGGTCACTGCGCCGTTTGCTGGAAGACTCTGGGCTGGTTGTGGTACGCACCTTCGGCGACTCGCTCGTCCCGATCGCGGACCAATGGACCAGGCGCTGGGCGAGAATCGAAGAGCGCGGCCTCAAACAACTGCTCCGCGTTCCCGGAGCAGCGGGCGACGCCGGGGCAGCTTTGTCTCCCTGGTTCGAGATGTACGCCTTGCGACCGGGAAGGGGGCAGTCATGAGACCTTCGCGATCGCGCTCACTTCGACAAGTATCCCCCGGAGTTGTGCTCCAACGACGGCGCGGGCGGGGTACGGGGGTTTGAATGTCCTTTTGTAAACGTCATTGAAAGCCGTCCAGTCGTCGGCGCTAGCGAGGTAAACGGTAACGGAGACGACATCATCTAGCTTGGCTCCGCCAGCCTCGAGCACCATGCTCAGCTTTTTCAGCACGAGGACGGTTTGCGTTTCAATATCGTCTCCCAGGATTTCACCCGACACAGGGTCGGTTGGAATCTGACCCGAAACAAAGAGCAGATCGCCGGCACGTACTCCGGGCGAATACGCACCTTTGGGTGCCTGATACTTGGGGTCCAGAGTAATTGGAAGCCAGTCCGCGGGCATGGTTGTAAGTCCCCGATATGAGTTTGTCTGCAGCGATCGAAGGCAGTTCGCACTTCACAGTTCGCACTTCACAGTTCGCACTTCACAGTTCGCACTTCACAGTTCGCACTTCGCAGTTCGCACTTCGCACTTCGCACTCCAATTCCCTCCGCAATCCTTCTCAGTCCTCCCCCGTGCCCATTCTCGAAGAACTTGAAACTCCGACACCGATAGTCGACCTCGACCGGCTGGAGCGCAATCTCGATCGCATGGCAAACTATGCGAAACAGCACGACCTCGCACTCCGCCCTCACATCAAGACCCACAAGTCACCCATGCTTGCCGCAGAACAATTGCGAAGAGGGGCGATCGGGCTTACATGCGCAACGTCCGCGGAAGTGGAGGTCATGAGCGCGGTTGGGAAAGACATTCTCATGGCTTACCCCGCCATTGGACGCACCAAGCTCAAACGTCTCATGAATGTTTCGTCGGAGACCAGACTGACAGTCGCGCTCGACTCGGCGGAAGCAATTGAACAGATCGCAGCCGCCGCTGCTGAACATGACCGTCCCGTGAGCATTCTCGTAGAAATTGACCTCGGCATGCACCGCGTGGGTGTCCCTTCGGCGGAGCGCGCCATTGACCTCGTGCGCCTGGTACGTGCGCGACCACCGCTGGAGTACGCGGGAATTACCTTCTATCCAGGACACATTCGCCAGCCAGTTGGCGGACAGGACGAGAGCCTGGCGGAGCTTTCTACGGCACTCGGAAACGTTTTAGCGGAGTTCGAGCAGGCGAAGCTGCGTCCACGCATCGTGAGTGGCGGATCGACTCCTACCGCTCACCGAACGCATGAGATCGGTGGCGTTACCGAGTTCCGGCCAGGCACATATATCTTCAACGATCGCACAACGTACGAGATAGGAGCATGCCAGCAAGAGGACGTCGCCCTCACAGTGCTGGCGACAGTAATAAGCACCGCGGTGGCAGGACAGGCGGTCATTGACGCCGGCTCAAAGGCGCTGGGGCGCGAGCCTCTCCGCGCGCAGGGAGGCGGTGGCTTCGGCGTTCTGGCTGAGCATCCCGAAGTAATCGTCAAGTCGATGTCGGAGGAGCACGGCATACTCGAGCTGAATGGGAGTGACTGGCGCCCCGCGGTGGGAGATCGTGTGCGTGTCATTCCGAACCATGTGTGCATCGTTGTACACTTGAACGATGTGGTGCATGGCGTCAGAGACGGCGTGGTTGAGACCAGCTGGCCCGTTGCGGCGCGGGGACGGTAGTGGTGAGAATGGCGCCCCAGGGCACTAAATATGGAGTTGCGGGTGCTAAAGGCGGGCGACTCGTATCACGGACGCTGATGTCGAAGAAAGAAAACGAACGACGTGGTGTTGCGGTCCGATTCCCCGCTGCAACTGTCTCGCTGCTCCCTCAATCCGCATCCTTATTGTCGCATTGGTGCCTCCGGAATGCCGACCAGCAGCAAACGGCACGTTGGGTAAGAGTAGCAATCCCATTGCGCTCATTCAGGTTACGGAATAGCCCGCACAGGCATATTGTGTGCATTAGCCCGATCAGACATCGCTTACCATTCGTTCTTTCCGACAAAGGCACCCCGTCCGCGAGGCCGGTCCGCAAAGCCATGGGTCTCTCGCCGAGACGGCCAGGCTTCCGAAGAAGGCATTGCCGGTACTTTCGTCACCGGCGTCCTCCAAATCGGATAATCCAAGTGCTCGTACGTCAGAGTAGCGTCGCGCGATTTGCGACGGTCGCGGCCTGGACAGCAGCAGCTGATCTCATAACAAAGCAGATAGCTCTGGCGTCACTTCAGGATCATGGAGTCAGAGTCGTTGATGGCATCCGGCTAACACTCGCACACAACAACGCGTCAGCTTTTGGTGTGAGTCTGGGGCCGCTGACCTGGCACATAAATGTCGTTCTGACGCTGTTAGCCCTCGTGCTCGCCGGCGTCGTGTGTCGTCACCTCGCCTCGATCGACCGCCGAGCTCCGCTCATGCTCGGCCTTATTGCCGGGGCTGCCATCGGGAATCTTTCGAGCATGATTTTTACGCCACTCGGCGTTGTGGACTTCATCTCGGTAGGCTTCGGCACTGGAGTGAGGTTGATCTTCAACATCGCCGACGTCGCGGCCTATCTCGGTGTCGCAATGAGCATTGGAACGGTGCTCAAGATCTCGCGGCGGATAAGCGAACAGCCTGGCCTGCAGATTCCCGAGATCCATGTCGCTATTCCGCTCATGGTAGAGCCAGGTCAGTCCGCCTGGATCAGGCCGGCCACTAAAAGGCATCCGGTCAGCAGACGCGACAGGATTTTGGCGGACCGCGGTAATCCGGAGAGCGACGCGCAAGTCTAGCTTGCGGCGGCGCCGCCGAGGAAGCAGGGCGGCACGACTGGAGAAACCCCGGTCTCAGGCCCACTCCTGCCTCAGGCAAGTTATTTTCGCCTCCCCTTGGCGCGCTCCGCGACCAGTGATTCGTACACGCTCACGATAAATGGCTCGGGCTTCATGAAGCCCTTCCCCCACTTTTCATCCCACTGCTCGCTCGGCTTTGCGGCGAGTGTCTGCTGCAGAGTCTTTTTAGCGACGACAAGCTTCCGCACGTTGTCCCGTATGCCGGTGAGCATTTCCCCGTAGGCTTTCAGCTCCGCCCTGTTGGACAGAGGACCGTGGCCCGGTATGACGCGGGTGTTGTCGTTGATCATCGCCGACACTCGATCCACGGCCGTGATCATTCCCTGCACCGAGCCGCCACTCGAAACGTCGATAAAAGGGTATAGGCCGTTGAAGTACAGATCGCCCATGTGGACGACGTTCGATTTCTTGAACCAGACCACCGCATCTCCATCCGTGTGCGCCGGATCCACATGAAAGGCGTGGATCTCGTCGTCATTCAGATGAAAGGTCACAGCCTCGGTGAAGGTGACCACCGGCAGCCCTCCCTTCGGCGATGGCGGTACCGTGTCGCCAAAGGCCTTGATGAATTGCTCGACACTCATCCGCTTGCGAACGTTGTCGTGCGCAACAATGAGCGCGCCGACCTTCCCCAGATTCTCGTTTCCGCCAGTATGATCGCCGTGCCAATGCGTGTTGAGAACGAATCGCACGGAGCGCTTGTCGATGGAGTCGAGTACGGCGAGAATCTTGGGTGTCAGCGGCGCATACTGATCGTCAACGAGAAAAATCCCGTCCTCGCCAATCGAGACGCCGATGTTCCCCCCTGCCCCAACCAACATCAGCATGTTTTCCGTGAGGCGAATCAAGCTGACCGGCGCCTTGGAGACATCCGGCTGCTGCGCGCGCAAAGCGACCGGTATTGCTGCGATAGCTAATCCGGTCGCGACGAAACGGGCGATTTCCTTGAAGTGCATGAGTGCTCCGGAGAAAGTGGCGCTGCGAGAGCACTGAATGTCCCTCTTGCCATACGCCTTCGTCAACAGGGCGATTAACAAGTCGGTGTCTTTGCGAACCTCGATTAATTGAGAATCGACGTCCGCGAGCCGCGGTACGCAGTTTCGGGCATGCGGTGCTGTCCACTTGGCGGATTTACCGCGACCAACGACGCCGCCGACTATTCGCTTCTGAGCGCGATCAGAGGATCAGCGGCCGCCCCTCGCCGGCCCGGCAGGTATGATGCAAGTGCCGCCACAACGAGGAGAGCAATCGCGACAGCGGCGAACGTAATGGGATCGCGTGAGCTCGTGCCGAAGAGGAGGCGATCCAGCGCGCGAGTGGCGAATACTGCCGCCACGAGTCCAACTACGACGCCGAGAACCGCCGGCCGAAGCGCGCGGCCAACCACAAGGCGGAGAAGATCATTTTTCTGCGCACCCAGAGCCATGCGAACGCCCATCTCGTGCCGCCCTCTGGCCACACCGTAGGCCACAACTCCGTAGATCCCAATGGCTGCGAGCCCAAACGCAAGAGCCGCAAACAGCGTCACCACCGCCATGTTGAAGCGCGCTTGTGTAATTGATTCACCGACGTATGCCTCGAGCGTGCGGACGAACGCTAGCGGTAGCTCGGGGTCAAGCTCCACAATGGCGTTGCGTACCGAAGGCACTACCGACAACGGGTCGCCAGTCGTGCGAATGAACATGTTCATTCCTATAAAGGGATCCTGGGCGAAAGGAGAGTAGACCGCCGGTTCCACTGTCGCGGCGGTACCAGAGTAATGAACGTCGGCTACTACTCCGACCACGGTGAGCCATCGCTCACCATCAAACGATACCCTTCGCTCGATCGCATCGGCGCCACTGGCGCCGCCACCCAGGTATCTGCGAGCCAGCGTTTCGTTTACGATCGCGACCGGCGGCGCGTCGGGACGATCTCTGTCGGTAAAGCCTCGCCCAGCGAGCACGGGAATGCTGACGGCCGCAAAGTAGTTTCCTCCCACTCTGATCTGATTACCTACGGGAAGCTCTGCTGGGACGGTCGACCCGCCATCTACGCGAAAGCTTCCGGTTGTGCGGACTACGTCCGGCGGCAAACAGTCACACATACCGACGGACTGCACCGTTGGGAGCGACGATACCCGTTCAATAACCCGGGCGAAGAGAGCTCGCTCCTTGTCCGGATTGTCGTACTTCACCGGACTGCCCGCTACGAGCATGGTGACCACACCGGCAGGCTCGACACCCAGATTCACCGAACGCAGCCGGTTGAAGCTTTGCAGCAGAAGTCCCGCGCCAACCAGAAGCACCAGCGACACTGCGATTTCGGCTGCAACCAGCGCCCCTTGTAACCTGTGATGTCGCGCAGCGGTACCAGCTCCGCGGGTACCTTCTCTGACCGAGGCCTCCACACTGCGACTGGTTCCGCGAATCGCCGGGGCGAGACCAACCAGTATTCCGGTTATGAGCACGGCGAGCGATGTGAAGACCAATGACCAACGGTCAATGCGCACGTCGTTGAAGCGAGGCACAGCCTCGGGGCTCATCTTGCCGAGTATCTCAACTCCAGCGTAAGCGAGCAGAACGCCCAGGGCGCCGCCAATCGCAGCAAGCACCAGACTTTCTGTGAGAAGTTGTCGAAGAATTCGGCCGCGTCCTGCGCCTAGGGCGGCCCGGATCGCGAGTTCGCGCTCCCGGGAGGCAGTACGGGCCAGCAACAAGTGCGCGACGTTCGCGCAGGCTATCAGCAGCACGCACCCCACCGCGCCGGCCAGCACCAGAAGCGCCGGACGTGTTTCTCCGACCAACTGATCCTTGAGGGGCACAAGTGCCGCGCCGCTGCCGGGGTTGGCATCGGGATACTCCACAGACAGGCGGCGTCCGATCGCATCCAATTCTGCGCCAGCAACCTCGTAAGTCACACCCCTCTTGAGGCGCCCGATCACGCGCTGAAAGCGCCGGCCACGTGCCTCGCCCCAGGCAGGATCGGACAATATGGTGGCGTGGCTTGTCCATAGCTCTACATCCGGCCGCGGAAAGCGGAAAGTCGACGGCATCACCCCGATAACCGTGTATGTCTGAGCGTTCATTCGGATCGACTGCCCGATGATGCCGGGATCGGCACCAAACCGGCGGCGCCAGATTCCTTCGCCCAGAACGACGACAAAATCGCGGCTCTGCATCTCTGTGATGCCGCTTCCGAGCAATGGCCTGACACCAAGTATCGAAACTATATCGCCAAAAATCTGCGACCCCTGCACCTGTTCCGGCGCTCCCTCTCCCATAAGCGTGTAGCGGTTGTAACCATACGCCAGCAATTCATTGAATGAGCGGTTTCGGGCAACCCAATCCTTGTAGTTCGGCACAGAGACCGGGTTTCGGTCTCCGGGCGTGAGCGTAGAGGTTTCCCAGAGCTGTACGAGGCGTTCGGGCTCAGCGTACGGCAGCGGACGAACAAGCACGCCATACACGATGGTGAACACCGCCGTCGTTGCCCCGATTCCGAGCGTCAATGTGAGCAATGCGGCTGCGGTAAAAGCGGGAGTTTTCGCAAGCGAGCGCGCCGCATATCTGAGATCCTGCCATACCGACTGCAGCAACTCGGCTCGCTGACGAGTCTGTTCACGCTCGCTTCCTATGGCTTGACACTCATCCGCGATGCGCGCGACGTCGCCGAAGCGTTTCCTGGCATCGGCAGGGGCGTCGGCATCGGAAACCCCTTGCGCTCGCAGTCTTTCCTCGCGCATGGCGAGATGAAAAGCGATCTCGTCCTGGACATCGCGCGAGATTCGTTTGCCGCTCGGTGGCATACGGAAGGCGTGACGAAAACCTTCGGGCAGCATTACGCCAACTCTGGTGAAGTGCTGCGGAGAGCTCTTGCTATCGCTTCAGCATGCCGCAACCAGGTGGGCGTGTCAGTTTTCAGCTGCGCCTTCCCCTGTGGAGTAAGCCGATAGAACCTGGCGCGGCGATTGTTTTTGGACACCCCCCATTCCGCGCTGACCCAGCCTTTCCGCTCCAATCTGTGGAGAGCGGGATACAGAGTTCCCTCCTCGAGCCAAACTGTAGCTTCGGTGACCCGCTCCACCCACTCGGCGACGTCGTACCCATGACGGGGACCCCAGCTCAGCGCCTTGAGGATGATGAGGTCCAGACTATTGCGGAACACGTTCAGCTCGGAATCGCCCATCGTCTTACTCCCCTAGTGACGCAAGGGAAGATAGGCGGATTCCCCTAGTGACGCAAGGGGGGAGGATGGCGAATGGCTGATGGCGAATGGCTGATGGCTGATGGCTGATGGCTGATGGCTGATCGCGAATGTTGATGGCCAGAGCGGATTGGGGATAACCATGGCGGATGGGTGGATGGCAGACTCGAAACTGCCAACTGCGGCGCTGGCTTGCCGTGCGAATCCGGCATCAGCCATTCGCCATCGGACAGCCACTCGCCATCAGCCATCAGCAATTCGCAGATTCTTCCCTCCTCCCATGTCAGCAAGCTGTGAAAGGAAGCCGTGGACGACTGCCGTCCGCTTGCCCTGTTGCCCCGAGCCGGATACCCTCCACCATGTCCTTCCTTCGACGCGACGGCCGGCCTCGTTCTCGCGCTACGGTGCTGGTTACCCTGCTGCTTTTGACTGTTGCTCTGGCAGCCGTCCTCACGTGGCAGGCGTACGACGCGGCCCGCTCTCACCGAGAGACAGCCGAGCGCGTGCTTACGGATTATGCCAGCTTCGCCTCCTGGAGGTTGCACGAAGCGGGGAAAATGGAGATGGGCGGCATGATGGAGCGCGCGCTGAGCCCGCTCATTCTTATCGATACCCGTTCAGCCCCTATACTTCCCGGTCCGGAGATGCTCGTACCGACAGGTTCCAAAATCGGAACGAAATGCGCCCATGCGCCCGGCGATCCTTCGCGCTACTACTTCCGCGCCGATTTGCAGACGGGCGTTGTGGACATCGTCGGTCCCCCGCCTCCGCCGGGTGTACTTGCATCACTTGCGGATACGATAGCCGCATGGAAGATGTGGGAGTCGTGGGATGGGATGAACATCGTCCCATTCTTCCGCGAAGTGGAGGGGGACAGCCGGCTGCTAATGTACGGGGTCAAGTCCGACGGCGCTGGTAAGCGTATCGCCGCATACGGCTTCGAGGCGTGCCTGAGTGGATTCGGCGCGCCCAGATTCAAAGCCATTATGAAGAACTGGCATCTGCTTCCCCCCGCGCTAACCAAGAAAGTGCCGAACGAGTCGTTGCTATCAGTGGTTGTGTCCGACAGCTTCGGCCGAATCGTCTACGAATCCAAACCGCAATACACATCTCGCTACGAGGGCGGAATCGTCCCGTCGAGCCGCGTATTCCTCTCTAACCGCGTGACGCTAAGGCCAGATGCGGCGGAAAAGCTGGTAATCGGCGGCCTCCCCCGGTCCAGGCTCCCCCTCCTGCTCGGTTTGCTTACGTTGACGACTGTGATGGTCGGAGCCGCTCTGGTGCAGCTTCGCCGGGAGCATGATCTGGCGCGCTTGCGGTCCGATTTCGTGAGCAGTGTATCGCATGAGCTGCGGACTCCGCTCGCGCAGATCCGCATGTTTGGCGAGACACTCAGGCTTGGACGAGTGCGTTCCGAGGAAGAGCGCAGGCGTTCTCTCGACATAATCGATCAGGAGGCTCGGCGCCTTACTCACCTGGTCGAAAACGTTCTGCACTTTTCGCGAAGCGAGCGGCAACAGACACACATAGCGCGAGAGGACTCCGCTCTGTCCCCGGAAGTCGCAAGCGCACTCGAGCTGTTCGCGCCCATCGCCTCCGCGCGTGGCGTAACGGTTCGTGCGGATCTGGAGGAAGGCATAGTTGCTCCGGTTGACCGCGACGCCCTCCGGCAGGTGCTGATAAATCTCCTGGACAACGCGGTCAAGTACGGTCCACAGGGGGCGAACGTGACGGTCGCGCTCACGCTGCACGGCGATCGCGCGATCATTCGCGTGGACGATCATGGTCCCGGTATAGACGCCGCAGAACGCGAGCGAATATGGACTCCGTTTTACCGGCTCGAGCGGGACGCAGGATCTGCGGTGGCGGGCAGCGGCATTGGGCTCTCCGTGGTTCGCGAGCTCATCAATGCGCATGGGGGCCGCTCATGGGCGGAAAGCGCACCTGGCGGCGGCGCACGGCTGGTTATTGAGTTGCCTGATGCACGGCGCGAGGCGGATCGCGCGCGTCAAGAGCTCACAACAGCAGGGGATTGATCCGGATGTAGCCAGGCATGCGATGCTGATGCGCCTCGTCGCATCTCGCAGAACCGTGGAGGAACAAGCCCGTGACGCGCATTCTCGTGATAGAAGACAATGCCGATCTGGCATTCGGCCTACGCAACAACCTCGAGATAGAGGGATACGAAGTGCGCGTCGCGGCGGACGGCATATCGGGACTCGAGGAGGCTCGATCTTTCGGCGCGGACCTCATCATCCTCGACCTGATGCTCCCGGGCCTGGATGGCTATAGAGTGCTAAAAGCACTGCGCACCGAGGGGAGCACGCCGGTCCTGATTCTCACGGCGCGCGCAGAGGAAGCCGACAAGGTTCGAGGCTTCCGTATGGGAGCCGACGACTATGTCACCAAACCATTTGGGGTCATGGAGCTGCTCGCGCGGGTGGAGGCGCTGTTGCGGCGTGCTGGAAGCGTCGATCGGGATGGAGATTCATCGGAGCGGCTTGGCGACGTCGAGATCGACCGGGCCTCTCGCTCTGTGACGCGCGCCAAGGCCCCCGTCGAGCTGACTCCCATGGAATTTGATCTCCTGGTTGCCCTGGTGCGCCGGCGTGGTGCGGTTGCGAGCCGGATAGAGCTGCTCCAGGAAGTCTGGGGATACGGGACGGGTGTCGTTAGTCGCACCGTGGACACACACGTCGCCGAGCTCAGGCGGAAGCTCGAAGAGGATCCAGCTCGGCCCAAACACATTCTCACGGTGAGAAAGGCGGGATACCGGGTGGATGGGTAGGCTGGTTCCGCACTGGCTCGACGGCGGCGCGCTGACACGGCTACTGACGACGCTCACCGCCAAGGTTCGCGAGTCGGCGGCGCGCCTCCGTCACGGTGGGTTGAAGCTCCGGGTCAGCGTTCTTCCAGAGCTCCACTACGCGCGCATAGTGTTTTGCGGCCTTGTCGCGCTCCCCGCGTTCCTCGTACAGCTCGGCGAGCCGCTTGTGCGTCGGCGCCAGGAAAAGTCCGTCACCGAACCCTGCACCGTGAATCGGAGCGGGCGGAAAGACTCTTCCGGTACCCGGTATCGAAAGGTAGCGCTCGTAAACTGCGATCGCGGAGTCCGCCGCGTTGGCCAGATCGTAGGCGCGGGCAAGGTACGTAAGAGTGCAGGCGCGACATCTGCCTGCGTCGGCGGCCCGGAACTCCGCGATCGCGGCAGCATATCTTTTCTCGGCGACGGCGATGGAGCCAAGCGGCGTATGCTCCGCCAACGGCTGGCGGCGCGCAGCCGCGCGCAGCTGCTCTTCCGGTATCGCTGCACTATGCTCCTTAATCAGCTTCCGAGCCTGGTCGGGTCTGTCAGCAAGCGCGAGTGCCAGTGCAATCTGGCGGTAAGGGCGGTCGAGAGGTTCTATCTTCTCGAGAGGATGCCGCGCGAGTGCTTGCTCCAGTCCGCGTAGTCCCCTGCTGGGATTGCCTCGGAGAGCGATGTCAACGAGTGCCATTCTGACTGCCCCGAGCAGATAGGGCGTCTCAGATCCGGTCGCCTCGGCGGCCTTCATGGCGGTTTTGAGGAATTCCTCAGCCTCGGACAACCTGCCTTGCACCAGTGCCAGATTGGCGAGAGAGGTATTTATAGCCTGTATCCAAACCTGGCTCTCCGCCTGTTTCACGAGCAGCGCGTGCAATGCCTTTTCCGCAGCGGCGTAGTCGCCCACGCCTGCCAGCACACTGGTCCGAAAATAGACAATGTCAGGGTTATCGGGCCGTCCAACTGCAGCACGTTCCAGCGTTCCGCGTACTTCCGACAACTTTCCAAGGTTTGCCTGGGCTCCAGCCAGGTTGGTGTAGTTCAACCGGCTGGTGGAATCGATCTTGAGCGCACGCTGGTACATTTCCTCCTCGCGCTCATACTGCCGCATGTCGCCGTATATGACGCCGAGATTGTTAACAGCAATGGCATCGTCAGGGTACATCTCCAGGAGCGTGCGAAACGCCGCGCTAGCCCGCTCGTGGTCTACCTGAACCGAATAAAAGTACGAACCGATCGCGAGGTAGCGCTCCCGGTCTGTGAGGCGCTCCCGGTACTTGTATGCTTTGGTTAGCGCGTCCACTACGAGATGACGGCGGGCACGAACATTCTCGAGGTGAACGCCGAGCTTGCGGTACGCCATGGCAAAGGTCGTATCCAACGCTACCGCCTCCTCCAGGAGACCAACCCCTCGCGCAAAGTCGCCTTCCACCTCAATCGCGCGAACTCCCTGCGTGTAGCGCCGAAGAGCATCCAGGGAAGCTGTAGTCACCTGATCGAGCGGCTCGTTCTCGCGGATAGTTCGGAGTGACTCGCCGATGCGCTCTCGCAGCGTCTGCGAGAGATCGTCGATAGCTCCTATTATTCCGCTCGAGTCGGCCGCCGTTTCGCGGCCTGCCGCCAGGACATCGCCCGTCTGTGCGGAGACGAGTCGCGCCGAAACGACAAAGCGTGGGCCCGCCTCCGAGATTTCACCCGCTATTATCGCCTTGACACCATCGCGAACCGCGATCTCGCGCGCGAGGGTCAGATCGATCGGCGTATTCGCGGGTTTCGTCATCCGTCCCAGAGCGCCGCGCACGTAGTTCGGCTGTACGACAGTCACTACGGGAGATTGCGAGAAATCGATCCGAAAAGCCTCGGTGGCAGCACCGCCAAGGAGGGAGTCGGATGTCTGATTCACAAAGTCTGCAATGAGGATGCGTTCGCGCTGGTCGAGAACGCCCGCGGCGATAAGCGATCCGACCGGCCCGATTCCCAGCGCGCGCAGCGCCATGTAACCAGCGACCACGATTCCCCAGAGGGCGAATGCGAAGACTCCGCCGAGGATGGCTTTGCGCCAGGTGAGCGTTCGCATCGATTCACGCGTCCCTGCTGACGACGCTAGGGTAGCGGGTTGTTTGCGTCCAACGTGTGAGAGTGCGGTTACCGCAATGATCGGCAGTCCGATCAGAAGTAGTACGACTGCTCCTGGAACGACCCAATCCGGAAGGCCAAGTCGGGCTGTCGCAAACTTCACTGCGCCAAATACCCCAACCGAAAAGAGCAGATAAATCGGAAGAATGTAGGCGAGGGCTCGATAGTTCCGAATGGATGGACGATTCACGTCACCCGGCGAGGTAAGCGCCTCCGGGTGCTCAAGCGTCGCCGATATTGCGTCCAGTTGCTGCAGCAGCTCATCCGCGGTGCGCCAGCGATCGGCTGGGTTCTTCTCTAAACACCGCATTATCAAGGCGGCCAACTTCGCCGGCGTCGCCGGCCTGTGCTTTGTAACCGGCGCGGGATCGGCCGTCAGCTGGGCAACGAACAGAGCCTGCGGCGAGACGCCGCTGAATGGAGTCACTCCGGCCAACAATTCGTACGCAACAACACCCACCGCGTAAATGTCCGCTCGATGGTCGGTGTGCGGATCGGCTGATGCCTGCTCGGGCGCCATGTACGCGGGCGTGCCAAGAGCTATCCCCACCGACGTGAGCACACCACCCCCTTCGCCGCCCGCTGAAGCGCTCAGTGCCTTTGCGACACCGAAATCGGTCACAAGCGCGTGGTTATCAGCCAGGAGAATGTTGCCGGGCTTGATATCACGGTGAACGACGCCGCGGCGGTGGGCGTAGGCGAGCGCATCCAACACGTCGCGCAACAACCGCAAGGTATCCGAAACGGGTAGCGGGCCTTCACGCGCAATTCGGTCCCGAAGCGACTCGCCCTGCACCACCGGCATCGTATAGTATAACAAGCTGCCTGCTTCGCCCGCGTGGAGCAGCGGTACGATGTGCGGGTGCTGCAGCGAAGCCGCCAGCTCTATTTCACGCCGGAATCGCTCATGACTTACGCCGGCCGCCAGCTCGGGGGATAGAACCTTTACGACAACCTGGCGCTTTAGTGTCTGGTCACGAGCCACGAAGACGCGTGACATGCCACCGCCTCCGAGCTCACTCTCGAGCGTGTAAGCGTCGCCCAGTGATGCCTGAAGCTGGTCGCGCAGATCATCTTGCAGGTGCAATGCTCCGCTGAATTGACGCCAGAATGTACGCGGTGCCCCCTAGGCAAACCAGCGTGACTCGAGGACGCAGCTTTGAAGAAATCCCTGACTCAAGTCTTTTTTGCCTTCACCACCAGGACTACGCCAGCCACGATCGCCAGTGCTCCCACGACGGGCGGAATCGGGATTGTTTCCTTGCGCTCGGCCGTCACACCAATTGGGCCGAGCTTCACTGTCTCACGACTCCGCGTATATGTGATCCCCTGATACACCAGCCCGACGATGCCGAGACCAATCAGAACCATGCCCAATATCTTCATAAGTCATCTCCCAGTTCGCCCGCGGTTTGAGTGCAACTGCATAATAAGCGAACACCAGTGAGCATCCTCCCACGCCGAATGTTTCCTCATTCCCCTCGCGCTCGTTATACTACCAGAAGGTCAACCTTCCTTCGTAGTTAGCGATGCCCCCAATAATCTCAATCCGACTCGCTGCGCCGATCATGGCGCTGCTGCTCCTTGCGTGCGGTCGTAGCGCCGCACCCGCGCGGGCAAGCTCCCCGGGGCAAGCACACAACGCCGACAGCTCTGTCGTACAGCTCTCGGGAGCATTTCATATCGTGTGGGGAGATACGCCGAAGTATTTCCTCGTCGACGCCGGCGGGCGGCCGACGAGTCTCGTGATCAGCCCCGACGTTCTCGAGCGCCACAAGGGAGCGCGCTCTCTTGATCGCAAGCGTATCAGCCTTACGGGGCTGCGAATGCCTGCTGGCGCCGCTGGCGTTCGGGTTCTCAGTATTACGCTCGACCCTGCATAGCATGCGTGTCCGCTTTTTAATCTCGCTGGTGTTGGCCATCGCGGCAGTCGACGCACGAAGCGCCAGCGCTCAGACGCTAACCGGCACCTTTCACACGATTTGGGAGGTTCCTGGCGATCGTGCACGCGGTGTCGTTCCCGCGTACGTTCTCGTCGATGACGCCGGACGCGCCACGCGCCTCGTACTGGGCCCCGCGACGCTTCGATCCCTCGGCGGCGCATCCGCTGTCGATCGCCGACGCGTCACCCTCAAGACTTCGACTACGTTCGACAAGCCGCTTTCGGGCGCCGCGGGTTCGCGGACCGGAATGCCCGCAGCGCGGGTGACGTCCATGCAGCTCGCGCAACCGGGAACCTCCAACCGGCCTGCGGCCGAAACCGCTCAAACCGGTAGCAAGCCGTACGTCACGATTCTGTGCAGGTTCGCGGACTCACTGACTGTGGATTCGCATCCAAAATCAACGTACGACAGCTGGATGGGTGCGACCTACCCCGGCCTGAACCACTATTGGCAGGAGCTGTCCGCCAACAGCATCAACCTGGCGGGTACGGTTGTGACGGGTTGGTACAACCTTCCAAAAACGCGATCCGAGTACTTCCCGAACGGGCTCAGCGACAGCCCGGATTGGGGGATGATGCTGGATGATTGCAGCGCCGCTGCGGACCCCGATGTGTTTTTCCCGAGCTACTATGGGATCATGATGCAGTTCAATCTGCACATGTGGGCTTCGTGGGGCGGCGGTTGGACACTGACGCGTGATGGCCAGACGAAAGACTATGGGATGACGTGGATGGCTAACTGGGCGACGCAGGCCACATACGCCCATGAGATCGGTCACTCGCTCGGCCTCCCGCATTCTTCCGGACCGTACAGCGGTACATACGATTCGAAGTGGGATGTCATGAGCGGCGGCCGCTTCAACGATCAGACATTCGGTACATCGATCGGGACGCATACCATCGCCTATCACAAGGATGCGCTCGGCTGGATCGCTCCCGACCGAAAGCTCCTCCCCACCATGCCTTCTGCGCAGCGAGTGTTGCTCGAGCGGAGTGCGCTTCCGTCACAGAGCGGCGGATTTCTCGCTGCCGAAGTTCCCATGCTCGGCAACGTCGAGCATTTCTACACGATCGAGTCGCGCCGGTTCGCTGGATACGACGGAAAGCTGCCAGGCGAAGCCATCATTCTGCATCGCGTAATTCCGTCGCTAGATGACCGGAACGCGCAGATTGTCGATGAAGACAACAATCTCAATCCGAATGACGCGGGCGCCATGTGGACTGCGGGCGAAACGTTCACGGATTCGCTCAACGGTCTGACGGTTTCGGTCGAGTCGGCGACAGCGACGGGACACATAGCCAGCATCACACGAGGATGGCGGCTCACCGTTCAAGTCGCCGGAGACGGCCGAATAACGGCATCGCCAGGGATTGATTGCCCAGGAGAGTGCACCACACTGCTGGGTGCGCGCGGAGCGACCGTGACGCTCACCGCCAGCCCGGCCGTTGGAGAGACCTTTGGAGGGTGGAGTGGCGGAGGATGCTCGGGTGCTGGTAGTTGCCTTGTAACCATGAATGGCCATCGGGACATTACCGCCGCTTTCGGCCGGCCGGTGGTGATCGCGTCCGACGGCACACGCCGGTACGGCATTTCAGGCTCGCCCTACACCGATACGCTGGCTGCTTCGGGCGGAAATGGTCCCATCGCATGGGCGCTCTCGTCCGGCAGCTTTCCCGCCGGCGTCACACTAAGCAGCTCCACCGGCGTAATTAGCGGTACGCCCCGCGCCGAAGGAAGCTTTACCTTCAGCGTGACAGCCACGTCAAACGGCGTCAGTACCGAAAAGGCGTTTGGGTTCAGCGTGTACGCCCCCCTTACAATCGTCTCCAGCGACGTAACGCGTTATGGCATTCTTGGCACTGCGTACTCTGACCGCCTGGTAGCGACAGGGGGACCGGCGCCGGCAGTCTGGACACTTGCTGGCGGCGCCCTTCCGGCGGGACTCTCCTTCGACGCAGCCACTGCGACGGTTAGCGGAGTTCCGTCAAGCGAGGGAACCTTCGCCTTCTCGGTCACGGTTCGGTCGGACACACTCATCGCTAACAGGCAGTTCAGCCTGAACGTGTATCGCCCGCTCGGTATTGCCTCCGATTCCGCACGCCGGGCCGGTGTGATGGGCAGGGCCTACTCCGACACGCTCGTAGCTGCGGGAGGCCCTAACGCAATCAGTTGGATAGTCAGTTCAGGCGCGCTGCCGCAAGGACTGGCGCTCGACCCTGCATCCGGAATTGTTGCGGGCATCCCCGCTGAGTCGGGAAACTTTACTTTCATCGTCTCGGGTCGGGCGGACACGATTGTTGCGAGCAAGACGCTTGGCGTCACGATCACAAGGCCACTGCTCAACGTGGCAAGCGTGCTGGATCAGCTACTGGGCGTCTCGCTGCCGCTCAGTAATGATGAGTTGCGCTTCCTCGACTTGCAGGGAAATCGCAATGGCCGAAATGATATCGGCGATGCGCGCGGGTGGCTGCTATCGAACGGCGTGAGTATCGCGAACGTGGCCAGGCTGCTCTCGGGCCAACGCATCGCGCTACCTGAACAGCTGGATCACGAGGCGAAACCATGAAACGCTTGCGCCAGGCTTTCAGTGCGCTTGCTATCGCGAGCGCTTGCACGTTGGCCGCATGCGGCAAGGACAGGGGACCGGCTGCCCCGAAAGCAGGTGAGTTGACGCTGAATCTGACGACGCCATATGCCGATGATGGTGCGATTCTGGTCGCCATCTCGGGCCCGCAGATCGGCACGGTTCGCGCCGCCTCCAGCGCGCTAGCGGTGCATTCTCGTGCTGTAAGTGGCGGAGTAAAAGTCGCGGTGTTTGGCGACATCGCGAGCGGCGCCCTTCTCCGCATCGCGGTGCCCGATGTGAGCCAGCCCTCAAAGTATTCGGCAACAGTAGTCGAAGTCTCCGATAGAGCTAACGCATTGCGCTCACAGTCGCCCGGTTACAAGACGAGAATACAGTAGCGTATCCCGGAAGTGCCTTTCGCGTAACTCCGACCGAACACCGAACACCGGCTATGACGGCGGCTGCCACCACGGCGGCTCCAGCCGCAGCCCATTTCCAGACACTGGTCTGCGCGCGCAGATGCGCATCCATCGATGCGTTCAGCGCATCGCGAAATTCCGCAGCCGTCTGATACCGCTCGTCGGGATCCTTCGCCAGCGATTTCATCACGACCGCGTATACCGCTGAAGGCAGGTCGGCTCCAGTCTGCAGCACCGGAGCCGAATTGTCGCGAAGGTTCGCCGCCGGCACTAACGGCGGAGTGGTACGAACGAACGGGGGCGCGCCTGTGAGCATCTCGTGCAGAACGCAACCCAGGCTGTAGACATCGCTTCGGCCATCCAGCTCCCTATCTCCCGAGGCCTGCTCCGGACTCATGTACGCTGGCGTTCCCGGCGAGATACCGCTGTCGGTGAGAGCATCCTTTCCGGTTGATGCCGTAGCCATTGCGCGCGCAATGCCGAAGTCGCTGACCACCGCATGCCCTTCCGAAAGCAGTATGTTGCCCGGCTTGATGTCCCGGTGGATGATCTTCTCGCGATGCGCGTACTCGAGTGCCTCCGCTGCTTCGCACGCAATCTGGACTGCCTCGGGCACACTCAGGCGACGATCCCGGAGCAGCCTCTGGCGCAACGATTCCCCATCAACGTACGGGGTTACGTAATACAGCGAACCCGCCGCCTCACCCGAATCAATCAGCGGCAGTACATGCGGGTGCTGCAGCCTTGCGAGCACTCCGATCTCACCCAGGAAGCGTTCCGCACCAATTGCGCTGGCAAGACGGGAGCGCAGTACCTTGAGCGCGACGTTGCGACCATGCCGAATGTCGCGTGCCAGAAAAACTGTGGCCACTCCGCCCGGGCCTATCTCCCGCTCGATCCTGTATTGCGGCGCAAGGACGGCACGGAGGCGCTCAAATGAGTCCGCTGCATCTTCGACGTACAATGCCGAATCGTCGGCTGGCGGTTGCGGACCAGCGTTCGGGCGCTGATCGGAGAGCGGCCGCGGGTTGGCATGCGTCGCCGGCGAGTCCTGAGCGCTCTTGCCAGAGAAAGCGGAACGCAGCGCGTCGGAGAATTTCGCAGCGGTGAGATATCGGTCGGCCGGTTTCTTCGCCATGGCGCGCACAATTACCGCTTCAATGGAAGCAGGCACCGTGGGGCGAAAGCCTCTGAGAGACGGCGGAGGCTCGAACAGATGAAGAGTTACAACGGTCTGCGAAGACGCGCCCACGAACGGCGGCATGCCAGCCAGCATCTCGAATAGCACGCATCCCAGACTGTAGATGTCACTCCGCCCATCCAGGTCGCGTTCGCCGCTAGCCTGCTCGGGACTGATATAGGCGGGTGTGCCAAGTGTGATACCGGTTTCCGTCAGACGCTCCCCTCCGGCCTCGAGTATCGCCCGAGCGAGACCAAAATCCGCCACCGCGGCATGCCCGGACTGCAACAGAACATTGTCAGGCTTGATGTCGCGATGCACGATGCCGTGCGAATGGGCATGCGCCAGCGCATCTGCTACTTCAAGCGCTATACGCACAGCGTCATCAACGGGGAGCTGCTTCTCGCGGTCGAGACGATCGCGCAAGGCTTCACCCTCAATGAATGGCATGCTGTAATACAGCACACCCTCGGCCTCTCCCGACTCGTACACCGGAACGATGTGCGGATGCGCGAGACGGGATGCCAAGTCGATCTCTCGTAGAAAGCGTTTCGTCTTGACGACTGTGCTCAGCTCGGGATGCAAGACCTTTAGAGCGACGGAACGATGTTGCCGCTCGTCCGTAGCCAGGTAGACTCTCGCCATTCCACCGCGCGCCAATTCCCGGTGCAGCGTGTAGCGCTGCGCCAGCGCTGCGTTGATTTGGGCGAGGCGGTCCATCGCTGCTTGGTGGGGGAGTGGGAGTGAAAGCGCAAAACACGATCTGCGGGATTCCAACAGAACATGTAGGGCACGAAGCATCAAGGGCCAGTGCGTAGGGTGCTATGGCCGCTACCCGGCAACGTCCCATAACAAAGAGCGGTCAGCTCATCTCCGCATGCGCTGACTCCCGCTGCACACCGCCAGAACCGCGGCGTCCGGCGCTCGGCGCCTCTTCATCCGCTGCTTCGAGTACGGGATCTTCCGTGTCCCACAACACCACGCCACGCACTGTGGCACCTGCCTCGCGTGCTTCGACGGCAAGGCGTTGCAAAACCTGCATATAGGTTCGCGATACTCGGACGCAGATAAGAACTTCGCCGATCGACTCCGAGACCGCCGCCACAGTACCGCGCCTCGACATGGGCGCGCTGACGATTACTGTATCGTAATGCCGGCCGAGGTGGGCCAGCTCCTCCGCTAACGCGTCTGAGGCACTGCCGAGAACGGCCGTCGCGCGCGAGCTGCCAGCGGTGAGCACGGCGAGACCTCGATCGCGTCCTACCACCGCGGAAACTGTCGCGCTGGTCCATTCGGTTCGGCGCGCCAGCACATCACCAAGGCCGGGCGTCGGGCGAACCCGCATGACACTCGCAACTGACCGCGTGTCGAAATCGGTATCCGCGAGAATTGCCGTGCGCGACGCGTGAATCGCAGCCGTAGCCAGATTGGCCGCGACTGTGGCTACGGTTCCCGCATCGTCTCCAATGACTGCCATGCGAGGGAGATTGGATACGGAATCCGCTAGTTGAGCGTACAACTGTCGGTAGACCGGCGTCGGCAAATCGATCAATGGCGGTACCAGATGATCGGCCTTCCTTCGCGTTCGTTCAGCCACCTCCACTCTGGGCTCGATCCGCGCGATAACAGGGGCGCGGGCGAAAACCTCCGCTTCGCTCGCATCGCTGATTCGAGGGTGTCGGATCTCCCCTACAAGCGCGAGCATGAAGCCGAGGGCTGCCCCCAGGACCACCGACGCCGCGAGCATGGCGATCGGTGACGCGGTTACCGATGCCAGTTGACGTGCACGCGCCTCCTGGCGTGCTATCGAATCGTTGCGGATGCGCGCGGCAGCCAGCAGCCGGCGTGATTCGCCTAGTTCCGCAATCGCCGCCGTGCGAGACGCGGCAAACGGAATGGTGTCCGTTCGCATCAGCCGCGCCGTGTCAACCGCTACGGGCTTGGGAGTGAGCGTCGCAATCTCACGCCATAGTTGTGAACGCTTGGCTTCCGCGGCTGCCTGAACAGCGCGTCCGATGTCCGCCGCCCGCGCCGTGAGCGATACAAAAATCGGATCAACCCCGCCAATCGCGCCGAACTCCTCCCTGCTTCGCTCAACCTCGGTGAGAGAGTCAAGCAACGCGCGTACGGTTGCCACATCGCGCATCTCGCCAGACTCGCCCAGTGCGCGGTACGACGCCGGCAAGGGCGCGCTTTCGACGCGCCGCAGCAGTCGAGCGATGGACGCAGCGTCCCTCGCAAGAGAATCCCGGCGCGCACGCACAACCGGGGAAATCGTGTCTGGCGGTGCAACGGGAGGAACCGCGACGGCACGTGCCTCGGCAAGCGCTGCTTCCGCGCCGCGCAGGCGGAGCGTCGATCGCCCGACGGCGGCAACCAGAGTCGAAGTATCCGCGCGAACGTCAGTCTGAGTCCGCATTGCTCGCGCGACGCGGCGTGCCCCACGTGGCACCAGAATCAACGTCACGAGAACGACCACGAACGCAGCACCGGACAACACCCCCACCAGCAGCGTTCTGCGAGCCACGTTCCTGGCCCTTCGCGAGATCCAGCTGGCGCGGTGCTGCACTCGCGGAACTCCCGCCGGAGTTTCCGGACGGCGGACGCGGAGCGGAGCCGACGCTGAGTTCATGGCGAAACGAAAAAGGTGCCCGGTGCCGGTGCCCGGTTTGAACTGCCCGGTGCCACAATAGCTGACACCAGGCAGTTAACCTAACACCCAGGCACCGGGCACCCAGCACCTCGACCCTTCACACCTTATCGGCCACCACTCGAAACGGGGCTACCTCGACTCCACTATCGGGGGAAGGTCCCACGCGATCTCGGAAACGTCGTTGGAAACCTGTCATTGACGAATACCGGCCTGCGGCGGTCGTGCAGCTCACACTTGTCGCGGCCTACTCCACCGCCACGAATCACCACACCGCCAATTCCACCACCGTCACCGTGACCGCCACCGTCGCCTCGCTGGTCATCGGTGCCGGCCTGGGTTCCACCGGGATAAACGACTGGCAGCGGCTGCGGTCGCGGTGACGGCCGCGAATCAACGGCCACAGCTTCCCCTTCAGCCGCGATGGGCACCTCAACCGGCAGAGTGACGGGCGACGGTTCTGTCACCTCTACCTCGGGTTCCAGCGACGGTGCCGCACGAGCCCGAGCGCGCTTGGTAGGCACCTTGGCGCGAACAGTACCACCTGCAGCGCCGAGCTCGATGGACGAGACTACCAGCGATGCGCCCGCGTTCTGCTCGGATGCCAGCTCCAGACTCTCCACGGACGCGAGCGCCAGGTCTTTGCCCAGTTCGGCGTCCGTCGCCCGCCCACCACCGCCGCACGCCAGCGCGTACAGCGCTACAATTGGTGCTCCTAGTTGTCCGATCCTCCGCATGGCTACTCCCATTCCGCGAGGAGCTCGCTCAAACTTGAGATACGCCGGGCTCCTCCCCTGCGGCGCATCTTATGAGTCCTTTCATTGGCATGCTGCGCACCATCAGGTTGTGACCGGCTTAACAGGGTCTAATACTGACCGTGTCCACTCCTGTAGACGCATCGTGTACCCTCATGAGGACGCTAGCCGTTGGTGCACCACTGGCCGTTTAACCCTTTGGCAGGCACGTCCCCATGCGCCTTTTATGGCCCTCCGCTGTTTTGACCATAAGCGTCCTCGCCTTGGCTTGCGACTCCCCTCAAAATGCTCCTTCCGTCGCTGAGAAGAGCGGCATAGCCGACTCGCTAAAGCGCCAGGTTGCGGCCGCTTACGATTTCTCAAGGGAGAATGTGGCGGCGAATCTGATCAGCCTTTATCCTGACACAGGACGCGTCGTTGCGGCGGCCGCGGGCCGCGTAACCACTTCCATGGATACCTTGCGGCGAGACATCGCGGCGTTCTGGGAGAATGTTGGCCGCAACATGCGGAATCCTGAATGGAAATGGCAGGAAATCCATGTCGATGTGCTCTCGAGGGACGCCGCCGTAATGACCGCGACCTACCGGATTCCGCACATGACCCCTGCTGGAGCTCCCCACGAGATCGGAGGTGCCTGGACGGCCGTCTTCGTGAAGAGAGACGGCAGATGGGTAATCGTCCAGGAGCACCTGTCAGATGTTCCAGTGCACTCCGTTACCTCGAGTCCAGCCCCCGAATAGCTGCTGGCTGGTGGCTGATAGCAGATGGCTGATAGCGGATTGCTTAAGAAGTTCACTGACAAGCCACCGTCCGTCTCTTCCCCAGCCATCAGCCATTCGCCATCAGCATTCGCCATCAGCCATGCCGACATCCTTCGCCGTGGCAAGAAACCTTAGAACGGATCACCCGGAGGGGGTCTCAACGCCGGAGTCGGAGTGGGCAGCTCGCGCCGTTCGATCCACCGTGTAAAATCGCCGGATAGCGTCATCCAGTGTGCACGCTCGTCGTCTCCATTCGCGGAGCCGAGTAGTCGCCGGGCCGAGTCCCGCCAGCTTGAGATCTTGAGCTCGGCCATCGCCCTTGCGGAAGGCTCAGCTTCCCTGTCCGCGGCAAGCATCAGCAACCGGTCTGCAACCGCCCGCTGTACCACGCGCCTGATGGCAGCCGCCTTACGCGGCGGCACGCCTTCGGTAGCGCCGCGCGCGCCAGCCGCACTGATGAGCGCGTCGATCGTCTCACCCAGCGTCAGCGCCTGATCGGACCCCGCCGCTTGTTGCACCAGTCTGGCAGCTCGCTCGCGCTGAAGCACAGCATCCACGATCATTTGTGCCAGCGTTCGCGCCGCTCCCAGCTCATCGAATGTGGGACGCGTACGGCTGTTGAACAGCTCGACGCTCTCATCGTAGCCGAACGGGCGAGGCGCAAGCAGGGTGAGCACCGTGTCCGGGATCGCCAGCTCAGCCGGCTGCAGCCCTTGCATGAGCATGCGGAGCGCCGTGCGCTGTTGCGCAGACGGAATCGAGCGCGTCGCCTGAAGCGCATCACCCCGCACCGCGTTGCTGTACTCCATTCCCCCAATCGTCTTGGCTAGCGAGTTGATGGCAAAACGGTGCATGAAGTACACCGGCACGAAGCGCTCCTGCAGCATCGCTATCGGTTCGCCCATCCGAATGTTACGCTCTCCAAAGCGGCGCATTGCGATGCGCCGGACGTCCAGTTGATGCTCGAGGAATTCGGCTGCGGAGGCGGCGTCGTCCCAGAGATTGGTGCGTGGATCCGACGCGAACTCGGGCCGCGCATCGTCGTCCGACAGGAAGAGAAACCCCTTGCTAAGTCCTTCCGTGATCACAGCGCGCAGCGAATCAACTTCGTGCTCCTGCGGATAGATGCCGTAACCAAAGCGTACCGCCCACACATCGAATTCACCCGGACCCTCGTCGTAGGCTGTCGCGATGTCTATGGCTCCGTTCGCTCCCAGTCGAACGCGCGGTGGTGGGTAGTCCATCACCGAGCCACGCTCATAAGTGGATGCGATGTAATTATGAGCCATCCCGAGAGTATGGCCGATCTCATGGGCGGTCACCTGACGCACGCGGCCAAGCACAAATGAAGTCTCGGCCGCGGCGGCGGGAGTGCCCATTTCGGCAACGCCCATCAACCCCGCATAAAGATTGTACGAGGTTCTCGCCCGGTGAGAATCCATTCGCGCCTGTGCCTTGATTATCTCCCCCGTTCGCGGATCGCCGAGTGCGCCCCCTATCGACCAGCCACGCTCGTTCCGGTTGATCCACTGGACAACGTTGTAGCGAGCGTCCAGCGGATCCACTCCTTCGGGCAGCAGCTCGATGCGAAATCCGCCCTTCAAACCCGCTGCATCGAAGGCCTGCTCCCAGAACTTTCCGCCCGCGAGGGTTGCTGAGCGGACCGGCTCCGGAATTCCGCGATCCACGTAATAGATGATGGGCCTCGTTATGGAACTCGAGGCGTCGCGCGCATTGGCGCGCTCGAGTCGATGCCGTGAAATCCACCTTTGCTCGAGCGGCGCTCCGATTGGTTGCGCGTAATCCTTGAATGTGATGCCGAAGAAGCCCGTTCGAGGATCCAGCTCCCGGGGACGGTAGGCGTCGTCCGGAAGTTGGACGAATGAGATGTGCTGGCGCAGCGTAAATGCTCGTCCATCCGGAACGATCTCCGACACCACTCTTCCGGGGCGGCCCGCAGTGGTGAACGTAAGGGCTACATCGATCTCGGTATTGGTTGGAAACCCCTTCGTGTATGGCTCATGAATGCTCGAGCGATCGAGCGCGATGGAGTAACTCCCTTCGTTGGAGCGGGAAAGACTGCCAGCGACGTCGAGCCAATCCCGAAACGCGAAGTCCGTTGCGTCCACGAGCATGCGATCACCCTCGTTCGCAACGATCGGTAGAGCAGCCACCGTGCTTGGAGGAAATGATTCGGCCACGGTGCGCTGATGCGCTGTATTTTCGTGGGCCGTGCTTCTGTATCGCCAGTTCTCGAAGACAACCAGCACGCGATCCCCTTCCCGGTCGAACCGCGCAACAAAGTCCGCTCCGCCGGCGCCTCGATCGATCCCGACAGGATTAGAGCCCAGTCCCGTCGCCTGTGAAAAAAAGGCGAGAACCCGCATTGAATCGCGCGGAATCTCCAGCAGTATCTTTCCACCCTTTCCGTCCAGGTAAACCGGGATGAGGCCGTCGCGCTTGCTCATTCCTCCAGTAAGCGACGCGATGCTGGTCGCACGCGATGCGTCGCGCGTAGCCGGGCCGGTAGACGCTGCCGTTTGCGTCGCGGCGGTGCACCCTGCAGTTACCGCCATGAGAACGAAGGATCGGACCATAGCAGTGTAGCTGGACATGATTGGGGGGATTTGGGGGGGAGGGCGAAAGTGGATTGCGAACTGGATTGCGGATTGCGGACTGCGAACTGCGAACTGCGAACTGCGAAGTCGGCTATGCGTAATCGGCAGTCACCAGTAAGGATCGGCAACCCCCCAACCTACTCGCAGTTCGCGGTTCGCAGTTCTTCGCAGTTAGCAGTTCGCAGTTCATTCCTGTTCTCACCCGCATTTCTTTCGCAGTACCGCAATCTGTTCTCTCAGCCCCGCGTCTCCAACTCCGGCACGGGCGTCCGCATCGCCAAGCTTTCCGCACCCTCGCGCGAGCTCGTTCATTTCGAGTAGTAGCCTGGCAGCGGTATAGCTCGCCCTTGCGTGTGCAGCGCTTGCGGGATGTTCCAGCGCTATCCGTTCGAGATGCAGCAGCGCACTTGTCCTTTCGCCTCGGGCCAGTTCCAGCTGTGCGAGCCTCATCAGGGCGTCGTCAGTCCAGGACGAGAGCGGGAATTCAACGACCACGCGACGCAGATCGCGCTCGGCCTCCGCGGCCGTTACGGCGAGGGCCGCCCGCCAGTAGAGCGCCTCCGCGTACCGAGCCGAGCCTGGCGGTGCGGCCGCCAGTTTTTGCGCGACAATTGCGCGTCCCTGGTCGCCGTGGCCGGCTGCTACAAGCCGCTGGGCCCGGACAAAGGCTGAATCCGCCGATTCACCTGACGCTTGTGCGCCGGCTGCGACTGAAACGATGGATGCCGCTACTATGGCACTGCACAGCCCGCCGATGGCGCGCGTCATCGTCCTCACAACTTATACCTGGAAGGAAAGGACACTCATGCGGTGCGAAGCGCCCTTGTTGGCGCACTTCCGATATCAGTCTTACGCATATCCGAACACATCGCGATTACCAACGTCGATAGGATTTGCTCGTCAGAGCTTACGCGTGTCTCCTTGAGGGCGATGTCGGCGCGCAGGAGTGCCTCCAACGCGGCATCCACCGAATCAGCATCCCACTGGGAGTGTGATTTGCTCCACGCGGCACGTGCTTCGCCCCACGGACGCCAGACATTGCGAACCGCCTGGATGAAGTCCCAGAACGCGGCGTCGATTCTCGCGTTTGACAATCCCTGTTCGCGCAATCCAACACCGTGGGAGATAGCCAGCATCTGCGTTGTAAGTGCCATTACGACGGACACACCGGAAATCTTGGGAAGCGCCAGTACGTGCGATAGCATGTCGAGGGCTCTCGGCGCTTCACGAGCTGCGATACAGTCGAGAAAATCCCCGAGTGTTTCATCGCGACGTATGCCAACAACTGCGACTACGGCAGCCTCGTCGATCTCGACATCACCAGCGTAACTCGCAAGCTTGTCCAGCTCCGCAGCAAGCGCCGGCAGATCGTTGCCCACGGCGCGGTGCAGGAGCTGGATCGCCGCCGGCGATATCGCGGCGTGCAGCTTCTCCCGCGCGTGGTGCGCAATCCACTTCGGGACGCGACCTGCCGAGAGTGGCGCGAATTCGGTCGCACCTGGAATGTGTTCCAGCCCCTTGTCTACCTTGGCCTTCTCTCCCCCCTGCGCAACGAGAACAAGTATGAGGTCCAGCTTCCGCCCGTCGGGTACTCGAGAGAGATGCAGGTCCAGTGAAGCGCGAGCATCTTTTTTCAAGCTCGCGACATCCCGAATGACCACGACGCGCCTCTCCGCCATCATCGGTGGCGTTCCCAACAACGATCCGACCGTCTCGCCGTCGAGATCGGAAGCGCTGCGAACATCCAGATTGAAGTCGCGTGTCGTGGGCTCGACCGCGCTGTCGATCAGCGCATGCACTGCCTCGGCCTTCAGGTACTCGTCCTCGCCGTAGAAGTAGTAAACCGGTTTGAACGTTTTCGTCTTGAGCGCTTTCGAGAATGCTCGCTCATCGGGGAGAGACATGGCGGGAATATAAGCAACCGGAAAAATCCGTCTGCGACACCGCAGACTTCGCTAAGTGGCCGGCATCACAGTTACGGTAGCTTTTGCGAATGGGATGGATTGCGAACTGCGGAGTGGAAGGAGCGACTGGAACCCTTCGAGTGGCTAGGCCACCTCAATCCCCGAAAACGGATTACCGCTGTGATAACCGAGCCCCTGGCACCGCGCTGTGACAACCGAGCACCGAGCCCCCGGGCACCAGACCCGTGCCACTCAGAACCAATCGGCCAAGTTGTGTTAAATCACCGCCCGTCCGCATTCAGGAAATGCAGCGGCACCTGCTCGGCAAACATGGCGGCAGACCAGACCGGCGTCCCAGCTGATGCCGATGTGACATAAGTGGACGTGACTAGCGGAGCGGCTGGCGCAGGTGCTGTCGCAAGCACGGGCTCGAGCGCCAGTCCGCGAGACGGCTCGTCCCAATCAAATGCCGAAACGGCGAAAAATCCAACGGCCACCAACGCAGCGGCCGCCGCAACGAAGCTGCCCAGGCTGGGACCGCGATGCAGGCTGGCAAGTTGTTCCGCGTTATTGAGTTGCCGGATTCTCGAGTTGAGACGAGCGGCAAAATTCGGGGATGGTTGAACTGCGGGAAGATTACGAAAGATCAGCAGCGCTCGGCGAATCGAGGTATCTCGGGCAGCGCAGTCGGCACAATCTGCCAGATGCCGCCGCATCCCCGAAATTTCCTCATCGGGGAGCGCATTGTCCATGAATCCAAGATGCTGGTTTCTAAAACGCCTACAGTCCATCAGGTTCTTCGCTCCATCGTTGTGTTGTAGGACTCACGAGCATTGTAATACACTGCACGCGCCACTGGGTTCAAGGCCCAGGGTTAATATCGGCTGGATATGAAATGTACAAGCGCCTACGGGGGCGGGAGCCAGATGCGAGAGCCCTTTGACGACGGCCATCTCGTGTTATTTGGGTAGATAGTAACAGCGAAAACCAGAGAAGTTCCCAGCGCCTTCCCCGAAGACTACCAGCCAGCCTGATGGCCGATGGTCAGATGCCCTTGCCGGGCCGTATGAGTGGCCACGTAATTCGGCCATGCGACGATGCAGAAAAGTTTGAGGCGCCAAACCAGCAGGTCAGGTGGCTTGGTACCCGTGAAAGGCGCGGCGGTTTCATTTCGGGAGCAGGCCAGACCTGTGGTGTGCGGATTCGCAGCACTTGCGATCTGGTAACGCAAAGGGACCAGATCACTCTGGTCCCCTCGCCTCGCAAACGCAGCAGCTTTATTTCAGGGCCGGCTCAATAATCGCCGCGAAAGAGTTCCTCGCCCTGTTTAATCGCGACTTCACAGTGCCGAGGTTGCAGTGGGTGATCTCGGCAATCTCCTCGTAGGACTTCCCCTCCAATTCCCTGAGGACGAACACCTGGCGGTGGTGCTCCGGGAGCTGCTCAACGGAAGACTCGACCAACTGTCGCAGGTGCCGCTTGCGGTACAAGTCGTCCGGTCGCGACGCCGGGTCCTCGAACTGCAACGGACGCTCCTCATCTTGCCAGTTCTTCTTGATCGTCTGGAAGAAGATAAGTGGATTGCGCGATCTGTTTCGTAGCTCATTCTTCGCCAGATTCGAGGCGATCGTGTAAATCCACGTCGAAAACTTCTTGGATTGGTCGAACCGGTGCAAGTGCCGATAGACCCGAATGAACACTTCCTGGACAAGGTCCTCTCCCCGCTCCCGATCGCCGATCGTTCGGTAGATGAAGTTGAGCAAACGGGTCTGGTACCGTTCGACCAGTTCCTGAAACGCCCGTTCCTCACCTGCCAAAAACGCGTTCACAACATCCGAGTCATCCAAGGAGTGTAACTGCTCACGAACAGTCACACCCGGCAGCGGCACTCGTGCCTTCAGCGCCACGTCAGCCATTTTCGATTCCCCCAACTGCGAAAGGGTGAAATTCACAGACAAAGAAGAAGCCGTAATCGAAGTCCTCCTGTGTATTGTCCGGGACCTGGTAATGCAGAGGTCATGCCTGACGTGAAGTCGTAAAGGTTAGCTAGCTAAAATTATATAAGACAACACGTTATGAAGTTTGGTGCAAACACGCCCATACCGAATACCTGCCGATGTGTCTACTTTTTACACCGCGTAAAAGGACACACTGAAACTGCTGTTTTAACGCTACTTCCCAACCCTGAATCCGGCCGCAAAAAGCAACCCCAGTGCGGTTTTGCCATCCTGAATCTGTCCGCTCTGTATCATCTCCAACGCGCGAGACAGCGCGAAGGTTTCCACCTCCATAAACTCATCCGCTTCGCGACCCGCTTCACCCTGGGCTAGCCCATCAGCCATGAAAATATGGATCCTCTCGTCACAAAAGCCCGGCGTGGGAAGCGTGGTACACATGAACTGTACGTTCTCCGCCGTGCAACCGGTTTCCTCCCGCAGCTCTCGCCGCGCGCAATCCAGAGGCTCCTCACCGGGATCCAGTCGTCCCGCCGGTATTTCGTACAGGTAACCGTTGGCGGCATACCTATACTGCCGTATCAGCAGGATTTGAGGGTCGGCCGCGAACGGATCGCTCAGAAAGGGAACCACGGCACTTGCGCCTGGATGACGGAATAGCTCCAGCTCGCCGATCGACCCGTCCGGAAACCGGACCGTGTCGACATCCAGGCTAACTATCCGTCCCGAGTACACTCGCTTCCCGCTGACCTTTCCAGTTGTTTCTACCAATGAATCCTCTTGATTAGAGACGTGGGAATCGTAATTGGTTGCACAAGGGGAAAATCCAGGCCGCAGCCCGCCGGTTGAGTACCTGGCGGCCTTGGCGTAAAACCCTGCGGCACTCCCACTTCCGTCCGTTGCTTCCAACTCTTGTACGCGTCTTTATTCGAACCCCTTAGGCTCACGGTGCTCGCCGCGGACAACAGGGTTGTTTGGAGACGCACCATTCCCATCGATGACCTGACGAGACTGCCGCTCCGCGGCCAATTCCTCGAGAACTCCGCCGAGCTTCTCGAGGCAGCGCGCATCTCAGGGCATCCCGTAGCGCTTCTCGTGATCGATGTCGATCACTTCAAGCTGGTGAACGACACCTACGGCCATCTTCAGGGCGACGACGTGCTGCGCGAAGTTGCGGATATCATCCGCCGCACGCTGCGCGGCGGTGATCTCGCGGCCCGCTATGCGGGCGATGAGTTCGTGGCGCTTCTGCCAACCGCTCCACTGGAGGCCGCGCGCGAAGTAGCCGGACGGATCTGTACTTCGGTTCGTAACCACGCTTTTGCGCCGCGTGACCGAACTGGTTCCCTGTCAGTTACGCTTTCCATCGGGGTGGCTTCATTTCCGGAGCACGGGGAAGACATTGAATCCGTCTTCGCGGCCGCAGACCGCGCTCTCTACCGCGTCAAGCGCGACGGGCGCGATGGAGCGGCGACGGCCTCGGCGAATGGCGCTGAGTCCAGTCACCTTCCGCTTGGAATCGAACGTTTTGTCGGCCGCAGCGATGAGCTGAGGTCGCTCATCCGACTGCTCGACAACGCCGTCGAGGGAAAGCCTCAGCTGGTGGCTATCAACGGTGAGGCAGGCGTCGGAAAAACCACGCTTATCCGTCAGCTGGAACCCGAAGTTCGCCTCCGCGCGGGCTCGCTTGTGATGGGCCGCTGTCATGAAGCGGACGTTCAGCCACCCTACGGCCCGTGGGCAGAGGTTATCACTGCGTTACGCAGGTTGGACACAGCACCACCCCGCGAGTGGCGCGAGCTACCCAATCTCGTACCCGCGCTCGGCACCGACACGGCCTTCAGTGCGGATCCACGGGGTGGCAGCAAGTATCTCCTTCTCGCCGAGATTGCCGAGTACATCCAGCACGCAGCGGCGCAGCGGCCAATAGTCATAGTCCTGGACGACATGCAATGGGCAGACTCGGCGTCCTGGGATGCGCTCGAGCACCTGCTGCCGCAGCTTGTTGACGAGCGCGTTCTGGTGTGTCTCACAACCCGATCCGAAGAAGCTCGCGGCGAGGTTGTGGACCGACGAAGAC
>JACMME010000172.1 GCA_014379205.1 Gemmatimonadaceae bacterium
AGGGGCTTTGCGAGATCAACCCATCGAGTTCGTCGGGGTATTCTTTCGTAGCCTGGCTGGTACAACGGTCGACTTTATCGTCGCTAACCCGGCACAGGCGGAGGAGTATAGCAATGCCGGATTCGAGGCACTTTGGAGAGCGTTGAAGTAGGCGAGCGTGAGAAATGGGAATGATTAAGCACGCTGGCGCGAATAGTTGAGCTCTTGAGCGGTTCCGAAGGCTGTTTGGCAGAGCGGTCCCGGTCGATCACGCAACCACGGCGAGTTGATCCGGGTTCGAGCTCGACTCTGTGCCGGAACGTGAGCAGTCGACTGGCCATGCGGATCAAGCCGACCCGCGAGGACGCTCAAGCCCATTATTGCTGAGGCACAGTAAGTCATTGCCCTACAAAGTGGCCAGGGACGGAATCGAACCGCCGACACGCGGATTTTCAGTCCGCTGCTCTACCAACTGAGCTACCTGGCCGAAGTGCGTAAGGTAATCCACACCAGCCCGATTTCAACCGCGACGCGCACGGGTTATGCACTGGGAATCGGTTGTTGTCACCTTATTCACGAAGTGCTCTTTGAAGCCTCGGAGGCTCCCATGAAGTACCAATCCCTTACTATCCTTGCCGCAGCGGCGGCGACCCTCTATGGCTGCGCCACTCCCCAGACGGAAACCGCCTCTGGAGGCATCGAAACATCCAGCCGCTGGATGGCCACCATCTCGCCGGTCGCCAGCTCCATGGCGATGGACACCGCACTAACGAAAGACACCGTCATGCTGACGGACTCTACGATGATGAAGGACACCACGATGAAGCACGACATGATGACGATGGGACATGCCATTGCTGGTTCCGCCATTGTTACGCCTGCCTCGAGCTCGGAGACTTCCGCAACGGTCATGATCTCAGGCGCGACGGCCGGTGAGTCCTACCCCTGGCACGTTCACACCGGCACCTGCGGTAACGACCAGGGGATCGTTGGGCCCCCCGCTTCCTACACGCCGATCACTGCTGACGCCAGCGGGAAGGGAGAAGTGGCGGTAACTCTACCCTTTTCGACGCCCACTACAGGAAGCTACATGGTCAATGTGCATCACATGGGCAAGGTCGTGTCGTGCGGGCAGCTTTCGCTGAGCGCAACGCGGTAGACATCTGGCAGTAAAGATCCCGGTGGGCGTGGAGAATTTCAACACTTCACGAACTTGACCGGTGCGGCGGGAGCGAGTATTTCACGACGCTTCCGCCGCCTTTTTTTTGTGCTCTGACTGGTTCGCAGTTCGCATCCGCAATCGCAATCGCAGTTTCCGCAATCCCTCAAGCACTCCCCGCACTCCAGGAGGTCTCGTGTTTCGCAGTACGACTACCCCCACGCTCTTCGCCGCAACTGTCTGCTCTCTGGCCCTTTCTTCCCTGGTTGCTTGCAGCCCAAGGGATTCCGACACGGCCGCCGATAGCGTCGCGGACAGCGCCGCAACCGCCGCAGTCACACCTGCAACGCCAAACGTCGTAACAGTCACAGCGAAGGACTTTGCCTACGACGCGCCAGCCGAGATCCCCGCTGGCATGACGACCTTCCACCTCGTTAACCAGGGCCCCGACGTCCACCACATCCAACTCGTCAAGCTGGAGCAGGGAAAAACCGTAGACGACCTCGTCAAGTCACTCAAGCCCGATACACCCATGCCGGACTGGGCGGTTCAGATGGGCGGCCCCAACACGCCCCGCCCTGGCGGTGGTATCTCCGATGGAACACTGCAGCTGGAGCCGGGCAACTACGCGATGATCTGCCTGATCCCCGCTCCCGACGGAGTGCCGCACTTCGTCAAGGGAATGACCAAAGCACTCACCGTGACGCCGGCCGCCACGACGTCGGCGCCCGAGCCGGTTGCGGACGTTGTCGTGAAGCTCATCGACTACGACTTCGTGTTCTCAAAACCGCTGACACCTGGCAGGCACACCATCCGCTTCGAAAACCCGGGACCCCAGGCTCACGAGATGTTCATCGCCAAGCTGTCCCCCGGAACCACCGCTGCGAAATTTCTCGAGTGGATCGAGAAGCCCAAGGGGCCGCCAACGGCGGAGCCGATTGGCGGAATTACCTCCATCGAGCGCGGGGGGGTCAACTTCTTCACCGGCGACTTCTCAGCTGGCGACTACGGTCTGTACTGTTTCGAGCCCGATGAGAAGACCGGAAAGCCGCACCTGGCGCACGGCATGATGAAGCAAATCAAGGTTGGAGAGTAAACCGAACGGGAATCGGGAAACGGGAATCGGGTGTTGGTAAGGAATTTCGCTACTACGGTCGATTCCCGATTCCCGATTCCCGTTTATCGCCTCTTCCTGCTCGGAATCCGCACGTCCCCTTTCACACTGTCATACCGGATTCCGCCGCTGCCGTCGTCTTCAACGATGAAGTCGCCGCCAACGTCCGCAACGCGGATGGAGCCGGAGCCGTCGTTTTCGACGCGGACGCTTCCGCTGACGTTGGTCGCTGAGATTTCACCCGAGCCGTCGCGGTCGACCACGACGTCGCCAGTCACGTCGTTGACGCGAATCTCGCCTGAGCCGTCTCGCAGTGTGACGTTGCCCTTGACTCCGCGAATGGACAGCTCTCCGGAGCCATCCGTGACCCGAACGGGACCTCCAACATCCGTGATTTCCAGCTCGCCGGAACCGTCGGTCACCTCGAGACTGCCCACGCCACGGATCTCGATCTCGCCACTACCATCCTCGATCTCGATTGGAAGGGTATTCGGCACCTCGATCACGAGGTCGAGCCCGCGATAGTTGTCATCGCCGTCGCGGTTCCAGTCCATGTCCGGGATGTCCACGACTACCATGATGTCATCACCCTCACGAGTGGCGCGTAGCTTGATGTCCTCGAGATGCCGCTCCTTCGATGCCCGCGCTGTCCCCTTGACACGGACTTCTCCCAAGCCGGCGCGACCTTCGATTTTCAGAATGCCGGCTTCCGCGCTGATGAAAAGACGCTTGGCGCCGGACGCCTGGACCGTGGCGTTGCGAGGCGACGTATGATGGTCATCGATATACTGAGCACGACCACTTGCGGCCGAAGCCGCTATAGCTGCACCGGCAATAATGGTTGAAGTTGTGATTCGCATGTCTGCTCCGATTAGGGTTGCTACCTTGGACAGCGGCTATCGGCAATACGTTGGAAGGGTGCTTAAGTGTCAGGGGCTGACTTAGGAAGAGGACCAGTGGAGATGCCAGCGACGAATGCGAGATGAACCCGAGCGGGAACTGCAAACTGCCGACGCTGTAAGGAAGCACTTACAGGAAGTGCTCGGCGAGGGCCACCGCATCGAGCGTGAGCTGGGCGGTGGGGGAATGTCGCGCGTCTTCCTCGCAACCGACACCACAGTCGCGCGGCCGGTAGTGGTGAAGCTGCTCGCTCCGGAGCTGACCAGCGACGTTATGGTCGCTCGCTTTCGGCGCGAGCTCGAGGTCACCGGCCAGCTGCAGCATCCGCACATTCTTCCTGTGCTGGTGACAGGGGCGCGTGACGGGCTGCTGTACTACATCACGCCGTACGTTTCCGGCGAGTCACTCCGCCGTCGGCTCCAACGGGAAGGGTCGATCCCGGTGGCTGATGCCGTACGCATTCTGCACGAGGTAGCGGACGCGCTCGCCTTCGCACACGCCCGGGGCGTTGTGCACCGCGACATCAAGCCGGAGAACATCCTGCTGTCGGAAGGGCACGCGGTTCTTGCCGACTTCGGCATCGCGCGCGTGCTCGCCGGCGCTCGCGAGGGCGCTACAGGCGAGAGCTCGTCTACCGAACGCCTCACCGAGCTGGGGACGTCGCTAGGCACGATGGGCTACATGGCACCAGAGCAGGCGGCGGGCGAGACCGCAATCGACGCCCGCGCGGATATCTACGCCCTCGGCATCGTCGGTTACGAAATGCTCGCTGGGCATCCGCCCTTCACTGGCAGGACCGCCAGCCAGCTTCTCATCGCCCACATGACAGAGGTACCCAAGCCTGTGCGCGAGCTTCGCTCCGACACGCCGCTCCCGGTTAGTATGTCGCTCGAGCGGGCGCTCGCCAAGTCGCCGGACGACCGCTTCCAGACAGCCGCCGATTTTCGCGATGCGCTGGGGTTTGGGCTCGCGGGCTCTCACGCACATTCGCAGCAGCAGCCGCGCGCGCTGCCGTGGGGCCGCGTCGCGGCTGGCGCTCTGGTATTGGCCGCGCTCGCTGCTGGAGGGGTGTATGGCTACTCACGCGTGAACCGCGGCAGCTCGCTGAATCCCAACCTCGTCGCTGTCGCGCCGTTCGAAGTACTCAGCCCCGAGCTTGCTGTATGGCGGGAAGGAATGGTTGACGTGCTGTCGGCCAACCTCGATGGGGCGGGCCCGATCCGCACGGTGTCGCCAACAGTAGTCGTACGCCGCTGGGATGGCCGGGCGGACGCTGCATCAGCCGCCGAGCTCGGGCAGCGTACCGATGCAAGGCACGTGGTGTTCGGCCGAATCGTGAAGGCGGGGGCAGACTCGGTGCGCCTCGCGGCTTCGGTCGTAGATGCCGCCAGCGGGCGGCCGATCGGAGACGTGGAGTTGCGCCAGGCAATCTCGCGAATGGACCAACTGGCTGATTCACTAACGCTCCGCCTGCTCGGCGAGCTCGGCAGAACGCGCGACCTCGCACTGGTGCGCCGCGGATCGATCGGGTCGTCGTCACTGGCCGCGATCAAGGCATTTCTGCAAGCCGAACAGTACTTCCGGCGCACACAATGGGATTCCGCCGGCTTCTACTACGCTCGCGCGATCGAGGAGGACAGTGGATTCGCTCCGGCACTCCGCGGGTTGAGCAACGTGCTCGACTGGAAGCTGGTTGAGGGAGTGAAGGGGACTTCAGCCAGCTACGCCGTGCTCGCTCGCGCGCACAACCGCGGGCTTTCACCGCGCGAGAGTCTCCTGGTGGAAGCGGACGCACAATGGAAGTCGCTCGACTCGCGTACGCTCGGTTCGTTGCGTCAGAGTATCAGACAGTTGTTCGGTACGCTGGACACGGCCGTACGCCGTTTCCCCGATGATCCGGAAGTGTGGTTCAAGCTCGGCGACGTGCGGTACCATCTGCATTCCTACATGCCGGGCGAATCGTACGCGCGGGCACGGCAGGCGTTTGACCGCTCGCTCACCCTGGATTCGGCCTTCGCACCCTCGTACATCCACACGATAGATCTTGCGCTCAGGGCGCAGGAAGTCGGGGCGGCGCGCGGCTACATCGTTCGTTACCAGGCGCTCAACTCGACTGACCTCAACGCGACCACTATCCGCGCGCTGGCCGCGTTGCTCGCGTCAGGCGGATCGGACGTAGACAGCATCGTGCAGGCACTTCCGCGTGAAGCGCTGCAGCTCGTGTTCGAGCAGCTGTCAAACCTCATGGATTCGACTGAGACCGCGCTTCGAGTGATGCGGGTGGTAGCTCGGGGCCGCGAAGGCGAGTCAGTGGATCCCGGGCGCACCGCGCGGCGCAAGTCGACGCTGAGCTTGATCCTCGCAACACGCGGGCATTTGCGCGAGGCGTACGGGTTGTACGACACGACGGTATATATGCTGCTTCCCGACTATGCCATGCTCGGCGCAGCTCCCCCAGAGCGCGCGAGCACCGAGATGGCAGCGTGGACACGCGACACTCTGCCCTGGAGATCGCTCTTCGCTCTGCAATGGTGGGCGCGGCAGGGCGACACGACGGCCATACAGCGAACGATGCTTGAGCTACGCCGTGTGAGCACTCGGCCGGGAATCGATCTCGCCCCGCACCTGAGTGCAACGTCCGGCTATATGGCATTGGCCAGGCGCGACACGCTCGCGGCCTTGCGGCACTTCGATGAGATGCCGGATTCGCTGTGTCTTCGCAGTAGCTGCGAGCGCTATCGTCTGACACAGGCGCAACTGCTCAATGCGGTCGGGCGCAACGACGCAGCGGCAGCACTGCTGGTTGTGGAGTACGCTGGCATCGGCCCCAACAGAGTGCTCTGGATGCTCGAACGTGCGCGCGCGGCGGAGCGTCTCGGTAAACGAGAGATCGCGGCGACCAGCTACGCCTACGTCGTCAACGCGTGGACTCACGCCGACCCGGAGGTGCAGCACGTGGTTGGGGAGGCACGTGCGGGACTGGTGCGCATGCGCTAGGCAGGAGGTCGTCCCAAATCAACCGTCTGTAAGCCTCGCTCTATCCGTGGACGGCGAGTCCAGAACCCAGTCATCCGACAATTCAACGATTCGAGTAGATTGGGAAAGTTGTCTTCTTGTTACGCAGCTTGACGTCGTACAACGCGCGCCGTCCCAATCTTTCCACTAATGCCCGTGTCCGCACTACCCATTCTGGGTCTCGTTGCTCTCGCCGAGGCGGAGCAGAATGCCGTCGACCGACTTGTGGCAGCCGGCGCACTGACCCCGCAAAGCGCGCGAGCCGTAGGTAAGGACGATGCGCAGCTTTTGCACGGCGCGGCCAAGCATAACATCGTTCGCGAAACCGCTCGTGGATACTATGTGGATCAGGCGCGTTACGCCGAATGGAAAGTAGCGCAGCTCGGCGCGCGCGCGCCCAGGGGAGTTCTTGTGGGGCTTGTAATCATGGCCGCGATCGTGCTCGCAACAGTAGCACTGATCTTCGTTCAACGGAGCGGCTGAGCACTTCATTCCGGAAGCGCGTGACGTCCCGAGTGCGGCCATGACGGTGAGGTGGGCGACTCCCAATCCCCCATCCTCACTACCCAGATTTCATTTCCCGCTCTGAAGAAAGGCGAGCGCGGGCAGTGTGTCACGCTCCCGCACGCCGTCAGCAAAGGGTCCGAGCAGATGCGCAATGCTGTTCGCGTAATAGCTGACCAGCTCTTTCTGCCGGGGTAGAACCAGGTATCCAGACCCCACACCGACGAGAATTTTCCGCATCGACAGCATCCGCCAGGCCCGCTCGAACGTCTCGCTTATGTTCTGATCGGCGCGCAGCACTCGCGCATTCAATTCCAGCAGGACATCGCGCATCTCGGCCATCCGACCAAGCAGGTCATCCCGGCTGATGAAGTCGCCGCCAAGACTCTGGATCGCAGCGCAGGCTAGCGCGACAGGTGTCACCGGAATGAGCGCACCAATGCGCGACATCACTTCGTTCGCGAGTCCCCGCACTTCCGCCAGCCTTTCAGGCCTGCTGATGCGCCACAAATCGCCATGCCGGCTGCGCTGCTCTGCGAGCCAACCGGTAAGGGAGATTGGAGCTCCGATCGTGACCGCTGCGCGACCGTATCTTCTCCAGCGTCCCGCGACCAGACGGCCCAGATTCCAGAACAGGTAACGCGAGACTTCGAGAAATTGAGTCCGTCGGGGCGCGGGTGCGCCGCGCAGGCGACTGTCCAGCTCACGCAGCAGCGATCGGTCCTCGAGCACACGGTCGTAGTTGATAGCTACTGGAATTATCACCATGCGATCCGCCAGAGCAGGCTCGTCCCGGGCGACTCCAATGATGTAATCCAGCAGTCCTATCTTGGCGGGCCCAAGCATGCCATCCCGGCTCAATCCTCCTTCGGGGAAAATGCCCTGCGTGACGCCGTTGCGCGTGATGAGCTGTACGTAGCGCTCGAGCACCGCGTGATACAGCGGCTCCCTGTATTTCCGCCGAATGAAGTACGACCCGAAGCTCTTGAACACGTACTCGAGCGGAAAGGCTCGTGCCCACTCTCCCACCGCGTACGAGATGGAAACGTCGCCAACCAGCACGTAGGCAAGCAGCACGTAGTCCGCATTGGAGCGGTGATTGGCGAGATAGACTACGATGCTTTCTTCTGGAAGACTGTCGAGCGCGCCGAGGTCCTCGTACTCGACTGAGACCCTGTAGAGAAGGTTTAGAAAGGCACGGCTCGCTCCGTAGCCGACGCGATAGTACGCAAGAACGTTGAAGTACGGCACGATCTCGTCGACATACTCCTGCACGCGGTGCCAGGCCGCGCTCTCGGTGACGCCATGCTCGAGCACGTGGGCGCTTACGGCGTTCGCTATATGGGAGTCAGCAAGGAGGGTCGCGCGGATGTACGGCTTGCGGGTGAGCTTGAAGCGGTTCACCCGAACGCGGAATCTGTGGAGGGCACGCTTGGCGGCTCTATCTGTGAAGCCGCGAAAAGGTGAGTTAAACACGCTTCGAACCTTTCGGTTCGCGTTGCCTGCGTCAAGCGTGACCTACCGGACCTCGATCTCTAGCGCTCCAGTTTGAAATCGTCATCCAGCCGCGGTCGCTGCTGGGCATTGGCGGCAGCCCACCCAGTTGCGTACATCCACTTCGTCACTCGGGCAAGCTTGGCGATGTCGATCCGGCCGGGTTCGTCACGCGGCGTGTGATAATCCGGGTGCAGGAGAGTGGTGAAATACACCGCCGGGATGTTTGCACGAGCGTAGGGCAGGTGGTCGCTCCTGAAGTACCACCCTTCCGGGTGCGTAGGGCGGTCCCAGGAGCTATCGATCGCGAACCTGGCCACGTTCGTATTGGCATCCAGTGCCATGCGTACGAGATCCGCCGAGTTGCGGTGCGGAGGCTGGCTTCCCAGCAATGACGCCGAATCGGGGTGATTCCGGCCGATCATGTCCGCATTCAGCACCGCGACGATTGATGACCTGGGCACGACCGGATGTTCGGCATGCCAGCGCGAGCCAAGCAGTCCGCGTTCTTCCGCACCATGCCAGACAAACAGGGCGGAGCGGGCTCCCGGTCGTTTGGCGAATGCGCGCGCGATTGCCAGCACCGCCACGCTAACCGTTGCATTGTCATCGGCTCCATTCCAGATCGAGTCGCCGTCCACGGGATAACGCACGCCGTCGTGATCCTGGTGCGCGCTAAAGAGCACGTGCTCGTTGCGGCGCGCTGGATCGCTTCCCCGCGCGACCCCGATCACGTTGACCGATGGATAGCTAAAGCTCTCTGTCGACAGTGCCGCCATTAGTCGCGCGCCCGGACGTTTCGCTTCTTCCAGCATGGAACTTCGCAGCCAGATCGCCGGCGCGCGACGAAACTGGATTCTGTTCTGAGAGGTGTCGAGTGCATACGATCCGCGCTGCATACCGGTACCTACGCTCTCGAACTCAGTCTCCGAAATCGAGTCCGAGACAAGCACTACCGCCGCCGCGCCACGCTCCGCAAGGAAAGTCGCGCGCTGCCGCACGGCGGCCTGGGTGTACCGCCGCGCCGAGAGGCTGACGCCGGCGGGAATTGGGATGTCCGGTGGGCTGATGAGCGCCACCACCGCCTTCCCTTTGATCTCGATACCGGCAAGGTCGCTCTCTCGTCCCTGCCCTATGAAAACCAGCGGAAGATCGATTGCCGAATCGGATGGAGAAACCACAACGGCCTCGGTCCAGAGCGCGAGGTTGCGCCCGCCCAGCGAGATGCGGCTCGCATCGGATGTGCGCGTACGGCGCATGGGCCAGAACTGAAAGAATGTACCATCGTCACCGGCGGGCTCGAGCCCGGCTTCGCGCGCACGGTCAGCGACCCAGGCTGACGCGCGCAGCTCGTCGAGCGTTCCGGCTTCGCGTCCTCGCAT
>JACMME010000173.1 GCA_014379205.1 Gemmatimonadaceae bacterium
CTGTTCAATTCGCAGTTCAGTCCGCAATCCTCCTGACATGGAAAAGCGAAAATCCGGAATTCTGAACGTTCAGCCACCGCCGGCTCAGCCGAACATGGTGCGTGTCACCTGGGCGGGAGATCGGCGATTCGATACAGGGCGGCCTGATGGACCACTCGCCAGGCTGGATGGGGATGCCGACGCTGGACAGAGTCCGGTAGACGCGCTGCTGTCGGCGCTCGGAACCTGCGTGTCCATTGACGTGGTGGATATCCTGAAAAAGCAGCGGACGCCACCTGCGACTTACGCGGTGGAGGTGGTCGGAACTCGTGTGGATACAACACCCCGCCGCCTCAAGCACGTGCTGCTACGCGTGCGACTGAGCGGACAGGGAATTAAGCGCGAGAAAGTTGAGCAAGCGATCGACCTGGCCATCACAAAATACTGTTCCGTGCGAGACTCACTGGATCCCGCTATTCCGGTGGAGTGGGAATTGGAATTGAAGAGCGGGGAGTAAGATCGGGAATCGGGAACCGGGAGTTGGGAGGAAAAGCCCGCCGGCACTAATGTTAGAGTTGCGGCTGATAGCCTGAAAGCCAGGTTCGATTCCCGATTCCCGATTCCCGACTCCCCCTCCCCCGACTCCCTAACTCGCGCCCCTACTCCCCAAGCTGCACCTGCCGCACATCCAGCACTTCAGCCAGCTGGCGTAGAGCGGCAATTGCAGCTTGCGCGAGGCGGCTGTCGACGCGAATGACCGCAAACGCATCGCCACCGGCTTCCAGTCGTGCCTGATGGTACTCGGCGATGTTGATGCCGGCGTCGCCGAGCAGAGTTCCCACCCTGCCAATCACACCTGGCACGTCGCGATTCCGAATCATGACAAGCGCGCCAATCGGCGTGACGTTCATCTGATGGTCGCCAATACGCACAACTCGCGGATGACCTTCACCTAACAGCGTGCCCGCCACCCTTGCATCCCCTTCGCGCGACGCAAGTCGCAGCTCGATGTACTCGGCGTAGTCTCCGTGCGGACTGAGGCGGGTGCTTTGTACCTCAATGCCGCGCGTCTTGGCGAGATGTAGCGCGTTCACAAAATTGACTCCGCGCTCGCCCACAACTGGCATGAGTACGCCTACCAACGTGCTTGCTACCAAAGGGCGCAACGCGTCCTCCGCAGAGCCTGCGTAGCGAACTTCGGCATGCGAAACCCCCCCTGGCGCGAGCGCAGCGGCCAGACGTCCCAAGCGCTCGGCGAGATCCAGCAGAGGGCGCAGCCTGCGCATGGCATCCCCTCCGATCGCGGGAGCGTTCACCGCTTTTGAGAGGTCGCCGTCGAGGAGTGCGTCCCGCACAGCCTCGGCTATCTCGAGCGCCACGTTCTGCTGCGCCTCCTCCGTGGAGGCGCCCAGGTGTGGCGTTAGCACTATGTTGTCCAGTCCGCGCAATGGGTGGTCGGGCGCAAGCGGCTCCTGTTCAAAGACGTCGAGCGCGGCACCACCAAGACGGCGCTCCGTCAACGCGCGAGCAAGGGCTGCTTCGTCAACGATGCCTCCGCGAGCAGCGTTCACCAGCAGCGCTCCCGGCTTCATCAGGGAAAGCTGGTCCTCGCCAATCAGCCCTGCGGTCCCTTCAGTCAGTGGTACATGAATGGAAAGGACATCCGCGCGCCGAAGAACCTCCTCGAGCGGTGCGAGCTCCACCTCGAGCGCGCGCGCCCTCTCCTCGTTCAGGTACGGATCGTTCACCAATACCCGCATCCCGAATGCTCGCGCGCGCCGGGCTACCTCGCCGCCGATCCGGCCTGCGCCTACCAGGCCCATCGTTTTGCCGTGCAGCTCTGTGCCGCTGAATCTCCCTCTGTCCCACTCGCCCTGCTTCATTGAACGGTCCGCAGCGGGTACACGGCGAACCAGTGCGAGAATCAGGGCAAACGCCAGCTCCGCCGCGGATATGGTATTCCCAGAAGGAGCATTGAGCACTGCTATGCCGTGCTCAGTCGCTGCGTCGACATCGATCGTGTCGACACCAACTCCGGCTCGGCCAATCACCTTGAGCCTTCCCGGATTCGTGAGCGTCGCGCGCGAAATTTTCGTCGCGCTACGAACAATCACGGCATCGGCGTCAGCCACTGCGCGCGCCAGATCTTCGCCCGTGAGTCCGGGCCGATTCACGATCTCGAAGCGGCTGTCCTGCTGCAGCGGCAGCAGTCCATCGGCGGAAATCTTGTCGGCGATCAGGATCCGGAAGGTGGGCTGGATCATTGAGAAAGCACGCCCTCCAGCTCGCCGAGTAAGACGTTCAACTCGTCGACGGAGTGATCGCCCATGTGCCCAATGCGAAAAGTCGCGTCCTTGAGTGTGCCGTAACCTGCCGCGATGGTGAACCCGCGCGCCTTCATCCTGCGGGTCACTTCAGTACCTGTGGGAGCGCCATCCGGAAGACGAATGCAGCTGACTGTAGGCGAACGGAAGCCCTCGGGCGCGAGCATCTTGAGCTCGTAGCCGGCATCGCGCATCCAGTCGACCCACTCCCACGTGCGGCGCGCCATCGCCAGGTGCCTCTCCCAGCGCTTCTCGACGGTTTCACTCAGTATGTGCTGGAGCTGAGCGTCCAGCGCGTAAAAGAGCGAGAGAGCTGGTGTGTTCGGTGTCTGATTCTTTCTTATGTTTTTCTCGAATTCCAGGAGATCGAAGTACACTCCGCGCGCCGGAATTCTCTCCGCGCGGCGCAGAATTGCTTCCTGCGCGACTCCAAAGGCAAGACCTGGGGGCAGCGCCAGCGCCTTCTGTGAGCCTGTCAGGAGGAAATCGATTTTCCATGCATCAGTCTCAACCGCGGTGCCGGCGATCCCGGAAACACTATCGACGAGAAACAGTATGTCTCCGGCCGCATGCGTGACTTCGCGCAGCTCCGCGATAGGATTGAGAACGCCAGTGGACGTTTCACTGTGAACGATAGTGACGGCATCGTAATCACCCGTGCCCAACGCTCCCTCGAGCATCTCGCAAGTATGCCCCGCGCCGAGCGGAACCTCGAGCGACACGGCATCGAGCCCGCATGCACGCGCGATATGAAAGAAACGCTCGCTGAATGCGCCGTTGACGAGCGACAGTACTTTGCGGCGCGCTCCATTCCGCAACGCCGCTTCCATCAGCCCGGTCGCGGATGAAGACGAGATGTACACAGGGCGCTCGGTGCGAAACACGACTTTCAGCCCTGCCTGCAGGCGGGCAACCAACTCTTCCATGGACGAACCCCGATGTCCTATCATGGGGCCGCGCATGGCATCGAGCACCTCGGCGCGCACTTCGGTGGGTCCTGGAAGAAAGAACTTGCCGAACGTGGTGGACGTCTTGGCTGTCCCCTGTCCGGTTACGGTTTCGGGCATTACTCATCTCCAAAAAGGCTGGCGCATGCTCATGGACCGCGGGAAAGATAAAACATGCCACGCAATCAATGTGGCGTGTTACTCGCTCCGGTCATCAGGCTCGTACCGCGATCGAACAGCGCTCGAATCTTTGTGTCGGCCGGCGGCACGCCGCCAAGTGCGAGCGAGAGAACAGGAGCGAGCGATCTGGATTTCACCACCGCGTCAGCCCCGGCGGCGACTTCGGGGCGATGTGCCACCCCCGTGTAGGCAACAAAAAAATCGGCGGGCGGGCGAGCCTCGAGGTCAGTGATGCCATCGCCGACAAACATGATGGGACGAGTGAGTAGAGGAAGCCAACGTTCAACCTGAACTCTTTTCCCACCCGACCGCGCGAGTGGCGAGGCGCGGTCGAAACCGGTATACACACCCGCTTCGTCGAAGAAGACATCAACCGCGGCGACTGAGTCGTCGGAGAGACCAAGTGAGTGCGCCAGCATGAGAACGGCGGGGTACAGCCCTCCCGAAATCACGCGGACGATAATTCCCTCGCTCAAAAGGGCGGTTACCAGCGCTTTCGCGTCGGGGACCAGGGTTTGAATGTATCGATCACCTAGCGCCGCAACATCGGCGCGGGACGGGCGCACCAACTCGAGACGCCGCGCGAAAACATCCTCCAACGCGACATCTCCCCGCATCGCGGCCTCGGTCAGTAGCGTGATCTCAGCGCGATGCACGAACGCCAGTTCCTCGATGCCCTCGATCGAGGAGAGGGTCGAGTCGCAATCGAAAAGGACCGTGCCGAAACGCTGAGCGCTTCGCCCCGCGTTAGTCGCCCGCTTCATGAAAACGGTGACTTCTCGAGATCGGTGGACTGTAAGTAAGTGGAACACTCATGCGAGGCAGCAGCTTTGGCCTGAACATCGGACACTACGTGTTGACCCAGCACCGAGCGCGGATCAACAGCCAGCGGATTGTGGCGATTGAAGCGCTCATTCACTAGCGCTCGATGCTAGCGTATCGCTGGGTAGGAGCCGCTGGCGGATTTGAATGCTCGCGGCAGAGTGAGCGTGAAGCGCGACCCTTGCCCAAGGTCGCTTTCGACTTCAAGGTCCCCCTGCATGGCGCGCGCGAGGTCGCGGCTGATTGCCAGACCCAAGCCAAAGCCGGGCTCGCTAACAGTCAAGTTGTTCTCCACTTGCACGAATGGCTCAAACACCGCAGCCTGCTTGTCCACGGGAATTCCAATGCCGCTGTCCACCACCCTTACGGCAACGGACTGCGAACTCGCCTCGCAGACAATCCCCACGTAACCCCCTGCCGGCGTGAACTTGATTGCATTGGAAAGGAGATTCAGCAGAATTTGCCGTACCTGCAGCGGATCGGCGAGAAAAATCAGGTCAGGTCCACACTTCGCACCCTCAAAAGCAAGCCTTTTTTCCTGAATTAGCGGCTCGATCAAGGCTACGGCGGAATCCACAGCGTCTTGCACAGCGACGCCCGTGATGTGGTAAGGCATACCGTCACTTCCCAATCGCACGAAATTCAGAATCTCGGTGATAAGGCGAAGCAGGTGCTGCTGGTTCTTGCGAATTCGGTCCAAATCCTTGTGTTGCGCGTCTGTAACGGGCCCGCGTATCCCATCGTCGATGAGATCGACGTAACCTCGTATTCCGTTGAGCGGCGCGCGAAGATCATGGCTCACCCTACCAAGAAAGGCTGTGTTGGCCTGGTTCGCCATCTCGGCCTTTACTTTGAGCGAGAGAGCTTCCCGATACAGTTGCGCGGCCTCGATGGCCATCGCTCCGCGTGCGGCGAGGTCCTGAGCTAATTCGACTTCGGCTTGGGTGTAATCACGCGCACCTTTTTTTCCCACAAACGTTATGGCACCCAGGAGCTTGGTGCGGGCGACGAGAGGGACTGTGAGGAGCGGCCCAATGCCAAGCACAGTAAGCGCCCAGGCATTTTCGCGGCCACTTTCAGTATCTCTGAGCGCCGCTTCGATGTACTCGGCGCCAATCGTGGGTGCCGCGCCGCGAAGTATTGCCGGACCACCGAACAGATCTCCTGGCTCTGGCGTCCACCTGCGCTCCAGCTCGCGCGCGAGCGCCTGCCTGGAGGGATCAGGGTGGAAGATCGCAAGACGCCGGACAGACGCCTCGGCTTCGATGGTGTCGATAATGCACCACTCCCCGAGATGCGGTAGTGCGATCCTTGCCAAGGTCTCAATCAAAACTGGTTCGTCGAGCGTCCCGGTCAACTCGCGGCTGGCTGACGCAAGGAGTGCGGCTCGCCAGCTGGATGCTTCGGCGTTGTCGGCAGCTTCGCCTTCGCGCAACGCCCCCAAGAGCATCCGCTCGGTAACATCCCGCTGCATCGCCAGGGAGTGCTCTAGGGGCGATTCATCGCGCAGCTCGATGACAAGGTGATCCGAATGTCCGCTGGCATCCATGACGGGCCAGGCCGTGCACTTCCACGTCACCGCCTCCGTATTCAAGGACTGCACAAAGTGGTCTCGCACAGGAATGCCCTGCGTCATTGCACAGTCCAGTAATGTGAGCAATTCCGTGGCGTCGCGCCCAGCGAACATCTCGGACATCGGCGTACCTTCCAAAGCTTCACCAGCTACGGCGGTCATTCGGCGGAACGCCGTATTGGCATATACGAGGGTTTTTACTGCGCCTCGCATGACCGCGAACGCCTGCGGCGCGTGCTCCATGTATTCCCGGAACCCACTCCGGTCGAACAGCTCGCTTTCTCGCGAAGGCCCTTCAGACGTTTTCAAACATGGACCTCGGATGGGCGCTCAAGCCGCCTTACTGGTGTTGGTATTCCGGTCAGTATGCCGTGATAATTCATGAGCGGACCACCCACTACCGCTCCCTTTTTGGTGATCTCGTACATGAGAAACTCTCGGCTATGCTCGCTTCCGCGCATTTTCATGATCGACAGAACCGTAAGTATCTCACCGTCAATCTCGACATAGCGCTGCACGATAATGTCATCAGTAATGAACGAAACTTTCTCTGTAGTAAAGCTTACTTCGGGATAACCGCCTGTGGTTTCGGCAGTTGTGTAAACGGTCACGCCAGTCGCTGTCAGCGCACCAACAAGACGATAAAGAGACTCCCTGAAATCCTCACGGAATGCAGGCGCAAGGGCAATCTCGAAGCCTGACAATGAATCTATTACAACTCGTGTCGCGCCTACCTCACCGACGGCTTCCAGAATCTCATGCAAGGTTTCATCCACGGAGAGATCCAGCGGACGCAAGTATATGAGCTTGAGCTTTCCTGATTCCAAGCTCTTAGTCAGCTCGGCATTCCTGGACCGGGCTCGCCCCATGTATTCCTCCGGATACTCCTCGAAAATCGCAATCACCGCGGCCTCGCCATGTTTCAGACCCTCTGCCACGAACTGTGATGCGAAAGTCGTCTTGCCGCTCCCAGCAGGCCCGGCGATCATCACAACATCTCCGACCGGTACGCCACCGCCCATCATCTCGTCGAGTCCTGGTACCCCGGTGGCAATGCGCTTGAATGACTGCGCCGGTCGCGACATGTGCTGCTGAGGGATACGCGGGAATATCTGTACGCCGGAATTCGTTATTCGAAACGTGTGTAGTCCCGGCATGGGCGCCTGCCCACGCACCTTCATGACCTGCAGCTTGCGGACTACGGAATTCCTGTCGGTCACCTGGTGCATCCTAAACACTCCGTCGGCCACAGTGAACACCGGATTTTGATCCTCCTCTTCCGAATATTCACCGATCAAAAAGGATGTCACCTCCCACGAGGTCATATCCAACGCCAACCGCTGAACGAAGTGCTCGAGCTCCATCGCCTGAGCGACACCAGCTGCGCCATGCCTCCGAACAATGGGCCGGAACGAATCAACCGCGATAACACCTGGCTTGGCACGCTCAACTTCTCGCCGTATGCGCTCCAGAACCAAGTCCAGATCGTGTTTAAGCACTTCTTCGCTCAGGTTCACGAACTGCAGTGCAGAACCCACCAACTCAGGCTTGAAAAAACTGAACTGACGCTGGTAGCGGATCATTTTGAGCGTCGGCTCACCGAGAACCGTGAAATAAAGAGCTGGGCGGTTCGCCGTGGCGTTCGCGAACATGGCCTGCAAAGTCAGTGTTGTCTTGCCTGACCCCGGACCACCAACGACCAGGTTGAATGAGTTCTTTGGCAAGCCACCCCCAAGTACCACGTCAAGCCCCGGAACACCTGTCGCGATACTCGGGATCCGCAGTTTGTTCGCTTCTTTCATCAAGCCTTTCTCCTGACTCCATTCGGACAAATGGAATGACTTGCGAAGTGTCTTACGAAGGCGCAGCTGATACGCCCCGTCCCGCAAGACGAGATTTCAGTCAACCAGCACCGTTTTTCGCACTGTTCTCGGCAATCTTGGCGGCCATGTCATCGCCAATGAGCCGGCCAAGCAGCTCAAGCAGCACAATGAGCATCGATTCGATGGCGGCAGCTGTTGCGGCAGAACCATGCTCTTCTACAATCTGCGCTATCGCTGGGTGGTTCGGGGATATCAGAGCATGATGCTGAACGCCGCCAAGGGCTGGATGGTCGGGGCGCACTCGGCTAACCGAACTCCGGAAAAGCGCACTACTGCCGTCCACCCCTAGCCAAAGCGAAAGTTCGTGATGCAGGGATTGGCACGCTGCAATACAGGCAGCCACTCCGTTCGTCTCGGCTCCGATTCTACTTCTGGAAGTAAGACGGCGGACCATTCCAGGTGCAAAACTTTCAGCCATACGAGGTTTTACGAAATATCATTGCCTTGCGCGGCGTTCGCTTTTTCGAAGTCGATTATCTGGACGTTGCCAACAAAGAGACTGTGTCCGGCACTACGGGACGAATCTAAAGCTCGATGCCATTGAGGGATACATGGGCCGTCCCTTGCGTCATCTTACCGACAAGGCTCTCTCTGGTCAAGAAAAACGACTCAAGGGGCGAACCTGAAATCAGTGAATACATATGTCGGCAACGTCATGGCTTGCATGAGAAGCAGGTCACGCGTGTAAATTGGAAATCGCCCAAGGCAGGAAACGCGTAGCGGAAAAGGCGGGGGAAAGCAGCTGAGGTTGCGCCGCTACTTTACGCGGGCAAGCGCGTCCCGGACCTCGGAGCGTTGCTCCAGTCGGAGGGAGGTTTCGTACTCCTTGCGCGCAAGTTCCCGTCGCCCGGTTTTCTCGTAAACCATTCCGAGACGGTAATGCGCGGATGACCGCGGCACGTGCCCTTCCTTCACGGGCATCGAGAGGAAGGACGTTAGAGCCGTCTCAGACCGTTCCAGATTTTTACCGGTCTGCGCGCCCAGGCGGCCAATGGCGTACAGGGCATTGATCTTGTCCGGATGCTTTTCCACCATCCGCTCGAATGTGGCGAACGCCTTGTCGTTCTGCTCCGTCCTTTGGTACAACAGCCCAAGTGCGTATAGCCCCGACGCGCTGTCCGGATACTCCTCGATAGCCTTCTCGTACTCGCGTTCCGCGGCCGCATCATCCTTGCGATCCTCGTGAACACCGGCGGCGGCGAGGCGCCCCCAGAATGGGCTTCGCTTGGCTATCTCGGGAACCTGACGCGCCGCGCGCTCTGTGCTTCCCCCCATCATTCCGGGCGCGATGAGGTAGTAGCGCAACAGCGCCACCCGCGACTCCACGTTGTCGGGATCCATAGACACGGCGCGCTCTAACGCGGCCTTCGCCTTTTTGGCCACGAACGGCGCCTTGAGCTTGCTTCCACGCGCGGCCATCTGTCCCAGGGCCTGCGCGAGCCATCTGTAATGTTCCGACGTCGCATCCTTCGAGCGCGTAGTGCGCTCGAATAGCCGCGACGCTTCGTTGAAGTCACCCTCTACCATGGCGATTCGACCGAGGTAGAAGAGGGCGGTAGTGGCTTTCTGATCATGCTTGAGCTCCGCGCCAAGCTCTTTCTTGGCTTCTTCGTACTGAGCAAGCTCAAATAGCTGAACGCCGCGTTCGGCAGGATTTTCCTGTGCGCCAAGTCTGGCAGCGATAGCGAGTGCGAACGTGAATTTGCGGAGTCTAGTCAACATCATCGCCCTTGTGGAATGCGGAGTATTGATCCCGGGCAGCCGTTGCGAGATGTATATGCGCTGCTTGTGTAATACTCCTGCCAGCCATGCGAGTTCGTCTGCCGTTCTTCGCAGTTCGCAGTTCGCAGTTCGCAGTTCGCAGTTCGCAGTTCGCAGTTTTTCGCGGTTCGCTTTTCTTCTGCAATCCGCAATCCTGCTACCACGCCGGCGCTCCTTCCTCGATCTCCGTGCGCAACTTCAGAAAGCTGTCATGCCGGGCAGCGCTAATGCTGCCCGTCTTGACCGCGGCACGAATGGCGCAGCCCGGCTCCGTTGCGTGGGTGCAATCGCCAAAACGGCAGGTTCCCAGAAGCGGGCGAAACTCCAGGAAGCAGTGATCCAGCTCGTCGGGCTCCACTCCCCACACGCCTACCTCACGAAGGCCTGGAGTATCGACTACGTACCCGCCATCCGGCAACGGATGTAACTCCGCACCCACGGTCGTGTGACGGCCCTTGTTGACGCTCCGGCTGATCTCGCCAACGCGGAGATTCAGACCATGATACATGGCGTTGAGGAGCGACGATTTTCCAACGCCGGATGGGCCGCTCAGGGCGGAGACGCGTCCTGCGAGGACGTCATGCAATTCCGCGAGTCCATTGCCGAGCTTGACGCTGGTATAATGGACCGGATATCCGGCCCTCTCATACACCGCGAAGCGCTCCTCCACGTTGTCGGCAAGCTCCACCTTGTTGATCACAATTCGCGCACCGATGTCGTTCGCGGCGGCTATCACCAGAAAGCGGTCGAGCATCCTTTCGTGCGGCTCCGGCTCCGCAGCAGCAAAGACAGCGACGACCTGGTCGATATTGGCGGCGACGATGCGCTCGCCATAGGCGCCACTGGGGGCTCGGCGCGCCAGCCTCGAGCGCCGCGGGAGAATCTCCCCTATAGCCCATTGATCTCCGCGCTCCTCGGTTTCGAGCATCACTTCATCTCCAACCGCTAGCTTGACGGCCCCTTCCTTTTTCAACCTACCTCGCATCGACACTTCGCGCGTTTCACCGGCGTCGGTTCGCACGCGCCAGACTCCCCCCGTCCCACTCAGAACAACAGCTCGGACAGGATCAGTCATTAAATGCCGTCACCTTTCACTGTTCATCGCTTCCCACCAGGGAAGTCCCGGCGCCGGAGCCTTGTCTCGAATCAGCGCATCCAGAAGGACCTTTACTTCAATCAAGGGCAAGGCACCAACGATGCTCCGAGCCTCGGCCTCGCTCGCGCCGTACGCGATAAACTCCGTCTCGAGGTGACCGGTTACCTTCGGTTCGCCATGGCCCCAGCGAATGAAGAGGATGTACCCGCCCCATGGAGCATCATGCTTGCCTGTGGGCTCGCACTCGATGGACACGCTATAGGATAGAGTATCCTTTCCCTCAAAAGCAGCCGGCCTGTCGTGCACGGCCATATACCCGCCGAGCGTGGCCTCGTCGCCCCTGGAGTGATCGGCTGGAAGATGGCGGCCGCTCATCGTCCCCCCGATACCATCTCCCGCATCACGTTGACTGCCATGAACGCCACGTTGGCGGGGCGCTCAGCCAGGCGACGCATCAGGTAAGGATACCACTGAGTGCCGAACGGGACATACACTCGCATGCGGTATCCTTCGCGCACAAGCCGTTCCTGAAGGTCGCGTCGCACGCCGTACAACATCTGGAACTCGAATCTATCGGATTTGATATGGTTCTCACGGACGAAGCGCTTTGCCTCGGCGATGATAGCCTCGTCGTGCGTTGCGAGTCCCGGATAGTTCCCGCTCTTGAGGAGTGCGTGCATGCAGCGAACGTAGTTTGCATCCACGTCCGCCTTCTCGGGATATGCAACTGTTGCTGGCTCCTGGTACGCACCCTTGCAAAGCCGAACTCGGCATTTGCTCTCGTTGGCGCGCTCCGTGTCAGCTTGCGTGCGGTACAGGTAGCTCTGAAGTACGATGCCGACGTTCTGGGTATAGGATGGATACAGCCGATCCTCGAAAATTCTCAGTGTCCGCTCCGTGTACGGACTACCCTCCATGTCGAGCCGCACGAAAGTACCATAGTCCCTGGCACGATCGAGAATCCCTTGCATGATATTCACGCACAGATCCTCGGAAACATCCAGCCCCATTGCTGTCAACTTCACGGAGACATTCGCGTCCAGCCGTCTCTCGTGGATGCGGTCGAGCATCTCCATGTACTCCTGGCCAGTGCGCCGAGCTTCGGCTTCAGTACTGACGCTTTCTCCCAGCAGGTCGAGAGATGCGGTTATTCCCTTGGCGTTGAGGGCGGCTACCGCGGGAAGTGCGGTCTCGAGCGTTTCGCCCGCGACAAAGCGCGACGCAAACTTTTTGGCGAGGCTGTTGTGGGTCGCAAAGTTGTACAGCTGCTGCTGATTGGAGAGAAAGAGGAAGGCCTGTCGAAGCATGGAAGATCAGGAGCCAGGGATCAGCGACCGAAAACCAGGGACCAGGCACCACGCACCAGGCACCAGGGAGGGCGACCAACGTCGCAGGCGGAACGGTAGCGATAACACTCGGTCGTTGTGCTATTCCTGGTTCCTGGTCCCTGGTTCCTGGTCCCTGATTCCTCCCCTCTCACAGCTTCTCCGTCACGAACCGGGTCATCATCTCGTACAAGTGGGACTGCGTGTTTCCACCTGAGATGGAATGTGTTCTGTTGGGGTAGAGCATGAACTGGAATGGAATGCCCGCTGACTGCATGCGGTTCGCGAGCTGAATGGAATGTTGCGCGTGTACGTTGTCATCGCCGGTTCCATGAACGAGCAAGAAGTTGGCCTTTATACCATCAACGTAATTGAGCGGCGCGCTTTCCTTGTATCCCTCGGTGTTCTCACTCGGCAGCCACATGAACCGCTCTGTGTAAATCGTATCGTACAGACGCCAGTCGGCCACTGGCGCTACAGCAATTGCGGCCTTGAAGATCTCGCCTCCCTTCCCCGCGCATAGTGTCGACATGTAGCCTCCGTAGCTCCACCCCCAGATGCCGATACGCGCTGCATCCACCCATGACTGCCTGGCGAGCCACTTCGCCGCGTCGATCTGGTCGCGTGATTCATGCTTCCCGAGTTGGTGCTGGGTAATTTTGCGAAATTTGTTCCCGCGCCAGGCAGCGCCCCGGTTGTCAGTACTCACCACGATGTATCCTTGCTGGGCGAGCATCTGATGCCAGAGTTGTCGCGAGCCGCCGAATGCATCCGTAACGGTGGGGGATGCGGGACCGCCATAAACGTACATGAGCACGGGGTACTTCCTGGTGCTGTCGAAACCGGCCGGGACGATGCGATAAGCGTCCAGCATGACGCCATCCGGCATGGGAATCTGAAAGAAATGCACCGGCTGCGATTCCAGCGCGGAGAGCTTTTTCTTAAGGGCCGCGTTATCGGTTATCACTCTGCGCTGCCGCATCGCCGGTAGCTCGTACAGAGTCGCGACCGTCGGCGAGCTTACGGACGAGTGGAAATCCACAGCCCATCGCATGGTGGGCCCTATGGTGACGGTGTGGGACCCCTCAGCTGACGTGACGCGTTGCGGAGCACGCTTGCCGTCGATGGAATAGCGGAAGAGCTGACGCTGCGTCGGGGTCGGAGCCGCGGCGACAGCATACAAATCTCCGCGAGCCGTATCCACCGCCACTATTGCGAGGACGTCAACACCGTCGGAAGTAACCTGCCGGATCATTCGGCCGCTGCGGTCGTGAAGAAATACCTGGCGCCAGCCGCTTCTGTCACTGCGCCACAGGAATTGGCGGCCTCCCCGAATCCATTCGATGGCCCCCTCCCCCTCAACGTCGACGTACGCGGAGTCGCGCTCCGTCAGGATAGTGCGAGTTTTTCCCGATGTCGCACTTACCATCAGAACGTCTACCTGATTCTGCTTGCGCGGCATGCGTTGAACGACAAGACTGTCCGGGCTGATCCACTCCATGCGGGCGATATACTGACCGGTGTCGGACCCCACATCCAGCCACTTTGTCTCACCGCCTCGCGCGTCAATGACGCCCACTGTAACGCGTGAATTCGGCGCGCCCGCCTTGGGATAGCGCAAAACAGCCACGCTCGGATAGAACGATGTTTCATCAACCATGGGAAATGCCGGCACTGCGCTCTGATCGAAGCGCCAGTATGCCAGCCGCCTGGAGTCCGGGCTCCAGCGGAACGCGTCCCTGAGCCCGAGTTCTTCCTCATAAACCCAGTCGGTGGTGCCGTTGATGATGTCCGCGCTACCGTCGCTCGTAAGTCTGTGTTCCTCACCGCTGGCCAGGTCAGTGACGAACAGGTTGTTATCGCGAACGAATGCCACATGCCGGCCATCCGGAGAAAACTTCGCGAACATCTGGAGGTTGCTCTCCACGCTCGGCGCAAGGAAGCTCGGATCCTTGCTGAGCGATTGCGACTCGGTCGTGTCAGTTTTTGCAGCCGCGCCGTCCGCGGGTCTTGTGATGCGCGCGATCGGCTTTACGCTTCGCGTCTTCAAGTCGACGACGTGATACATACCGCGCGTGTTGGCTCTCCACACGCGCACGGAGCCGTGAAAAAGAAGGGCTTTGGATTCGTCTGCAGAAAGCGCGATCTCTTCAACTTCGATTCGCTTTCCGTTTCCATCCAGCAATACAGACGCAGGCGCCAGCACCGAGACGCGCCCGGTGGTCAAATCCACCCGTACTATGTCGCTTCCGCCGCCTTCCGCCGGACGCACATCGAGATACGATGCGCCATCATTGAGCCAGTGAATTGTGGGCAGGGGCGCGCTGGTGAATTCGCGCTTCGTGAAAATCCTGTCAACAGTTAGCTGAGATGTGCCGGTTTGAGCGGCTAACGGAGCGGCGATGGTGCACAGCACCACCGCGATGAGCTTCCTCGAACGCATGTCTTCCCTGTCGGCTGAGTCGCCGAATTCTACCAAGGCGCGCAGCCAAACAGGAGGGTGCCGCGTCGACTACTCGCCCACAATCTCCGCGATCAACGTGGCCACGTAATCCTCGGCGCGAGTCGGGCTGTCGCTTCTGGGTTGAGGTGCCACATTGCGGAGCGTAAGGCGAACCTTGCCTACCGTCATGCGCGTTGATTGAGCTTCGCCCCGTCCGCTCGTGTGGAGGGTGTCGCGCACGACCGAACCGCCAGCCACGTCGAGCGTGAAAACGAGCGCCGCATCGCCTTCCCATACACACTGGACGTCAACCGCGCACCGGGAATCCGCGGCCACCGCGACAAAGGTCACGCGAGCCCGAGGCGCCGCGAGCTCAGCGGTTTCGCCGACGTGAATGCTGAATTCCTTCTGGAATTCGACGCGAACTGCCTGAGGCTGATCAGTCGGCGTGCCAGGTGATGTGTTCCCATTTTGACACGCGAGCAGAAGAGAAAGGGAAAGGAAGGCTGAGATCTGTCGCATTGGCCACCTTGGTCGCGGAAAGCATGATTGGGACGAAGCTGCGCTGGCCACTTGGGGACGCGCCTAGTTGCTGCTAGTCCCGCTGACAGTAACCCTGTCCACCCGCCGCCAGTCACTGTAGTAGAGCAGGGACCAGGCACCAGCGAGCTGGTTCCTGCTCTTACCTCATCGACCACGGGCGACTTTCATACACTTTACGGTTGCATCTATGCCAACGCCGGTGGCGGTAGTGCCTTTGATGGTGATGGTCGCTGTTGTGCCATCGTCGTCAACCTTCACCGTACCGGACCCGCGCGAAGGCTTGACCGTGGAACGCGTCTCTATGCTGTAATCGTTCCCCTGCATGAAGTTCCCGATCACGATTCCCACATTGAACTCGCTGCTACCGGCCTTCGCTTTAGCCGCGCCCGGAATGGTGACCTGCAGCGTGCTCAGCCCCTTGGACGTTGTGTCATCGGTGAACTGGCTGGCCCAGACGTCGAGCTCGTTAGTTCCCACACTGCACGTTCTGCCGGATGAGGATGCATTGTAAGTGCCCGGATCCTTGCCTCCTGTGAGCACTACTTGCATCACCGTCGCCGCATCGGTTGCGACGTTGGCAGCTGCGCTGGACGTGGGAGCAGCCGCTACTGAATCGGCTGAGGCGGTGTCGGCTGCCGGCTCCTCGCCACCGGAGCAAGCAACAAGGGCTATGGCGGTAATCAGGATGTATTGTTTTCTCATGTGTTTTTGTGTCCGAATGCAAAGAAAAGTACAAACAGCAGACTGTCGAGCTTCAATCCCATACCAGCTTTTGTCGCTTGACGTCGTTTCAGTCTAGGTGCTGACCCCGCACGTCGCGAATCTTCTCCACCACTCCCCATCCCCCTCTCCCTACTCCTACTTCTTCGGGTCTGCTCCCGAATTCTTACACAGGTTTGCCTGCCGCGTGGTAAAATCGTTTCCCCAGTCTGGCCATGTCGAGCAGGAGCTGCGAAGGCTCGTACCTCGGTGCCAGTGCCCGGTGAAGCTCCTGCAGCTTTCCCACAATGCTACCAACGCCCTCGCTGTCGACGTAGCGGAACGGCCCACCTCGAAAGGGAGGAAATCCCAAACCGAACACAGCACCGATATCGCCGTCGCGCGGCGAACGGAGTATGCCCTCCTCCAGACAGCGGGCCGCCTCGTTCACCATTGCCAATACCGTGCGTTCCACCATCTCGCTCGCGGGAAGACTTTTTCTTTGCGTTCCCGTAGGAAGCAGCTCGTACACGCTTTCATCCACGCCGCCTCTCTTGCCCTTTTCGTCGTAATGGTAAAACCCCTTTTTCCCTTTTCTTCCCGTTCGGCCAGCCTCCACCACTCTTCGAAAGGAATCGGCGGGAGCCATACGGGCGCCAAATGCCTGTGCCAGGATGGGACCAATTTTTCCGCCTACATCGATTCCAACTTCGTCCATTAGGGTAACGGGACCTACAGGAAAACCAAACGAAGTCAGAGCTTTATCGAGCTCGTCGATCGCAGCGCCTTCGTCAATCAGTTTGCCGGCCTCGTTCATGAAGGCGGAAAGAATGCGCGTGGTATAGAAGCCCGGTCCATCGTTCACGACAATCACGTGCTTGCCAAGCTTCTTTCCGTAGGCGACTGCTTTTACCGTTGCCGCTTGTCCTGTGCTGCTCGTCACTACCACCTCGAGCAGCGGCATCTTGTGGACTGGTGAGAAAAAGTGCATTCCGAGGACGCGCTCGGGGTGCCGCGCCGCAGCTGCAATATCGGCAATCGGGATGCTGCTCGTGTTCGAGGCGTAAACAGCGTCCGGACGAAGATGCTGCTCGGCCTCGCGAAGCACGGTGTGTTTTGTAGCGAGATCCTCGAACACGGCCTCGATCACCATGTCAGCATTGGCGAATCCGGAATAGTCCAGCGTGCCGCCAACGAGCGACATCTGATCCCCAAATTGCTGGCGCGTGATCTGCTTTCGTTTGAGCCGCTCGCGAAGCACTTCCGACACTGCCTTCATCCCTTTCGCCACGCGGGCATGCTCGGCGTCCTTGATTCGCACCAGCGTGCCTTGCATCGCGGCGACGCTCGCGATTCCCGCGCCCATGAATCCCGCGCCGAGTATCCCCAGCTTGTCGATCGGCCCCACGGTGGGAGCCGGTTCGTCGACTCCCGGGTCCTTCTTGAGCGCCGTCGTAGCGAAGAAAAGGAAAATGAGCTGCTTCGAGACTTCGGTGACGGACATCTCGCCGAAAGCCCTGGCTTCCTGGGTGAATCCCTTATCGATGCCGTGCTTGTAGCCAGCAGCTACCGCTTCTATGGCGGCTAGCGGCGCGGGATAATGGCCGTGCGTCTTCTCGAGGATCTGGTCGCGCGCTTTTCGTAGTACGAGCGCGCGACCAACAGGATTGTCCTCCAGCACCGCGTCGGCTGCGCCGTGCGCCTTGCGTCCCTTCGAGCGTGCCAGCTTTCCATTCGCCAGGGCCGCGGCACGGTCGACCGCTATGTCGCGTAGAATCGCCGGGTGCACCAGCTCGTCGATGAGCCCGATCTTGAGTGCCTTTCTGGCGCGCACATTTCGCCCCGTGAGTATCATGTCGAGTGCGTTGCGCAGACCCACCGTTCGCGGCAGCCGCTGTGTTCCTCCCGCACCTGGCAGCAGGCCCAGCATCACCTCCGGTAGTGCCAACACCGTCTTCGGGCTATCCGTTGCTATTCGGTAATGTGACGCTAACGCTGCCTCGAGCCCACCGCCCATACACGCCCCGTGGATAGCGAAAACCACGGGTTTCGTCATCCCCTCCAGTCTATCCAGCATCGCCTGGCCTTCGCGGCTCAGCTGCTCCGCCTCGGCGGCGCTCCGGATCTCGAGAAACTCTTCGATGTCAGCGCCGGCTATGAAGCTGTCGGGTTTGCCGCTTATCAGTACAAGCGACTTGACCGCGCGATCGGACGTCTGCCTGTCCAGCGTCGCGAGGAATTCGTCCTTCACCGCTCGATTGAATTTGTTGACAGGCTCGTTGGGCAGGTCGAAGGTCAGAACGGCAACCCCTTCCCTGGTGACGTGCACAGACAGGGCATTGTGCATTCGCGGCGCATCGGACACGGCTGTCATGGAGCTGCCTCCAGAACCATTGCGAAGCCCATCCCTCCCGCCGCGCAGACTGTCATAAGGCCGAACTGCTTGTTGCGACGGCGAAGCTCATTTATGAGCGTCGTCGTTATGCGAGCGCCCGTCGCGCCGAAGGGGTGCCCAATGGCGATTGAGCCTCCCATGACGTTCAGCCTGTCGCGGTCGACTGCACCGACGGGGTGGGAGAAGCCGGCTCGCTCTGCCCACTTTTGACTCTCGAGCCCCCGCAGGTTGCTCAGCACCTGAGCTGCAAAGGCTTCGTGCATCTCCACGAGATCGATGTCCTGCAGCGTAAGACCCGCGCGCCTGAGTGCGACGGGGGCAGCGAGCACCGGGGCCTGCAGCAGTTGCTCACCCGGATCCAGCGCGGCGTAGGCATACGACTTGATGTAGGCCAGCGGTCGAACACCAAGCGACGCCGCTTTTTTCTCACTCATGAGGAGGATTGCAGCCGCGCCATCGGTGAGCGGCGAAGCGTTTCCCGCGGTAACAGTGCCGTACTGCCTGTCGAAGACAGGCTTGAGTGCTTGAAGCTGCTCGAGGGTCGAGTCGCTTCGGATGCCGTTGTCCGTAGTTGCTACTGTTTCGTATTTTGGCGCGACGTAAACGGGCATTATCTCAGCCGTCAACCGACCGTCGTTCGTTCCAGCTGCAGCCCGCTGATGCGAGTGCAGCGCGAATTCATCCTGCTCTTGCCGAGGTATCTGGTTGATCTTTGCCATCTTTTCCGCCGACTGCCCCATTGTCTCGCCAGTAGTGGGCTCCGCAATGGCGGGAGTTATTGGCAGGAGATCGCGCGGGCGAATCTTCGAGAGCGCGGCGAGTCGCTGTGGTAAAGTCTTGGCCTTGGAAGCAGCCACCAGAGCATCCGACATACCGCGAGAGTGGAGAATGGGCACGTTCGAGAGCGATTCCGCGCCACCCGCAATCGCGGCATCGGCATGACCAAGCGCGATCTGGTCGGCGGCATCGGTGATGGCCTGGTTGGCCGAGGCGCAAGCGCGTCCGACGGTGACGGCTGGAATGCCTTTGGGGAGCATCGGAAGGAGGGCCACTTCGCGCGCGATGTTGGGCGCGAGCACCGAAGGAACCACCGTCCCGAAGACGAGGGTGTCGATATCGGCGCCGTTCAGGGCGGCCCGCTGCACGAGCTCCGCCGTCACCATTCGGCCCAGGTCGATGGCGGAGAGCGATTTGAAAACGGTGCCCGCCCTGGCGAAGGGGGTGCGCACGCCCGCTACGATCGCGACACGATTTCCGTTACTGAAGGGAGTCATGCGATTAAGGTAGAGGAGGCGGCGACAGGTGACCAGGGAGCGCCGGGCGGGACGCCGGCGGCGAATGGCGGTACGCGAAAAACGGGAGCGAGTAACGGAGACGGTAGACGACCGGCGTTTTCCTCCGCAGCTCGCGAGGAAATCCTCCGCACGCTCGAGTCTCGAACGTTCGACGTGCTCATCGTTGGCGGCGGGATAACAGGGTGCGGGGTCGCGCGCGATGCCGCGTTACGCGGCCTCTCGGTCGCGCTGATCGAGCGCAGAGACTTCGCATCTGGCACATCCGGACGGTCGTCCCGGCTTGTTCATGGGGGCCTGCGCTATCTCGAGCACGGACATCTGCATCTCGTATTCGAGGCGAGCCGGGAACGCCGGATTTTATCCCGGATTGCGCCGCATCTCGTAAGACCACTCTCGTTCACCTGGCCAGTGTATGAGAATGCTCGCGTGTCGCGGTGGAAGTTGCGCGCCGGCCTGCTGCTGTACGACGCGTTGTCTCTCTTTCGAAACCTGGCAGGGCGACGCAGCCTCGGTCCGGACGATGTCGCAGCGCTCGAGCCTGAGCTTCGCGCGCTCGGCATCCAGGGCGGCGCGATGTATTACGACGCTGCCACCGACGACATGCGTCTCACGCTCGCTAACGCGAGATCCGCCGCGGAGCTGGGAGCGGCTGTGGCGAATCACGTGGAATTGCGCGACATCGTGGAAGATGGAGAGATCAGAAGGGTGGTGGCGGTAGACTCCCTGACCGGCGCTACGCTTCGCATTGCCGCGCGCGTGCTCGTCTCCGCGGCTGGAGCGTGGACCAATGATGTGAGCCGCCTCGTGAACTCCAATCATCATGGCGTGAGTGTGCGCGGCACCAAGGGCGCGCACATCGCGGTCCCGCGCGGCCGCGTGGGTAACCGTGGGGCCCTCACGCTACTCTCACCGATCGATGGCCGCGTCATGTTCGTGCTGCCGTCCGGCCACCTCACAATCATCGGAACCACCGATACGGACTACGACGGCCCATTGGACGACGTTCGCGCAACGCACGCTGACATCGGCTATCTCATACGGTCGGCAAATTCCTTTTTTCCGGCCGCTCACTTGTCGCCTTCAGATGTGGTTGCTGCCTGGGCCGGCATCAGACCGCTTGTAGCTGGCGAAGTCAGCGATCCCTCGAGCACCTCTCGCGAGCACGCCATCAAGTGGATCACTCCAGCCATTCTGGGAATAACCGGCGGCAAGCTCACAACGTACCGGTCCATGGCGGCGGAAACGGTTGACATGGTGTTGCGCGCCCTGGGTCGGCAGCGCATTCCCGGCACCACCGCCGAGCTTCCGTTGCCAGGGGGGAGAATTGCCTCGCTGGAAGACGAGCTTATGGCTGCTCAAAAAGCGGTAGGTGATCCGAAGACCGCCGAGCACCTCGTGCACGCCTATGGAAGCGAATGGCGCGACGTGTGGCGACTCACCGAAGAAGATCAGTCGCTCTCGCAACCGGTGGTGGAGAATCTTCCCTACATCTACGCCGAACTGCTACACACCGCCGCGCGCGAGATGCCAATGACTTTGGCTGACGTGCTCATCCGTCGTCTTCACATCGCCTTCGAAACCCGGGATCACGGTTTGGCGGTCGCGGAGCCCGCCGCGCGCAGGCTCGCACCCACCCTGGGCTGGAGCGACGAGCGTATTGCTCTAGAGGTACAGCGCTACGAAGCGGAGGCGCTGGCGATGTTTGGGGTGGATAGTGAGGCTTAAGTGCCGATTGCGGATTGCGGATTGCGGACTGAACTGCGTACTGCGAACTGCGAACTGCGAACTGCGTGCTGCGTACTGCGAACTGCGAACTGCGAAGGCGGTTGCAAACGGCATTCGAACTGCGTGAGCAGTCAGGCAAAAATCGGATTGGAAGCATGGAATTCGATACCAAGTCAAATCACTTCGCAGTTCGCAGTTCACGCAGTACGCACTTAAATCCGCAATCCGCCGTCCGCCACCCGCCTTACCCCGAGCTCTTCTGCTCATGTATGGTTCGCAGCTCCATGATTTTGAGCTGACGGGTCGAGCCCGGAAGTTTTAGCACGACGGTATCGCCGACGGCTTTGCCGACGAGCGACCGGCCGATCGGCGACGACATGGTGACTTGCCCCTCTTCGAACTCGATCGCGTCACCGAAAACCAGGTGGTAGCTCTCGACGTCCCCGGTCTTCTTGTCCTCGACGACAACGCGCGAGCCAAGGCCGATTTTATCGACCGGGATCTGCGAGACATCGATCTGCGACAGCTTGCTCAGACGCTGCCTTAGCTGCCCGAGGCGAGCTTGAACGAATTGCTGGCGTTCGAGGGCGGCCTTGTACTCGCTGTTCTCCCTCAAATCACCGTGCTCCACGGCTTTCCGAATCTCCGCGGGAAGTGTGATGTTCAGCTCATGTTGTAGCGCCTCGAGCTCTTCGCCGAGCTTTCGCTTCAGGCTTTCGATCATCTTGCAAGCTGTTGGAGGGAAAACGCAACGCCCGGCGGAAGCCGGGCGCGACCTTTGACTGTGTCTCTAAACAATGGTTCGGTGCTCAACGGGTCTGGTGCTCGGTGCCCGGTGTTCGGTGCCCGGTTAACCACGCGGAGCGCGGTGGGTGCCGATTCTGCATTCTAGTGGACTGTAACCGAAATACCAGTGGTGTTGGCAGACAGAACAATGCCGCCTTGCCGCCGTGCGGTAGTGGCGGACCCATTACCACGCTGCGCGCTCTATGAAATCTCTAAATCGCGCACAGCGAGAATGCTGGAGCCTGCGCGGTCGATAATCCTTATTCGCAGGGCGCGATTCCTGCTAATGTTTGCCGCAGATTGTGTGACTTGGATCTCGGACGGGTGTAGCCCGTATAATGATTTTGCCTATTGGAGGGAGCAATGACTGGTCCAATTGCACGAAACTTGAGCAGCGCGCGTAGACTGCTTTCTGCGGCGATCATTGGTCTTGTCGCTATTGGCGGGACAGCGTGCGGCGATGACAATGGCACCGGTCCGGCGAACGTTGAAGGCACCTATAGTTTGCGCACTGCTGCCGGATTCAGCATACCGGCAAGCTTTACCAATGGTGTGTCTTCGCTGGATATCCGGTCGGGCAGCCTTCTGCTGGAAGATGGTCTCTTCGAGGCAACGGTAAACATCGTACTGGATGGCGTTGCGGAGACCCTTACAACTGACGGGAGCTACGATAGAAATGGTGACGAGATCGAATTCGAGGGAATCGATCAGGACGGCATCGACGTGAGTCTCGTAGGCGACCTGGATGGCAACACGATCTCGATCATCGATCCGGAGACTGGCCTCCGATTGGAGTTCAGGAAGATCTAACTCCATCTCAAGGTTTCCGCGAAGGCCTGGTCCCAAGGATCAGGCCATTTTCTTTGCCGTCCAGCATACGCTTCATGCAGCCCGGCAGCAGGAGAGGGCGGCGCCAGATATTCGCGCATGAACAATTAGCTTGAACGCACCATGATTCAGCTCGAAACGGTCGGGCACGTGGTACGTATCGCTATGTCCACTCGATGGAGCCGCGCGTTCGGCTACTCGGTGAGCGCGTACCTGACGCGCGGCGTCCTCATCGATACTGGATTTCCTGACGTCCGGGCAGATCTCACGGCCCTGCTCGAACGCGTCAAGCCTTCCGGAGTGATACTCACGCACCACCATGAGGATCACGCTGGCAATCTCGACTCCGTCGTCCGGAAAAAACTTCCGCTCTCCGCGTCGCCGCTCACCCTTGCCGCCCTCCAACCAGCTGAGCGCGCAGGCATGTATCGCAGGATTGTGTGGGGGACCATGCAGTCATTGCGGCAAGTGTCTCCAGTCTTTGAGCACGACACGATGACCCTGATTCATACACCGGGTCACTCCGCGGACCATCACGTTGTCTGGGACGCCGATCGCGAAACCCTGTTTGCAGCTGACCTCTTCCTCGGCGTAAAGGTGCGAGTTGCGCGTCCGGGCGAAGATCCACGAGCTCTCGCTCGCAGCCTGCGAGCCGCGGCAGCGCTCCAGCCGCGCACAATGTTCGACGCACACCGAGGGCTCGTTGAAAACCCGGTCTCCGCGCTCAATGCAAAAGCCGACTGGCTGGACGGAATGGTCGCGGCTATCGACAGCAAAATTGCCGCGGGCCAGAGTGATGCAGCGATCACGCGGGAAGTGCTTGGGAAGGAGGATTACGTTGGCTACTTCTCCGGCGGGGATCTCTCCAAGCGGAACTTTGTGCGGGCCGTACGCGCTACAATTGGGAGTGGGGGATAGGGGTTGTGGAGTGCTGGTTGGGGAGTGGAGGATAGGGGTTGGGGAGTACGTACAACTGAGCGAGTCAAACGTGGCCCGCCACTCCCTATCCCCGATCCCCGATTCCCCCCCTCCCTGGTGGGTCTCCCCATCCCCGATCCCAACTCCCCACTCCCCGGTAGTTAAGCTATCGTGAAGCGATGAGGAGAAGCGTTACCGCCGCTACGCCCAGCACCGCCGCGGTGCCGCCGACTACAGTTGCGGTTAGGCGTGCGACTCCGAGCCAGCGCCGAAATTTTGGCGCGGTAGCCTGGCGAATATCGAGATCCTGCGTCTTCTGCGCCGCCAGCCCCCAGGATGCGAACGAGGCAAGACAGATGAACGGAATGGCGAGCAGCCAGAGACCTGGCACTATAACCGGGACGGCAAGCGCCCCTGCGGCTCCGATGACGCCACAGCGCACCAGACGCGTTGAGTCAGCCCGCCCGACTCCCGTTGCCATGATATTGGCAGCCGTACGTCGCGGCAAAGGCGCGGCGGGATCGAAGCGCGGGGGAGTAAGCATTACGGAAAAGACGACCGAAATGGGGTGGGTGTAACCTGACGGGGAGTGGGGGTTACGGGTTAGGGAGTTGAGAAATACTCGGTCTCGACTCCCCATCCCCCATCCCCCACTCCCTACCTGTGCTGTGGCAGCTTCGAATCAGCTCGCTCCGGTGATATCGGCTCGCCGGAAGATCGTTTGTACTCGTCCAGGAGAAGCTGCATCATCTTCTCGCGTCTATCCAGCAGCCGCTTCAGGGGGCGAGGCGGACGGCGCGCGAGCGCATACGAGGTCAGCAGAGGTAGCGCGATGGTAGAGTCCACGTAAGCGACAACGGCATCGGGAAGGCGGTCCGGATCGATCTTTCCCCAACTCACTGCTTCTGCCGGCGTTGCGCCAGAGAGCCCGCCCGTGTCGGGACGCGCGTCGGTTATCTGCAGGAAGAAATCGTGGCCACGCTCGTCGATGCCCAGCACTTCCTGTATCTGGGGCTCGGTCTGCAACATGAAGTTCTTGGGGCTTCCTCCACCCAGAATCATCACGGCGCTTCGGCCGCCGCCGCGCTTGGCGCTCAGGACGATGGACGCCGTCTCGTTCACATCCTGATTGGGATCGATTAGACACTTGTTGCCATCCAGCGCCAGCGCCGCGACGTTCATGCCGATGGACGAGTCGCCCGGTGAAGACGTATAGATGGGCACTCCAGCCGAGTACGCAGCGGAAAGAAGTGATTTGTGTCGTATCCCGAGCGCGCGCTCCCGCTCACGCACGTATTTGCCGCACAGCGCATGGAATTCCGCACTGCTCATTGCTCGCTGAAATTCAGCGGCCTGGATGATCTTGCGAAAGAAGGCATCGGTGGAGAGCAGAACGTCGTACCCGAAGAAGATGTCGTAAATGCGGACGATGCCTTCCTCTCGCAGAACAACATCGCTTTCCTGCGCATTGCCGCGGTGCATTGCGAGACCAAGCCCGAAATGCGTGTCGTGGTAGAGATTGGCGCCGGTTGAAATAATCCAGTCGACGAAACCTGCTTCGATCAGCGGGATAAGCGCCGCCATGCCGAGTCCGGCTGGAGTCAGCGCGCCGGTGAGCGTGAGCCCCACCGTGACGTCAGGCTCGAGCATCTTGCGCGTAAAGAGCTGAGCGGCTTCGCGAAGGCGCGCCGCGTTGTAGGCGAGAAAAGTCTCATCGATCAGGTCAGCCACACTCTCGCTTCCATCGATGCGGCGCGGGTCTATACGCGTGCCTTTTAGAAAGCGGCTGGCTGAGTGGCTCTTGTGCGCGTCGCGGTTCTCTCCCGCCTCTCGCTCCTCAGCGGCCTTTTTCTGTTGTGCCTTGGGACCCGCCGCCGACGACTTTCCGTGGCGCGAAGCCTTGAAGCCGCCCCGATCCCGCGCCAACGCGTCCTGCTTCCCCGTTTCCTTGGCTGGCTGCTTTCCTGCCTTCCGTGTCTCTCCTCCAACCCCGCGTGCCGAAGTCTTTTTGCTACCGGATCCTGTCCCCCGCTTCCCGTTTCCCGTTACCCGCTTCCCGCTCTTCTTCGCCATTACTCCTGCTCCATGCGCCGCGACGCCGTTCGTGATTGTGCCTCATACGCCGCGATGACCGTCTCAGCCGCCTCCATTGGATCGTCCGTCAATAGCACCAAGTCGATGTCGCCGGAAGATATCTTGCCTTCCAGAAGCACACGGGTTTGTAGCCAGCGGATGAGACCCGCCCAATAGTGTCTTCCGAAGAGAATGACCGGGAACTGATAGATCTTGCCTGTCTGGATGAGTGTAAGAGCCTCGAACATCTCATCGAGCGTCCCGAATCCACCGGGAAAGATTACGAACGCACTCGAGTATTTGATGAACATCGTTTTTCGCACGGCGAAGTAGCGAAAGTTGATGAGCGTGTCGACGTACGGATTCGCACCTTGCTCGAAGGGGAGCTCGATGTTGCAGCCGATGGACGGTCCATTGCCGCGTCTTGCTCCCTTGTTGGCGGCCTCCATGATGCCTGGACCTGCGCCCGTGATTATCGCAAATCCGGCCTCCGCCAAAAGCCGCGCAGTCTCCTCCGCCTTGGCGTAGTGCGGATCGTCCGGCCCAATACGCGCCGAGCCGAAAATGGAAACCCCCTTGCTGACGCCAGCGAGAGTGTCGAAGCCCTCGATGAACTCACCCATGATCCGCAAAACCCGCCACGGATCCGTGCGCGTAAAATCGTCCGGGCGACTCTCGGACTGCAGTAACTTCTCGTCTTCCGTGACCGGCACGTGGTCCCGAATCGATTGATCCACGACCTTGGTCGCCCCCACCCGGCGCGCGTCCGTCTTCATTGACGGCGGTGTACGACCCACGGCGAGATGCGCTTCCTCCGTCCGCTGTCGCAGGTAGTCACGCGACTCCTGCTCGGCCTCCGCCATCTTTTCGGGATTCATTTTCTTTCCGGAAGCTGTACGAACTCCCGGAGTAGACTTACGCCTTGGTTTTCCTGGGGGCATTTACTGTGGCCGGTGATCCGTGAGGCTTGCCAGTCAAGATCGGAAAGATCGACTGGTCGCCTTTCCAGTGCTAGTGGAGCAGAAACCAGGCAGCAGGAACAAGGAACAGACACCCACAACCCAGCACCACCAACTGGCACAATCGATCATCAACAACCAAAGTTCGACAGGATGCTGCGTATAGCAACCGATTAATCGGATCCAGTCGTCATGGCGACGCAGCCCCCCACACCGTTGGAACGATCCGTTTGATCCGTTTTGATCCGAAGCATCCGTAGAACCTTTCGTCATTGATGCCCTGAACGAGAATGTCTTCGTCCCCGAACACCAAGGACCAGCCTCTTTGCCCGTCATAGTCCTTCTTGCGGATGGCGCCCGACCAGATACGCTCCGCGAAGCAATGGACTCCGGAGTTGTTCCTGCTCTCGCCCGGCTTCGCTCGGAGGGTGAAATGCGGACAGTGTCGACCGTCTTCCCTTCCGTCACGGGGCCGGCGTACACGCCTTTTCTTCTCGGTCGCTTCCCGGGACCACTGGGGTTACCAGGGCTCAGATGGTACGACCGCTCGCGCGCGCGCTGCAGTTTTCCCCATTTCACGAGAAGCTACCTTGGCTCCCAGATGCGTCTGATGGATGGTGATCTGGCTCCTGATGCCGCCACAGTGTGGGAGCTCACGCCAACCAAGCTCGGCGCGATGCACATGATTGGCCGCGGACTGCAACGCTCCGAGAGGCTTGGATATGGCCGGCCTCTCTTCATGCTCCGAGTGGCGCAGGTGCACTTTCGTGGAAGTCTGCAAGGCTGGATCGACATCGACCGCCAGATAGCGACCGATGTTGCACACCACATCCGAGAGCGCCGGCCTGCTTTCGTCTTCGCCGCGTTCACCGGCGTCGACAAGGCTTCGCATTCCTCCGGCCACGCGCACTCGCAGGTGACCGACGCGCTCAAAATCGTGGACGGCGCCGCTGCCGAGATCCGTGCAGATGCCGAACGCGCCGGAGTTTGGGATGAAACGCATATCTGGGTAACCAGCGATCACGGTCATTCGCCCGTTGAAAAGCACGACGATCTCGCCGGCGCGATTCAGGGCGAAGGATACAAAGTCATCGGACATCCCTGGGTGTACGGCCCATGGGACGTCGCTGTGATGGTGAGTGGCAACGCCATGGCGCACCTGTACGTCGAACGCGCACTACGCTCACGGCCATGGTGGCCGTCGCTCGCCGGCCGATGGGAGTCACTGGCCGCTTTCCTGCTCGCCAGACCGGCGGTCGATCTCGTGCTGCTGCCGCACGGTCCGCATCGCTGCGAAGTTCGAGCGCCGTCTCGAGGAGCCGCCATGATCGAGTTGGGCAAAGGATATTCTTACCTGCCCATCTCCGGCGATCCACTCGGCATCGGCGAACATACGCAACTGAGCTCCGACGACAGCCATGACGCCTGCGGCAATTCCGACTATCCTGATGCGCTCGTCCAGATCATCGCGCTAGGCGGTTCCTCACGCGCGGGAGACATCATTGTCTCCGCGAAACGCGATTGGGATCTTCGCGCCAGGTACGAGCCCATACCGCACCGCAGTGCGCACGGCGCTCTGCACAAGGAACACATGCTCGTTCCGCTATTGAGCAACCGGCCCTTCGCCAGCCCACCACGCCGCACCGCCGACGTCATGCCAAGCGCCCTGCGCGCGTTAGGGCTGCCGGTGCCGGAAGGACTCGATGGCAAGACGTTCGTTTAGGAAGTAGGGGAGTAACCTGGGGAGTGGGGGATGGGGGATGGGGGCTAAAAGCTAGGGCGTGGGGGATGGGGGTTTGGGAGTCATTCACGTCCACCCTCGATTCCCGATTCCCGTTTCCCGTTTAGCTACTGCCAATCCCCCATCCCCTACTCCCCAGTTTTACGGTACCACTGGCTTCGGATCGATCCTCACGATCCAGAGACCGTTGTTCATGTCGTTCACGTAAGCCAGTCCATCCTTCACCACTACGCCCCATGTCATGGCGCTGTTCTTTGACGCGCCGTCCATGTCGGCTGTGTTCAGGTGCGCGATTTCGCGTCCCTGCGCCCGGAGATCGCCACGTAGCTCGCCGCTGACGTCGAAGGCGCGGAAGCCGCCATTGTACGCGCCCATGTAAAGCGTGTCACCAGCGACCCAGATGTTGTGCACACCGCCGTATTCGGGCTCGTACCACGCTACCGATCGTGGATTCTTGATGTCGCTGATGTCGATCGCCTGCAAGCGCCCGTAGGCCCGGAACGCGGAGGCATCCTTGGCGCCAGTCACTCCGCGCGCGGGAAAAACTTCATCCGCGATGAAGACATAATTCTTGTGACGCCACGCTGTGTGCGTTCCGCGAATGAATCCGGGCCCGGCGACGGCTTCTACATCACGGTACAGGTCGTTGAGATCGTACTTGTACTGCGTCACAAGCTGGGGCCTGGATGGGCTGCCGCCCTTTATCCCATTCCCTACATCCAGAATCACCAGTCCGTCGTTCCAGTAACTGGCGTACAGCAACCCGTCCTGGATATCGATATCATGCAGCGAGCGGCCGGCGTCGGGACGTTCGGTGCGCCACTGCCCGACTTCCTTCGGGTTCTTCGGATCGGCAATGTCGACCACGTGCAGCGCCCCAGTCCCATCGTTCGTCAGATAAATGTGCGTGCCGAATTTGGGCTGAGCGTAGACGAACGCCGAGTGCACGCCTGCAGTAACGCCTTCCGTAAATTCGGAGATGACCTTGGGGTGCGCGGGATCATCGAGCGAGGCGATAACAATGCCGTTCTTTCGGTCTGCGGCGCCTTCACGCGTGAAGACCAGCGTCTTGCCGTCCGCAGTCGTCATGATGTCGTTTACCCGCCGCGTGTTCGCCACGATGCTGTCGGTAACCACGGGCTTTGCGGGATTGCTGATGTCGATGGCGTACATGCGGTCGCCTCCCGATCCGGTCCCGAGGTAGGCGAACTTGCCATTCGGGTGCAGCCACACTTCTTCGGTGGTGAAAAGGGATCGTGGCAATCTCCCAACCACAGTGACCGGGCGACGCGCGTCGCGCGGTGCGAGAGTCACTGCCGCATCCGCGCTGCGCGTTCCGAAATTGGCGGTCACGAGGTATTCGCCTGGAGCGTAGCCGACAAAGCGTCCATCGGGATCGATGCTGCCGCCGCCCGGAGAGAAGCTCCAGTTCGGTGTGAGGCCAGCGAGTGTTCGTCCCGCGGCATCCTTCGCAACGGCTGAGAAGTCGATCACATCACCCTGCCGAACTTCGCTCCGCGCTGGCGTGACCACTACCGAGGTGATGGTATTAGCGACGACTTCCATTGCAACGGATTCCGCAATATCCCCGGCGGTCGCCGTAATTGCAGCCCGGCCGGGCGCGAGCGCGGTCACGAGCCCCCCTGCTCCGACGCTGGCAACTCCAGACGCACTGCTCTTCCACGAGATTCGATCGGCGCGCTTGTCTCCGCTCCGGGAGAAGGAGTTGGCGTCGAGGTGAAGGCGCTGGCCGACAACCAGTTTCGCAACTCGCGGTGTCACTTCAACGCGCGCTGCAGGACCAGGTACCATCCGAATGTCGAATCGCTCGACAAAGGGCTTCCGCCCTGGAACCACAGCTATCGCGGCGACGGGGAGCGTTCCCGGCGCGCCGGCGGTGACCAGACCGGTAGAATCCACCTCTCCCTCGAAGCGGGCGCCTGCTTGAAATATCCGTACCTGAATGTTTTCCAGAACCTTGCCGGCCGAATCGATCGCCTGCGCCTTGATCCGCATGGTATCGCCGACTGCGAGCACTCGGTTGGAGGGCGTGATGCTGAGGCGAGCCACGGGTGACGCCGGCAGTCCCTGGCCAGTTGGTTGTTGCGGGCCCTGATACATGACGGCGAAGAGCGCGAGTGAGGAGAAGAGCATCGTTGGATTTGGGATGAAGGTGATCGCGGATCGCGTGACCCGAGAAAGCGGCTGGCAACCTGAATTATACGCCAAAGCTCGGGCCAACGTTCGCGCGCGGCGAAGGGTGGCGATAAGATCTGCGTAGCCCTCTTGCTATCACTCGTATTTTGTCGCGTTTGCGAGTGCAGCAAGCCGACTAGTGTGGCGCACCCGCTGCACAGCAGCGCAATGAGGCTTCTCGTACCGGAAATGCCGTGGCTAAATGGAAGCGATACCTCGGTATCACGCTGGGAGTGATTGTGGGTCTCCTGATACTCGTCATCGGAGTGTCATATGCCGTCAGCAGCGTAAAGCTGGGCAAGCGGTATCAGGTGCCCATGGCTGCTCTGACCAACCCCGGTGACTCCGTTTCTCTCGAGCGCGGCAGAACCATTGCCGAAACGAGAGGGTGCACAGAATGCCATGCGTCAAACCTGAGCGGCCAGGTGTTGTTCAGTCAATTTCCGATGGGACGGCTGGTGCCACCGAATCTCACGAAGGGCAAGGGTGGAATTGACGTTTACACAGAGCAGGACTGGGACCGAGCCATCCGGCATGGCGTCCGGCGGGACAGCACGTCGCTCCTCATCATGCCGTCCGAGAACTATAACAACATGCGCGATGATGATTTCCGCGCCCTCGTCGCGTACCTCAATTCGATGCCTCCAGTCGACAACGTTCTCCCGAAAACGACGCTCTGGCCACTCGCTCGAATTCTGGTTGCGACCGGGGCAATGAAGCCCGAGGCGGCGTCGATCGATCACACCTCCAAACCCATTACCCCTGAGCCCGGTGTGACAGTGGCATATGGGGACTATCTCGCCGGTCAGTGCCGGTTCTGTCACGGGCAAAGCCTTGGCGGAGGAGAGTCGGAAGAGCCCGGGGCGCCGCCGGCGCCCGACCTCACATCGCGCTCGGGCACTGCCGGGTGGTCCGAAGACGAGTTCGTCCGTACGATTCGCACCGGCATCACGCCCGCGAGCAAGCACCTCAACAACCAATACATGCCGTGGAAGTCATTCGCGCGACTGACGGACGTGGAGTTGAAGGCGCTCTCGTTGTATCTGAGATCGATACCCGCGAGCGCGGCGAGGAAATCGGGGAGCTGAGGCTGGTCGGAGGGAGCCGCAATCCTGCTTAAAAAAAAGGCTCCATCAATTTCTGCGGGCCCGCGACCGAAAGAGCGGCCAGATGGACAACAGCGCCCATAACGAGTTGATACAGCATGGTGCGCCCTAGAGATTAAGAGTTATGCCCTGGCTTCGACTCACACTCGCGCTCCTGTCGCACGTCGCGCGCTCTCCCACCCTGGCTGCCGATCTGCTGCGAGTAGTCTGGAACTTCCGGGCGCGCAGCTGGTATCGCAAGCCGCCCTTTCTTCCGCTCCCGCCACGTGAATACGTGCGGTGGCGGATGCACACGGCGTATGGAAGCTACGACGCCATTCCCTCCGTTGAGCACGTCATTCGGTACGCACGCTGGGTTGCCAACCGACAATGATTGCGCGAACCGCCGCCGCCGCGCTGGAGCAGCGTGTCAAAGCCCAGGCCTTCGGGCTCGGCTTTGATCTCGCAGGCATAGCCAGTCTCGGCGTCGCAGAAACATCGGCCTACTTCGAGGAGTGGCTAGCGCGCGGCTACGCCGGTGAGATGAGCTATCTGCCGAGATGGGCTGGCAAGCGCCGTGACACCAGACTTCCGTACCCTGGCGTATCGAGCGCGGTGGTTGTCGCGCTGAATTACGGCGGGACGCAGCCCACCGGTCCCGTCGCCCGCTATGCCCGAGGCGACGACTATCACGACGTCATGACCGCGAAGCTTGATTCCCTGCACGCGTGGGTGGAGGGGCAGCTTGGGATGCCCGTTCGCGGCAAGTCATACATCGACACAGGTCCGATTCTCGAGCGCGATCTCGCGCGCCGCGCCGGGCTTGGCTGGTTCGGAAAAAATACCAACCTTCTCAATCCCGAGCTCGGCTCGTTCTTCTTTATAGGCGCGCTCCTGCTCGATCTCGAGCTGACGCCTGACGCTCCGTTTGAGGCCGACCGATGCGGTACCTGCCGACGCTGCCTCGACGCGTGCCCAACGAATGCCTTTCCCGAGCCGCGCGTTCTCGATTCGACGCGCTGCATCTCGTATCTCACCATCGAGCTGCGCGGTGCTATCCCGTCGAACCTTCGCGAGAGCATGGGCGAGCTGATCTATGGCTGCGATATATGCCAGGACGTATGCCCATGGAACGTAAAATTTTCGCGGGAGCTAACGGAGCCCGCATTGGAAGCGCGCGATGCACTCAAGGCAAAGGATGCACGGACACTCGCACGCGAGCTCCTGGCCATGGACGAAGGTGAGTTCAGGAACACCTTCTCGCGCTCGCCACTCAAACGCGCGAAACGACGAGGGCTGGCTCGCAATTCGGCAGTCGCACTCGGTAATATCAGGAATTCCGATGACGTGCCGGACCTCGTGCGCGCACTTGGCGATCCCGAGCCTCTCGTCAGACAGCATGTCGCGTGGGCTCTTGGCCAGATCGGGTCGCTGGAAGGCCTGCGCGCGCTCCAGGTACGCGCTGGCACGGAGACGGACGTGGCCGTGCTCGGTGAAATTCAGTCAGTGATCACAACACGCCAACTCGCGTAGCGACAGACTGGCTGCAGTTCCGCCGGAAAAGTACGTTGCCCGCCCATAATGCTCTCCGCCCGCCAACGACTGATAGCCTTCCGCCGGAAGCACGGGCCGCATCCCCACCTTCGTCGCGACACGGTGGCAGCGCGCGGGATCCTGTTCGCGGTCTTCCGGACGCCGGCTGTGCCCGCCGCCACACCGCTGGTGTGCGTGAACGGCGGACTCATCTTCGATCACACACTGCTCTGGCCCGCGCTGTCTCCTCTCGCGAGCAAACGCCAACTCATCCTGTACGACCAGCGCGGCCGTGGCGAATCCACGATACCCGCTGATACGTCGACTGCGCGCATCGAGCACGATGCTGAGGATCTTGCCGCGCTCAGGGAGGCGATCGGCTTGCGCCAATGGGACGTGCTCGGACATTCCTGGGGAGCCGGCATTGCCATGCTTGGCGCCGAACGCGATGCGGAAGGCGTACGGCGCCTCGTGCTCGTTGATGCTCTTGGTCCGACCAGCGCTTTGCGTGACGAAATGGTGTCGGCAGCGCTGGCTCGGCTGCATCCGGCCGAACGCGCCGCTCTTGCCCGTCACACCCTGTCTGCGCTTTCGACTCCGGACATAGGCGTACACAGCGCCTACGCCCGCACGCTCTTCCCCGCCTGGTTCGCCGATCGCGAGCTCGCCAAGCTGATCCCATTGCCGCGATCTCAAAGCGATACCGGTGCCTCGGTTGCGGCGCAACTGTGGCGTGACGGCTATGACTGGAGCCACCTCCTGGGTGCTTTAAACACACCGACGATCGTCATTCACGGTCTGGAAGATGTCGTTCCGGTCGAATCGGCTCGATCACTGGTTTCTGTGTTGCCTCACGCGTCCTTGACCGTCATTCCAGAAGCAGGGCACCTCCCGTTTCTCGAGGCGCCCGACCGGTTTTTCGAGGTTGTCGAGGAGTTCCTCGGCCCTCATTAGTATCCGCTCGCCAACCTGCCGATAATGCGATCACCGCTGTACATCCTGCTGATCCCAGCAATCCTGCTAGCCGCACGCGAGGCATCGCGCCGGACAGGTGCGCGTGGGCAGGATCGGATCGCGATATCGCAGCACGCGACCCTCGATGCCGCAGCCGCCAGGCGCGCGAATGCGCCACGTTCACCCGTAACGAATACCCGTCCGACTTCGCTGGATATCGCGGTCGAGCGCGCGATCGAGTCTCTCGATGCGGACGAGCTCCGGGCGCGCATACGCCGCGGCGAGCGTGGCACCTACATTGGTGAAATACTTCTGGCTCGTGATTCCGCCCTGACACGGTGGCCCGAGCGCGTGGAAAAACCTCTCCGCGTGTGGGTCGCCGACGGAAGCAACTTGCCAGACTGGCGTCCCGAATTTCCTTCCCGCGTTCGGGAAGCCTTCACAGAATGGTCGTTAGCCGGAATTCCTGTGCTCTTCACCTTCGTAGTGGATTCCAGCGACGCCGACATTCATGTCACCTGGCAGGACCAGTTCGACCAGCCCATCAGCGGCAAGACGCACTGGTCACGCGACCGTCGCTGGTGGATCGTCGGGGGAAGCATTGTCCTCGCTCTGCATCACAACGAGCGCGAGGTGCTCGATGGCCCATCGATTCGAGCTATTGCGCTCCACGAGGTTGGCCACCTTCTTGGTCTCGATCACACGGCAGACACCTCGAACATCATGACATCACGCGTTCGCGTGCGCGACCTTTCCGATGCGGACCGCGCGACGATCAAGCTGCTCTACTCGCTTCCGCCGGGGTCGATCAGGTAACCCAGGGATCAGGCACCAGGAACCAGGGAAGAAAACATGGAAACAAGCAGGGCGCGCAAACGAGGAACTTGTCTCGGTGGTGCGCCCTTGGTTGTTTTCGGTCCCTGATGCCTGTTCCAGGTCCTGGTTCCTGGTGCCTGATCCCTGGTTCCTTTTTCCTTCTCCCACATGTCCTCGGAACCATCCCTTTACGACGCGGCAATTGTTGGCGGCGGGCCCGCTGGTCTCAGCGCAGCGATCTGGCTTGGACGCTATCTGCACTCTGTCGTACTCATTGATTCAGGCGATCCGCGCAATTGGGAAGCGCGTGGCGTGCACGGATATCTCGGCCTCCCCGACGTTGCGCCAAAGGATCTGCGCGGCGCCGGACGTGATGAAGCACGCCGGTTCGGCGCTGAGCTGATCGATGGGTGCGTACAAACCGCAGCTCGATTGGATCAGGAACACTTTCGTCTCATCCTCGACAACGGTAAGGTTTTCGAATCACGCCGGCTCTTGCTTGCCTTCGGCATCAAGGACGAATGGCCGGATGTGCCGGGGCTGGATCGGTGCTACGGAGAAACCGTTCACCACTGTCCTGACTGCGACGGCTACGAGGCTCGAGGGTGCAAGACGGTCGTGATCGCGTCGGGGCGTAAGGCTGCGGGCATGGCGTTCGCGCTGACTACATGGACGAACGACCTGGTGATTTGCACAAATGGTGAACCGGCAAACATCGAGGCGAGCGTGCTGGCGAAGCTCGACCAGCTCAATGTTCCAGTTCTCGTCGACAAGATCACCCGCATGGGCTCCAGGGAGGGCCAGGTCCGACAACTCGAGCTTGCCGGCGGCAAGGCACTGGATTGTGAGCGCATTTTTTTCGCGCTCGGACAGTATCCGGCAGATGATCTGGGCTTTCAACTAGGCTGCAAGCGAAATGATCTGGACATGATCGAGGTGGATCGCAGCCAGGAGACTTCAGTCCCGAACGTATACGCGGCTGGAGATCTGGTGCCGAGCCCTCATCTCGCGATTTCCGCCGCAGCGGAAGGAGCTATCGCGGCCGCGGCCATCCACCGCTCTTTAATGCCGGAAGTTTGCAGGTTGTAGGAGGTTTGATTGCGGATTGCGGATTGCGGAATCACTGTACGTCACGCGAAGTAACACCAAAACCCCTGGCCAAAAAACATCACTCACTGCGTGTAGCGTTCTCTCGCGATCGTCATCCAGTCTCCATTCGCAGTGCTCGGGTGTCAGTCCGCAATCCGCAATCCGCAATCCTTAAGTCATGACCAAATGGCGCTCCGTACTCGGTAATATCGCCACCGACCTGCAATCGCGTGTCGCTACCGCACGTCGGGAAGCCGATGAAGTGCTGGTGCGCGATCCGTTGCAGATCGTCATTTACAGAGGCTACGGTACCGCTGAGCGCGCATTCATCACCGGACGCGTTCTGGAGGACGAAGGAGCCAGGTCCACAGCTTCTGATTCGCGCTGGCGCAACCTGATCAACGCTCTCAAGCGCCTCGAGAGTGATGAGGTTCCGCACGCAAGGCTGAGCGTCCGCTACGCCGGTGCGCAGCAGGACGTAGTGTCCGACGAGGAAGGTTACTTCAGCGCCTGGCTCGTTCCTGCCGTCGCTAACACATCCACAACTCTCTGGCACACCGCCGAAGCGGAGCTCATTGAGCCGCGGCGTTCCGACTCCGAGGCCGTTCTTGGTAATGGAGAGATTCTGGTTCCACCGCCATCGGCAAAGTTCGCGGTCATCAGCGACATTGACGATACCGTACTTCAAACCGGTGCAACCGATCTCGTGCGGATGGCGCGCGCCACTCTGTTTGAGAATGCGCGAACTCGCCTGCCCTTCCCCGGAGTTTCGGCCTTTTATCGCGCGCTGCAAGACGGCGCGGACGGTGCGGCTCTCAACCCGATCTTCTATGTGTCCAGCAGTCCGTGGAACCTGTACCATCTGCTGACCGAGTTCATGCAGCTACAGGAAATTCCGCTGGGCCCGCTCATGCTACGCGACTGGGATTTTGCCCTCCAGCGTCCGAAGCATGGCCCGCACAAGCTCGGCGCCATCTCGCAGATAATGGATCTCTACCCCGATCTTCCGGTCATTCTCATCGGAGATAGTGGGCAGGAAGATCCAGAGATCTACAGTGAGATCATCGCCCGCTATCCGAAGCGCATCCTCGCGGCATACATACGCAACGTGACGCCCGATCCGGGACGGTCGGCGGCAATTCGTTCCCTCGCCGAAGAAGTTGTTCGTGCTGGAAGCACACTGATTCTTGCGGACGACACAATGGCGGCCGCGCGACACGCCGCGGAAAACGGCTGGATTGCCTCCGGCAGTCTCGCCGGCATCTCATCCGAGAAGTCAAAGGAAGAGATAGGAAAGGCAGGCACGCCCATCGGCGAAGCCTCTACGACACCAGCGCCAGTAGCACCAACGGTAGTGGTAGACGGCACGAGCCCGGGTGCGTGAATCGTTGACGAGGGAAGGCGAACTATACTGCTTACTGCGTACTGCGTACTGCGTGAACTGCGAACTGCGAAGGTGTGCAATGACGCCCTGTCATTTTCCGAGCACCGGGTACCGCGCGGTGGCAACCGAGCACCGAACACCGCGCTGTACCAACCGCGCACCGAACACCGTGCACCGAACACCGTACTCGTTGCGGTTCGAAGCCTACCACCGCAGGGTGAGTTTGATGGTTCGAACCCTACCAACGCAAGGTGAGTCTAATCTTCTCGCGTTTGCGGACAACATCCAGCTTCATTTCCTGTCGCTCCGCCGCTTCGCTGATCGCCTCTCGCAGCTCCTGCACCGTTTCAACGTCCTCGCCATTCGCGCGCACTATGACGTCACCGTCGCGGAGGCTCGCTCGTGAAGCAGGAGTTCCGGGACCAACCCGCAGCACCAACAGCCCATTCGACACACCGAAATAATCCCCAAGCTCTTCACGAACGGTGGCGAGGGATGCGCCGGCGACTACTGTAGATGCGCCACCCCAGACGAAAGGCATTGGCGAAGGCATCGGCGGCATTGGCGCGATTGCCGGCTCAGGTAAAGCCGGAACCACCGCTACTCTCGGAGCCCTCCTGAGACCGGGCTGAGCTTGTGGACGAGCCACAGACGGAGGATCATACTCGAACTGGAACTCGAAGCCACGTGGCTTCTCCCCAACCCTCACTCTTATGGTCTTGCTTTCACCTTCACGGCGCAGCCGTATGGGAAGCGTATTCCCCGGACGGATCATGTCATTCAGGAAGAGCGAGCTGGTCTTGAGATCCCGCCCGTCAAAGGCCAGCAGCACATCACCGGCGTCAACGCCCGCCCTGTCAGCCGGAGAGCCGGGCTCCACCGCTTCCACAATCGGGTACGCATGAAACCTCCAAAAGGGCTTGCCATCCTTCTCGCCGATGGATTCCGCCGCTGAAGAAAGCGTAACTCCCAGCCAACCCGGGTGCCCCGCACGCCTGCTCTGAAGAAGACTGTATTCATCAGCTTGGACATGACCTCCCAAGCGCACCACTTCGCCCAGTCGCTGAGCCTCGAGTATAGCATTCCTCTCGGCAGCCAACCGCAGTTGAGCCACCTCGAGACCGCGAACCGCCTGGCGGAGTTGATCCTGCGTTGCGCGCAGGAGGCGAGGATTCAGGGAATCACCCTGAAGCGTGCGAAGCGCGACCTCGATCTGCTTGCGAAGTCTCTCGATCTCCTTTTGCTGCGACGCACGCTCGCGACGTGCTCGCGGCGTTGAGTCGCAGTCACGGCACTCCTGGGCATTGACCACGCTCACACCCGCGAACGGATAGGCAAACGCGCTCGCAACCGCCAATGCCAATAGCACTGACTTGAGCTTTCCGTAATGGCTGACGCTGCTTGAACTCATCACTTGCGGCATGGCCCTCTTAAAAGCGTGTCAGTCGAACGCCGGCCGGCAACGTGCCGCCCAACTGCCGGAGCGTCGCCTCCCGTGCGGCAAGCGTGGACATATAGTACTGATTCATGATGGGATCGTGCGGCAATTCGTTCACTCCGTCCCGGGCGGCGCCGGCCATGGCATCGAGTGCCGCAAGCCGTGCACGATAAACATCGGAGTTGCGGAACGTTGCCGTGGTCGTGTCGTTGCTCGCGAGATAGGTCATGGCCTGGCGATACTCTCGTTCAGCTCGCGTCAAAACCGCCTGCGCTTCCACAAGGCTCGTGAATCTTGCCAATGTGTCGGTCACCCTCGAGCCACCAACCGAAACGATGGAGACGCCCTGCGACGCTGTTGCGACGTCGGCGGAGCCCGCGACGATTGGATTCCGCGAGGCGGACACACGTGCACCCATCCATCCCATGGTCACACCACCGGCTACGAAGAGCAGAGCGGCAGCGGCCTGCATCCACCCCACAGCTCGGGCGCTCCTTTCCCGGCGCTCAACGATATCGGTCCTGCGAATGAGCCCTTCGGCGCTGAGCTGAGCCGCCAATCTTGTCCAGCTGGTGATTGTGGAACCAGCCTCGCCTTCGGTGTACGCGCGATCTCGCAGCGCAACGTACGCACTCAGCTCGCGGGCACACTCCGCGCAAACCGCGAGGTGACTTCGCTCCGCGGCAGTAATTTCATCGTCGGCCAGCGCGGCCAGACGTTCAGCTTCAAGATGCAACATGTGATCGGTTCCGAGCCGGCTGTGGTCCATCCACGAGGTGCGCGAGGAGCCGGCGAAGCTTCGCGCGTGCCTTGAATAATTGCGATTTGGACGCTCCCGCGGTGATACCCAGCTCCGCGGCAATGTCTTCGTGCGTATACCCTTCTACGTCGTGAAGGAAGAATACAGTACGAGCACCGGGTGGGAGGCAAGCTGCTGCCTGATCGATGGACTCAGCAACGAATGGTGCTTCGTCGTCCATCTCCACCATCGCAGTGTCTTCCTCCATATCCGTCTCTATTTTCGCGAGACGACGACTCTTGCGAAGCGCGTTCAGCGTTCGATTCACGGCGATCCGGTGCGCCCAGGTACCAAACTGTGCCTCTCCGCGAAATCCGGGAAGCGCTCGGAAAATCTGCATCCACACATCCTGCGCTATGTCGGCCGCAAGGTCCGGATCGCCGACCAATCGCCGGACCACCGCGTCGATGTGCGGAGCGTGCTGCGTCCACAGGTGGCGCAACGCCCGCTCATCGCCTGTGATGGCGCGTCTGATCATGAGCTGGTCGGTTTCCATGCCTTCATGGGGTTGGTCACGCGGCGAGACCGGAATGGTTGCCTTCATATCCAGACGTTACGTGATCCCACGTCGCGAAGATTCGCTGTTCCTGGGCATCAGGAACCAGGAACCAGGAACCAGGAAACCAGGAACCAGCCGCCCGGGAAAATGGATAAGGCACCACGGACAAGGAGAAAGCGGACGGAGTGCGGCAGGGCGAACTGAGATGCACCTCCCAGGCAGCAACCTGTTCCTCGTTTCACGGTACCGACAGTATTCCCCCGCCCGGCGCTTCGCGGCCCGAAACCCCGGTAACCTGGTTCCTGGTTCCTGGCTCCTGGGTTCCTGGTTCCTGGTTCCTAGTTCTGGTGCCTGGTTCTTGGTGCCTGGTGCCTTATGCCTGCTTCTCCCGTGACTTACGGGCCTCGTTACGCGTCTTGACCTTAGACGCCCCCGATCCTATCATGTCGTTGTCAGATAGCGTGATAGCGGCCTGGATCGCCCACCGCCGCTGCAAACCCGGGAACTTCGCCCCAGTTTGGCAGTATCATAAGCAGGTTGCGCTCCCCCCGTGCGCGACAGGTCTCAAGTACTTGTTTCAGTTCGTCTTAGCGCTTCCCACCGCTGCTTTCCTCGCTTCAACTTCAGTAAAGAAATCTCGCAGTGATAACTCTGCTCCTCGCCGCATTCGCCATATCCACCGGTGATGGTCTACCGGTTCGTTCGCCATCCGCTGTAGGGATGTCGGCCGGGCGTCTCGCGTCAATTGACCGAGTGATTCGCAGAGGAATTTCGGCGGGTGGTTATCCGGGAGCGGCCGTCGTTGTCGGACGAAAGGGCTTCGCGGTGTGGCAAAAGGGCTTTGGCAAGCTGGACTGGACACACTCCGCAGTAGTGTCGGCTAGCGAGACGGTATACGACCTTGCGTCACTTACGAAAGTGGTGGGGACAACCACTGCGGTGATGATTCTGTACGACGAAGGGCGTATTCAGCTGGATGCCCCAGTGAACGCGTACCTTCCAGAGTTCACGGGCGGCTGGAAGGATTCCGTTACTGTCCGCCAGCTACTCACCCACCGCTCGGGACTTCCCGCGAGCCGTGACCTTTGGCGGGTTGCCCATACGCCCGCGGAAGCGCGTTGGCAGGTGCTCACGACGCCGCTGACATGCCGACCTGGTACCTGCTTCATCTACTCCGACATCGGGGCGGCAACGCTCGGAATAATCGTGGAGCAAGTGGCCGGAATCGGTCTGGATGAATTCCTGGAGGCACGCGTTTTCGCCCCACTCGGCATGAAGGACACAGGTTTCCGTCCGGATGCTTCACTTCGCGATCGCATAGCCCCCACCGAACTGTTGCCACCACGCGGTTATCCGCTCCGCGGCGAAGTTCACGACGAGAACGCGTATGCCATGGGTGGCGTAAGCGGGCATGCCGGTCTCTTCAGCACGGCAGCGGACGTCAGCATCTTCGCTCAATTAATGCTCAATGGTGGCGAATACAACGGCACCCGGATCATCAGCGATTCTACGGTCCGGCTGTTCACTCACCGCTCGGTAGGCAATCGTGCGCTCGGGTGGGCATCGGCCGACGGATCAGGCGGCTCAGGCCGTTACCTGAGCGACAATGCGTACGGTCACACGGGCTACACGGGAACCTCTCTCTGGATCGACCCTGACCGCGACATGTTCGTGCTCCTGCTCACGAATCGCGTGCACGCGGCTCGTGCTCGGCGTCCCGCCAAGGTTATTTCGGACGTTCGAGCTGACCTGGCCGACGCAGCCGCGATCGCGGTAATGGACAGTCCGCAGGGAATTCTTGCCATGCCAGCTGCCTTTCGTGCAGACCGTGCGGTGGGCTGGAATGGTGTAGAAAGGAGCTACAAGGCGCGCCGGGGCAAGGCATCGAAATCGCGGAGATCGAGCCGGTCCGCGAAGTCGAGAACGGCTGCTCGGAGTAGCTCGAAAGTGACGGCCGCAAAATCGAGCAAGGTACGCAAAACGGCTGTCAAGCCGCGCTCCTCAGCGACTCGCAAGCCGGTCTCGAAGGTAACGCCGTCTACGGTAAGGAAATCGAAGGCACTGCCCTCGCGATCTACAGCGAAGAAGCCTGTGGCGCGCAAGCCAGTGGCGAAACGCGCGCGAAGTTGACATTTGGGCTCTTGAGCTTGCAGGAAACTACCCCGTTCATGACCCGGATCTTCTCCGGGTTTTTTGTTATCTTTACTCTTGGGGTAGTCAGGAGACCGAGTCCGATACCTAACGTCATTCAGGGAGAACAATGAGCGACGAGTTGATTACGGATCAGGAGCGAATCGCCGGCGATGCCGCTGTCGGAGCAGCGACGAATTCCGAGGAGGGAATTACCGAGGACCAGGTCAAGTCGGTTCTGAGAAGAGTCAAAGACCCGGACCTTAACCTCAATATTCTCGATCTCGGGCTTATTTACAGCATCCGGGTGGATGGAGCCAAGGTCTCTGTGGACATGTCCCTCACCTCGCCTGGTTGCCCGTCGGGACCGGAAATCATGCGCGACGCGGAGCAGCAGATACGCGCCATGCCGGGCGTCGAGGAAGTCGCGATCAATCTGGTTTGGACTCCTTTCTGGACCGCTGACCGAATTGAGCCGCGGATCAGATCCTACCTCGGCATGTGACCGGAACCGCCGCTAGGTGCGGGCGAGTGCGCGCAGAAATGCCTCGCCAAGCGCGCTGATCTGCCAGCGGCGGAGCTCCTGTACTTCCTCGAGTTCTTCCATTTTTTGGGGGTTTTTCCGCGCCACAGCCTCGAGCCGTTCGCGCGCGCACAAAACGCCAGGATCCATGTCGAGCGCTCGGGCTACATCATCACGTACAGTCCTCAACGCCGCGGCGCGCGTCTCGAATTTGGAATCACGGTCCCAGCGTGGGGCGCGTGGAAAGGTCGGAAGCTGGTCTTCGGGCACAGATAGTCCACGGCCTACAGCGGCGATTATCTCCGAACCACGCCTTTCTACCAGGGCGCGAGGCATGCCCTTCACTCGTGCGAGTTCCTCAACCGACTGCGGCGCTTTCTGGGCCGCCTCGAGCAGCGTCTCGTTTCCAGCCACGCGGAAAGTTGCACGGTCGAGTTCACGCGCTATTTCCCCCCGCCAGGTAGCTAGTTCCCGAAAGATCGCCAGCTCCCGACGACTGAGATCGCGCGCGCCTTTTATGCGCAGGTAGGCTGCTCCCTCATCTTCCACCCTCCACTTCGTGCCTTCCAGTCGGGTAAATTCCTCCGAAGCCCAGCCCCAGCGGCCTTTGGCTTCAAGCTCGTCCGCGAGCCTGTCACGAAGCTCCAGCAGGTACAGCGTATCCTGCGCGGCGTACTCCAGCATTTCTTGAGAAAGGGGTCGCATGGACCAATCGGCGCGCTGGTGCTTCTTGTCCAGTTTCACCGAAAAAAACTGGCTCAGGAGGGCGGCCAGCCCAAATGAGTTGATTCCCAGCAACTGCGCGGCAACGCGCGTATCGAAAATGTTCTTGACGTGCCAACCATAGTCCTGATGCAGCAATCGCAGATCGTAGTCCGCATCGTGGAAGACCACCTCGATCTCCGGATTCTCCAGGATCCGCCCAAGCGGCGCCAGGGTGCCCGCTGTAAGTGGGTCAATGATCGCGCTGTCTTGTCGCGTCGAAATCTGCAGGAGATAGATCCGGTCTACGAACCGGTGAAAGCTTGCTCCCTCGGTATCTACGGCAATCGTCAGTGACCGCCCGATCGACGCAAGAAAGTCCTCGGTCGCGCCCGCGTCCGTCAAAAATACAGGTGGATGCAAGGAATTTTTATTCGGCACTTGTGCAGTGAATGCGAATTGCGGTTTGCGGAAGAAAACGCGACCGGGTCGAGCCCCTTTCTAGCTTAACAGAGTGCAGCCGGAGTTGCGCGAAGCGGACGACGGTGCGATATCGACAAGATCCGCGATCCGCCATCCGCAATCCGCAATCCAACAATCCGAAAGTGTCTGATCCACTATCTCCTGCTGACGCTTCAGCCGCGCCGAAGATCGAACCCGAACGTCGGGTGCCGGGCCCACCCGGTCCGCCCCGCGCAGGTGAGCGCCGCCGGAGGGTGATCGGCTGGCGCAGCCGTGACGTGCTGCGCGCCGCAGCTTTGATCGCGGGCATGTACATAGGTCTCAAGCTCGTATGGCTGGCTAGCCCTCTCATTCTCACCGCCTTTCTCGGCATCCTCTTCGGGCTCGCCGTGGAAGCGGGTGTTGACAAGCTTGCTCGCTGGCGCATTCCGCGAGGCCTGGGGGCAGCCGCAATCGTGCTTGGGTTCTACGGACTCCTTATCGGACTCGGAGCCTGGATGGCTCCAACACTGAGGGAGCAGGCGGGCGAGCTCCGAAGCAAGCTCCCGCAGGCGGTCGACAAGGTCGAGAGCTGGATAAATAAGAACCAGAGCGGATTCTTCGGAGTGGTCCTTGGCGGAAGCGAAATCACCGGCACCACTCCGACAGCCGGCACGCCTACGCCTGAGACGCCGCAGCAGGACACCGCCACCAGCCTCTCTTCGCCGAGGACACCGCAGGACAGTGCCCGCGCCCAGGCAACCAGGGGAGAGGGACCGCCAAGCACTCTGAGAAATCGGATAGGTGGCCAGTTCAGCGGAGTGACACGATATCTCTTCCCCTTCCTGACTTCGACCTTCACGGTTTTTGCCGGAGTACTTCTCATAACTTTCCTGGCGATTTATATCGGCGCTGACCCGGACACTTACCATCGCGGGCTGATGCATCTCTTTCCGCACAGGGCGCGGGATCGCGCGGGTGAGGTTCTGAGCGCGATGGCTACCGTACTGAGGCGGTGGCTGGTTACGCAACTCATAGCAATGGTGGCGATCGGCGTGGTTACCACGGGCGTCCTGCTCCTGCTCGGGGTGAAGGCTGCGTTCGCTCTCGGGATCATCGCGGGCTTGCTGGAGTTCGTTCCAACGATCGGACCGTTGCTGAGCGCCATACCCGCGGTGGCGATGGGATTTCTGGATTCACCGGAAAAAGCCTTCTACGTCATGCTCGCTTACATCGGCATTCAGTTCGTTGAGAATCACCTTCTAATCCCGCTCTTGATGAAGGGAAGCATCGATCTCCCGCCAGCCTTGACGATCATGGGCCAGGCGCTAATGGCGTTGGTCTTCGGTTTCCTCGGTCTTCTGGTTGCGGTGCCCGCGATCGCTGCGGTAATGGTATCCATCAAGATGTTGTACGTTGAAGACGTAGTAGGCGATGACATCGAAATCATGGGAGAAAACGACGACGACTGACGCAGAGCAAATACCGCTCGTTCGGCGATTTCCCGCTTTGGCGGAAGTTCCTCGCGTGGAACTTGGGAGTTTTCCAACTCCAGTTGAGAAACTCGAAGGATTTCCAGTGCCTGGCGAGCTGTGGATCAAGCGGGACGACCTTACCGCGGCGGAGCTCGGCGGCAACAAGGTGCGCGCACTGGAGTTCCTGCTCGCGGCAAGGCGGCAAGGCGAAACCGTACTCACGATCGGCGGCGAGGGCTCAACGCATGTGCTTGCAACCGCCTTTCACGCTCAACGGTTGGGGGTCCATACGAGCGCCATAAGCTGGCGCCATGACATGAGCGACACTTCACTCGCGGTTGCCGCTCGCGCCTTTGACCTGTGCGGCCGAATCACGATGTCCCGTTTCGCTCTGTCTGGTCTTTCCCGCGCCATGATCGCTCGCTGGGCCGATCCGAGTCGCTACATACCACTGGGTGGTAGCTCGCCGCGCGGAATTCTCGGTCACGTGAACGCAGGATTGGAGCTGGCAGCGCAAGTTGCCAGCGGCGAGCTGCCATTGCCGAACGCCGTGGTGGTTCCTCTTGGCACTGGTGGTACAGCAGCCGGACTCGCTCTCGGATTCAGCATCGCCAAATTGAAGACGGTTGTCGTAGGCGCTCGCGTGGGCCCGCGCGCCGGCGCTAATCGTTGGCGTGTACTTCGATTGGCACGCGCAACGACATCCCTCATAGCGAAGCTCACCGGCGAGCGTCTGCCCCGGCTTAGCACCCCAAGTGTCACGGTCGTGCACGACGTATACGGCGGTGGTTACGGGAGACCTTCGGTGCAAGGCACGGCCGCAGCCAACGCCATGCAACGAATCTGGGGCCTCAAGCTCGATGCCACATACAGCGCCAAGGCTTTCGCCGCGGCCCTGGCCCTCGCGCGCACGCCAAACTCGCGCATCTTGTTCTGGTTGACCTTTGACGCGCGGTGGATGTCAGAGTGGAAGGCAGTAGCCGGAGACGCATCGTAACAGGATTGCGGATTGCGGATTGACTCCCAACTGCGAACTGCGAACTGCGAAGTGATAACAGAGGTCCTTCCTGCCTTTCTGGTCCGTAATCCGTAATCCGCTTTTCACAATCCTTCATCGCTCCTTCTTTTGATCCAGCGGGCTGGTTCGATCGATATTGCTTACGATGCCGTCGGCGACGGACCGCCGATCGTCTTTTTGCACAGCTTCCCGCTAAACCGGAAACTGTGGAGCCCGCAGCTGCGTGCGCTAGCCGGTTTCGGGCGCTGCCTCGCGCCGGACTCACGCGGTTTCGGGCAGAGCGAGGTTGCACCTCCATACACCATGGACCAGTACGCCGACGATGTCATCGCATTGCTGGATTCACTGGAGATGCGTGAAAGGGTGACCTTCGTCGGTATTTCAATGGGCGGGTATGTCGCTCTCGCGCTCTGGCGCCGCCACCGTCACCGCGTGCGTGCTCTCGTATTGGCGGACACCCGGGCGACCGCCGACACCGAAGAGGCTCGCGAGAAAAGACGGGTACTCAACCGCACCGCGAAAGAGCGTGGAATAGGCGCGGTGGCCGATTTGCAGCTGGCAGGCCTCATCGGCAAGACAACGCGACTGCGGCATCCTACAATAGCCGCGGAAATTCGCGCGATGATTTCGTCAGCGCCGATAGCGGGCGTTGTAGGGGCATCAGAGGCCATGATGGCCCGTCCGGACTCGACGGAGCTGCTGTCGTCGATAGATGTACCGACTCTCGTGATCGTCGGTCAGGAGGATGTGCTCACGCCCCCCGTGGAAGCCGAAGCGCTGTGCGCCGCCATCCCAGGCTGCCAGGTCCAGATCATCCCGAACGCGGGGCATAGTACATGTATCGAGCGGCCGGCCGCTTTCAATCACACTGTCGGCGAGTTTTTGTCGAAGGTTGGCGATCTTACGTAGCGCGGCGAGCACAGCCCTGAATAGATTCATTCCGCGTACGCACATCCCTGAATCAGCCTTGTTCCAGCCTCCGGAGCCGGATGACCGCTGCAGTCGCAATCACCCCTTCGGTTGAATCATTGCAGAACACCGCGCGCACGCTGCGCAGGCATGCGCTGCGCATGATCGCCGAAGCAAAGAGCGGCCACCCCGGTGGTTCCCTCTCCTCTGCCGAGATCGTCACCGCCCTGTACTTCGGCGGAATTCTCCGGCACGACCCCGCCAACCCGGAGGATCCGGATCGCGACCGCTTCATTCTCTCGAAGGGGCATGGCGTTCCAATCCTGTATGCGGCGCTCGCGGAAAGCGGCTATTTCCCTGTCGAAGAGCTAATGACTCTCCGCCAGGTCGATTCTCGCTTGCAAGGTCATCCGGTGCTGGGAACCGTTCCCGGTATCGAGGCATCGACGGGCTCGCTTGGTCAGGGATTGTCAATCGGAATCGGCCATGCGGTTGCGGGCCGACTCGATGGAAAGCAGTTCCATACTTTCGTTGTCCTCGGGGACGGAGAATGCCAGGAGGGGCAGGTGTGGGAAGCGGCGATGGCCGCTCCAAACTTCGAGCTGGACACACTCACTGCCATAGTCGATTCCAACCGATACCAGCTGGACGGCGCGGTCGAGGACATCATGTCTCTCGCTCCCATCGTCGACAAGTTCGCCGCGTTCGGATGGAATGTGTTGGAGATTGACGGCCATGACATGGGCGCCGTGGTTGCAGCACTCAGCCAGGCACGAGCCCACCGTGGGCAGCCAACCTGCATAATCGCACACACCGTGAAGGGCAAAGGCGTCACCTTCATGGAGAACGACAACGAGTTCCACGGAAAAGCACCCAACAAGGATCAACTTGAAGTGGCGTTGTCGCAGCTCGCTCCGGTGACATAGTGACCGACACGCAACGCGGTTCTCCAACAGCCAGAGCTCCACGCACCGAACTTCCCCTCGGCCGAGCGACTCGAGAAGCATACGGCGATGCTCTGCTCGAGCTCGGCAAGGCGAACAAGGATATTGTGGCGATCGATGCCGATCTGGCGAAATCCACGTTCAGCTGGACGTTTGGCAAACAGTTTCCCGAGCGCTTTTTCAATATCGGGATTCAGGAAGCCAACATGGTGGGAATGGCGACGGGGCTCGCTTCCAGCGGCAAGATCCCTTTCATATCCAGCTTCGCGTCTTTTGTACTCGGCAAGGGATTCGACCAGCTTCGCATGGGAGCCGCGTACCCTCACCTCGGGATCAAGGTGATAGGTTCTCACGGCGGCATCTCGCTTGGAGAAGATGGGGTGTCGCAGCAGTCGGTGGAGGACGTTGCGCTCGCGTGCGCACTACCCGGGTTCATCGTCTGCATTCCAGCCGATGAGCATGCCATGAAGAAAGCGGTGCACGCAGCCGCCGCGCACCGCGGACCGGTTTACCTCAGGCTGGGCCGGCCAAAGGCGCATGTGCTGTACAAACCGGACGTGGAGTTCGAATTCGGCCGCGCCATCCAGCTGCGCGATGGCAAGGACGTTACGATAGTGGCGAACGGGCTACTGGTGGCGCAGGCGGTCATGGCGGCAGACGTTCTTGCGGATAAGGGGATCGAGGCGAGGGTGCTGGATATGCATACGGTGAAGCCGATTGATCGCGATGCACTCGAGGAAGCTTCCCAGATCACAGGCGCCTTTGTCGTCGCGGAAGAGCATCTGCATTACGGCGGTCTCGGCAGCGCAGTCGCGCTCGCTCTGGCTGAGGGAACACCGGCTCCCATCGAATTCGTTGACCTGGGAGACCGCTACGCCGAATCCGGCAAGCCGGAGGCTCTCATGTTGAAGTACGCCATGACTGCTGACGCAATCGTCAGCGCGGCGGAGCGGGTCGTCGATCGCAAATGATCCAGGTGCCGCCAGGGCAGTCGATCCTGGCGGGGTCGCGAAGCTGGCCCATCTGGTTTGGCTTGGTCGCCATCATACTCTTCGCGGCCGCGCTGCTCTCGATCTGGCTCGGGAGGCAGCACTCCGTCAAGGCGAAGCTCATCTGGACGGCGATCGTATTTGTTGTGCCAGTGCTCGGCCCGCTGAGCTGGTTCTTGTTAGGGCGTGAGCGCCGGAAATAGTCACGCTAAGATTGCGGAAACTACCGCTAACGAGTCGCTGGATCCGCAACGCTCAGTTCGCAGTTTCCGCAATCCGCAATCCGCAATCTTTCCTCCTATCTCGTGGGCCGCGTCGGCGGCGCGTCGCTCTCGAACACCTCTGCGTTTTTCTTGATGTAGCTCTTCAGGTGCACGGGGACATCTTCCTCGGGAAAAATCGCCGTCACGGGGCACTCGGGCTCGCAGGCACCGCAGTCAATGCATTCGCCCGGGTGAATGTAAAGTTGATCTGGTCCCTCATAAATACAGTCAACGGGACACACGTCCACGCAGGCCTTATCTTTGAGATCGATGCATGCTTCGGTGATGATGTACGTCATATTGTGCCTCGATAAACCTCGATGGCGTTATGCTGCGCTGCGGAACTGCTACTTCTCGCGGCACGGAGATCCCCTGGAATCACCACGTACTCTGCTCCACCGCGCGACGGGATAAGATAATGCCAAAATCTCAAACGCGCACTCACATCATGCACGTCATCGGCGGGTGGCTCTTCGTCGCCGGTTTTGGCGTCGTTAGGATCGAAGCACAGGCGGCCGCGACACCGCGGCCGCCGTACGATCTTGTAATCAGAGGCGGCACGGTTGTCGACGGTTCTGGCGCGCCCCGCGTGCGTGCCGATGTCGCCATCCGCGGCGATCAGATCGTACGCGTCGACTCCCGGATTCCCCGCGATTCCGCGGCGCGCATCATCGAAGCGCGCGGACTTGTTGTCGCGCCCGGATTCATCGATAGCCACGCCCATGTCACCGCGTTGGCCGGCAATCCGCTCGCGGAGAATTTCCTGCGTCAGGGAATCACCACCATTCTGGCTTCGCTGCATTCCCAGGACCAACCCTGGCCGCTCGGCGAGTATGCGGCGGCACTGCGCGCGGCGCCGAACATCGGCTTCTTCGCCGGGCACAGCTGGATTCGCAAGCGAGTGCTCGGACTCGAGAACCGCGCGCCCACACCAGCCGAGCTGTCGCACATGGAGGCGCTCGTCGATTCCTCGATGGCGCAAGGGGCGCTCGGACTCGCCACCGGATTGGAGTACGTTCCTGCGAACTTCGCCTCCACCGAGGAGCTCGTCGCCCTTGCGCGCGTCGCTTCGCGTCGCGGCGGCATCTACGTCACGCACATGCGCGATGAAGGACTGGCGTTCTCACATCGATCGATGAGACGATACGCATCGCCCGCGAAGCTTCGATCCCCGTGCAAATCAGCCACCACAAGGTGGCCGGCGCCGCGCAGTTTGGGTGGAGCAGACGAACGCTCGCTAAGATCGACTCCGCGCGCACGGCGGGGATGGACGTATCGCTCGACGTGTATCCGTACACCGCATTCAGTACCGTCTCGGACGTCCTGCTCCCGGCGTGGGCGCTGGCGGGTGGCGACTCGGCGTTCGCGGCGCGGATCGCCAATCGCGGCACGCGCGACCGTATCGAAACCGAGATGCAGCGCATCTTTCCGGAGCAGGCTGGCGCCGGTCTCGCGAGCGTTCAGTTTCGAGAAGTGCCGTCGAATCCAGAATACTCGGGCAAGACACTCGCCGACTTCGTGCGCGCTCGCGGGCACGCCCCAACCATAGCGTCTGGCGTGCGCGCGGTGATCGAGCTGCAACTCCACGGTGGCTTCACAGCCATCTACCACAGCATGGATGAGCCGGATGTGGAACGCATCCTCCGCCACGCATCGACCATGATCGACAGTGACGGGGATCTCGTCGGACTCGGCGTCGGCTGGCCGCATCCGCGCAGTTACGGCGCGTTCCCCCGCGTGCTCGCCCGGTATGTACGTGAGCGAAGGGTGCTTACGCTCGAGGAGGCGATTCGCAAGATGACGTCGATGCCCGCGCGACAGATCGGACAACGGGACCGCGGCCTCGTGCGCGCCGGAATGTTCGCCGATGTCGTTGTCTTCGACGCAGAGCGTATCCGGGACGTGGCGACCTATACCGACCCGCATCATTTTGCGGTGGGCGTCATCCATGTACTCGTAAATGGCGTCGCCGTCATCGACCGGGGTGCAGTCACAGGCGCAATACCTGGTCGTGCGCTCACTTCTGTGCCGCGACCGGGACGAGTGACCCATTGAACACCAAAGGACCAATGAGCCGTTCCGTCGTCAAGTCGAACATAATGATCCTGGCATGCCTGCTTGTCGCACCTCTGCTCGGAGTGCATGCGCAGACCCGGCCGCCCGCGACGATCTCGCGCGATTCCATTACATCCCGGCTCGCGGATCTGCGAAGGATTCACACTCCGGAAGGGATAGAGGTTCTCGAACAAATCGATGTTGGCGGGACAAAGCAGTGGATCTCAATCCGTGGTCTCAACCTGGCAAACCCGGTGCTGCTTGTGATCCACGGCGGTCCGGGTAGCCCGCTCATGGGATCGAGCTGGGCGTTCCAGAAGCCGTGGGAGGACTTCTTCACCGTGGTACAGTGGGAACAGCGCGGTGTGGGGAAGAACTTCGTCGGTACTGACACGGCGGCGGTCGGTAAGACGCTGTCCAACGAGCGGCTGACGCAGGACGCCGAGGAGGTCGTCGCGTATCTGCGACGGCGCCTGAGCAAGGACAAGATCGTAGTGATGGGCTTCTCATGGGGAACGATCATGGGCACGCGCCTCGCTCTGCGGCGTCCCGAATGGTTGTATGCGTACGTCGGAGTCGGGCAGTCGGCAGTGGACGGTGAGCGCTACCTGTACGAGCGCGTAGTCGGCATTGCGAACGCAAGAAGAGACACTGCCGCAATCCGCGAACTGCGCGAGGTCGCGCCGTACCCGGGACCAAAGGCGGACCTGACGAAGGCGCTCCTCGTTCGGAAATACGCCCGCCGGTACGACGGCGGGTGGTACGGCAAGCCCGATTTCAAGCTGTACTTCTCGCTGCCCGAGTGGGGGCCGGAGTACACGCAGGCAGACGTCGACGCTCATCTGAAGGGCATGCGTTGGGCGGGGGAGCACGTGGTCGAGGACCCGGACGCCGACACCCCCGCCGACCAGCGCGACACGTTCAAGGTGCCGGTGATTCTAATGATGGGGTGGTATGACCTGCACACGCCGCACGACGCAGCCAAGGCCTACTTCGCCCGGATCGACGCGCCGGCCAAGAAGTTCATCACTTTCGAGCGCAGCGCCCACTTCCTCATGTTCGAGGAACCGGGCCGATTCCTGGTGACGCTGGTGAACGAGGTTCTGCCTCTGACGGGGGAGCGGCCGACGTTCAAGCGGCTGCAGTAAAGCAGGGAGTAGGGTTGGGAAAAAGGATTGCGGATTGCGGATTGCGGATAACTTCGCACTTAGGAATCGCAATCTCGGAGTCGCTTAATTCGCAGTTTGTCCGCAGTCCGCAATCCGCAATCCTTTCCTACCCCCGACTCCTACTCTTTCACTACCACCGCCGGGACTCCTCGTTCCTTCACAAGCGCGTTGAATCCGGTCACGCTGCGTTCGAGTATTTCTTTCACCGTTTTGTTGCTTTCGGTCCAGGCCTCATCGAGGCTCGCGATCCGTTCACGCATTCCCTGTGTTACCGGCGCATCCGCACCATCCAAACCCTCCGCCAGGAAGAGGTATTGGTCGCTCAGGCCGTTGCGGAAGTTGATGACATCCTGAAATGTCTTGCTCCTCGGCTGGATGAGTCTTCCCTCGATTGCGTCCACCTGGGCTACGAGCGCCTTGCCCGCTTTGCCAATGGTATCGCCCCCCGGCTTGTCTTTCATCCGGTTTACCAGGGCGTTCACCTGGTCGCGTACTTCACGCAGGCCGATCGCCGACTGGTGGATTTCGTTCACCCGCGTGTAAATCGCCGAGATCATTTGCTGTTGCGCGGCGAGTTCAGCATCGGTGAGGTTCACGCGAGGGTCGGAAGCCACTTGCAAAGGTTGAGTCAGCAAGGTCCTCCCCGCGGTGAGCCGCACGCTGTATGTGCCGGCCGGTACCCGATAGCCCTGCGGACTACCAAGGAGCAAGATGCCGGGCACGCGGGAAATGTTCTCCCGGCGGAGATCCCACACGGCGCGATTGAGTCCGCGCGTCGCGGACAGGGCTTTCGGCGCCTGGGCACCGGGAGCTTCGACTGCTTTTTGCTTCTCGCTCGTGAGCTTTCTAACAACGGCTCCAGACGCATCCATAAACTCGAGAGTGACATACGTGCTGGAATCGGGCACCTGCGGCAGCCAGTAGTAAATGATGGCGCCAGGCGGCGGATTCTGTCCCCTGGAAGTTTCCGTGTCACCTTCTCCGTAAACCCGAAAGGTTCGCCTGGGCTTGAACAATTGTGCGCTTGTACGCGCGGAGCTGGTGTGCTCCCGCAATGGGCTGAGGTCATCCAGAATCCAGAACGCCCGACCCTCCGTGGACGCTACAAGATCATCTTCGCGTATCTGAAGGTCCGTCACGGGAACCGTTGGAAGGTTGAGCTGCAGGGGTTCCCAGAAAGCACCTCCATCGAATGACATATACGCTCCGGTCTCCGCGCCGGCGTACAGCAGATTTTTTCTGACGGGATCCTCCCGCACTACGCGTACGACGTCTCCGTCTCGAATGCCATTCACCATGCGTGCCCATGTACGGCCGTAGTCCGTCGTCTTGAAGATGTGCGGCGTGTTGTCATTCCATTTGTGCTTACTGAAAGCGATGAATGCGGTCGCCTTGTCGTGCGGCGAGGCTTCCACAGTGTTGACCATGCCCTCCCCCAACCCGCGCGGCGAGACATTC
>JACMME010000174.1 GCA_014379205.1 Gemmatimonadaceae bacterium
AGATTGGCGCGATGCAACGCCGGCTTGACGACAACCCGCGCCGAGTGGTTCCCAGGGAGCGCATAGCGCAAGTGTCGGACAGCATAGAGACAGGCGATGTGCTGGCGTTCGCGACTGCGATTCCCGGTCTGGATGTGACGCACGCCGCCTTCGCCTACAGGGACACCAGGGGAATTCTTCGCGTTCTGCACGCACCACTCTCGGGCGGCGCGGTGGAGGTGACTCGGTCCACGCTACCGGAATATGTTGCGGCTATTCGGCGGTCAACCGGAATCCTCGTCGCGCGACCATTGCGAGCTTAAGGAAGATTTTTTCCCCGCACGTCGCTTTCATTTTTACTTCGCAGGTCGCAATTCTCTTCGCAGTTCGCAGTTCGCAGTTGTCCTCTCAGTTCTTTCCGCCCCTCGCGCTGCTCACACGCCACACTGTATTGCCAACGTCGTCAGCCACCAGCAGTGCGCCGCTTTTATCAATCGCCACGCCCACTGGCCGTCCCATTGCATCGCCATTCTTTCTGACGAATCCGGTCAAAACATCAATGGGGTCTCCAGAGGGTCTTCCCCCACTGAACGGCACGAAAATCACCTTGTATCCGCTCCGCGGTTTTCGATTCCACGAGCCATGTTGCCCCACGAACATCCCGGTGCTGAATCTTTCGGGCAGCGTTGTTCCTGTAGAGTAAGCTAAGCCGAGTGACGCCGTGTGCGGGCCAAGTGCGTAGTCTGGCGAGATCGCCTTCGCAACCAGATCCGGCCTCCGCGGCTTTACGCGAGAGTCCACGTTCTGCCCGAAATAGCTGTACGGCCAGCCGTAAAAACCACCGTCCTTGACGGCAGTCATGTAGTCAGGCACGAGATCGGGGCCGAGCTCATCACGTTCATTTACCGCGGTCCACAGTGCTCCGCTCTCGGGCACCCAGGCCAGTCCGACAGGATTACGGAGTCCGGATGCGAAAACCCGGTTGCTGCCGCTGATAGCGTCCACCTCCCAGATTGCCGCGCGACCTTCCTCCTTGTCCATCCCGTTCTCCGCCACATTGCTATTGGAACCGATGGCTACGTATAGCCTGGTCCCTTCCGCGTTTGCTATGACGTTCTTCGTCCAATGATGGTTGAGCGGCCCTGCTGGAAGGTCGACAACCTTGACCGCGTGCGCGGTGATCTGTGTCTGCCCTTCAGTATACGGGAAGCGAACGACCGCATCGCTATTCGCGACGTACAGCACGCCGCCCGACATGGCCATCCCGAATGGCGAATTCAGTCCAGCCAGAAAGACAGACCGCGCCTCCGCGACTCCATCGCCATCGGCATCTCGCAGCAGCGTGATGCGGTTGGCGCTCGGCACGGCGCCGCCTGCCTTCTTCATTAGAAGCTTGGTGAACCAACCCTTGATCCCCTTGTTGTCCTCCGGGCGCGGTGGGGCGTTGGTTTCGGCCACGAGGACGTCGCCATTGGGCAGGACGTAAAGCCACCGGGGATGGTCGAGTCCTCCGGCAAACGCAGCGACGGTCGTCCCCTCCACCGCCGCGGGTTTTTCGCCGGCCGACCACCCCTTCGCCGTGACCACGTGGGTGGTCGGAATCAGGCCTTCATTCGGCGGAAGAAGAGTCGGACGTGGTCCTATGCCGGCGGATACTGGGAGTCGCGCCTCCACTCCACAGCCGTACGAAGCGATGACCACCAGGACGACGGTTCCGCACTTGAAAAGATTGTCGCGTATCATTTCACCGTAAGCTGCAAATGAGCTGGTTAAGAGTTACTCCAAACGGTCGAGCAGCTACCATGAGATCGCCGTTGTGGAATTGCCCGATCCGATCTTGCTGAAAAAGTGTCTCGTCCAGGGGCCAATCCTCATGTACCCCATGACGCCGACGGGTGTGTAGCCTGCTTTTTTACGCGCGCGCAGGGATGCGCTGTTCTCCGGAAGGATGGTCCGGGTCGCTCTCTGGTATCCTGCTTCCGCGAAATACCGGAGCATATGGACGCTTATGGCCGGCGCGACGCCATGACCACGGTATTCTGGCAGGGTAAAGCCATCGTAGGTGTACACCTCACCTGCACGCAACGGCAGGTCGTAATCGAGATAATCGATCCACGCGCGCTTGGTGGTTGCCCAGGTTGCGCCAATGATCCGTCCCTGATACCGCGCGGCAAAACACAGGTGTCCCGACCCAAGCCTATCTGTCACCAGAGACGCCGGGGTTTCCGGACGGAACGCGAGGTAGTTTTCCTTCTCGTCTGCTCCAAGCAGCCGTATGCTCACTTTCAGGTGAGGTGCGAATACCGGAGTAGCAATCTCAAGGGAACGCTCGAATACGATCAACCTGCGATAACCGACGTGACTAAGCAGTTTGAAGCAAAAGCTCCTGGCCCCCTCTTTCCGAAGTACGTGGATCGCTCGCTGCACTGCATGGGTAACTGATGCAAAATCTGGCATGCGAGACGGCCTCGATGTCCTTGTTAGTGGGAAAGCAGTCACGCGCGAATCAATATGTGCGTGCCGCGAATGCCTTCCTGGAGCGATCTACCGCTTGACCACCAGGCGCCGCCGGTTGTCTGTCCGATCGCGGTGAATCCGTCGCACCATTGGATCCACTACTATGTACACAGGGCGGGCCGAAACGTCGAGCACAAGATCGATGCGGCCACCGGACACACGACATCAGACATGGTGGACGCTAGCGGCTTAACAGTACGCCTGCGCTTCGTTGTCCCCGCGCTCCAATAAGCGCCATCGATCAGTAACCGATGGCCGGTCAAGTTCTCGCACAACGCGTCATCTTCGCTCGTAGTTTCAATCAGCGCGCGGAGGGTGATGCGTTGACACCGTCGCGTAATGAGGCGAATTCAGGGCACGCAACTGGCATCCCGTTCGCGCAACACTTCGCGGAGGTTTGGGCTTGGAACAGGTTCTCACTCGGCAGCAAGGCGAGCTCGTCGCACTGGAACGGCGTCTGGTGCTGCGCGTGCGCGACGCACTGGCGAAATCCGATGGCCCCTCCGCGGACCTCGAGCGCCTCGCCTCGCTGGTGAACGAGATGGACGAGCTCTTTCTGCTGGTCGTGGTCGGTGAGTACAACACCGGCAAGAGCACATTCATCAACGCCCTGCTCGGCGATGAAGTCTTCGCGATGGGTGACCTGCCTACGACGCGCGCGATCTCCATTCTGAGCTACGGCGAGGCAGGTCCGCCAAAGGCGATTGGCGAAAACGTGCACCTCTTTCATTATCCGCTGGAGGTGCTGCGCGACCTGGACATTGTGGACACACCGGGAACCAATTCCATCGAGCGCATGGAGGAGGCGATCACCCGCGGCTTCGTTCCGCGCGCCGACCTCGTGCTGTTCGTCACCAGCCTGCTTCAACCCCTTACCGCGAGCGAGCTCGACTTTCTCACGCACATTCGGGAATGGGGAAAGAAGGTGGTGTTCGTTGTGAACGGAGTGGACCGGCGCAACTCCGACGAGCAGGTGGATCGTGTGCGCGAATATCTCACCCGCGAGATCGCGACCCGGCTCGGTGCGTCGGCGCCTACAATGTATTTCATCAGCGCGCTGCAAGCCCTCCGCGGCAAGCTTGCCGCCCGGAAGGAATTCGCTGCGCCGAATTCCTCTGGAGCCACGCCTTCCGCAGCGGTATCTGATCCGCGCAACGAGTATCCCGCACTCGAGCGGTATGTGCTCGAAACGCTGCGAGAGACGGAGCGTGTACGGCTCAAGCTGCTAACGCCGCTAGGCGTGTTGCGAAATCTTCTTAAAGGCAATGTTGCTTCGCTGGATAAGCGTCTTGTGGTGGTACACGAGGACGCGCGCGTGCTGCGTTCCATCCGCGAGCAACTCGATGCCTACTCAGCCGAGATGCGGTCGGATTCCGAGCGGTATCTGATCGAAGTGCGCAATGTTCTGTACGAGCTCGAAGGCCGCGGCAGGTCGTGGTTCGAGCGCACGATCAGGATCGGGAACGCGAATTTCTTGCGCAACAAAGATGCGGTCGAGAACCGCTTTCGCGCCGAGGTAGTTCGGGATTCCCCACAGGCAATTGAGGGTGTCGTGCATCGCATGGTGGACTGGACCGTGCAGCGCAACCTGAGGCTGTGGAGTAGTGTGTTCGCGGAGCTGGATGCGCACACCGCCCGGCTGCGTGAATCAGGGGCGCTCGCCCCGCATGGCGACACAGAGTTTCACTACAATCGCGAGGAGCTCTTCGCCCGGTTGCGCGAGCCGATCGAGCGGCGGCTTGGCGAGTTCGATACCGACAAGGAGGCACGAGAGATAGTCGACTCCGTGAAGGAGGCGGTCACCACCGCCTTCGGAGTGAACATACTGGCGATTGGCCTTGGCGGTATTCTCGTAGCGGCTTTCACCACAGCCGCGCTCGACGTCACAGGTGTTCTCACCGCCACGGTTTTCGCAATCGCCGGGTGGCTCATAATCCCCGCTCGCCGGCGCAGGCTCGTGAACGAATTTGAAGCAAAGATCGCGAAGCTGAATGCGGATCTCGCCACGCTCCTGCGCGCCAAGTTCGAGGAGCAGCTTACGCGCTACGAGCGCCAGATTCTCGAGATCGTGGCCCCATACGCACGATTCCTCGAGACGGAGCAAACCAAGCTGGAGAGCAGCCTGGCGGAATTACGAGGTGCCGAGCAGGAAGTTACGACCCTGGAGCAGAGGGTGATGGCGACTTTTCCGGAGGAGCGCAACTAACTGACCGGTGTTCGGTGCTCGGTGTTCGGTGCCCGGTTGGTACTGCGCGGTGCCCGGGGTTCGGTGCACAGCGCGGTGACAAGGTGCCCGGGCATCGCTAACCGCGTAGTACCAACCGGACACCGAAAACCGCGCTGTACCAACCGGGCACCGAACACCGAGCACCGAACACCCCACCCGTTGCGCTCGGAAGCAAAATAGCCAAGCGTTTTTAGCCCTCTCTCGCGCATTCCAGGAACGCCCCCTCGATCCTCGCAATCTCACGCGCGGCTCGTTCCCGTGACGCCGCTGCCACAAACCCACGCACGAAAATCGCAGCCATCGAGTCGGGACCCCGCCACTGAGGAAGGCCAACGCGTCTGGCGCAGCTTCGGAAGTACCGCTCGGTGAACAGAAACATGACAACGGCTGACGCGCGAGCGAGGCTCAAACGCGGAAGCCGCATCGCATCCACCATGCGGCCGTACGACGGCGCGCGCACCAGGGCCATCCGCAGGAGCCGCTCGCGAACTGACCGGACGCGCTCCGTCGCATCCGCGTCACCCCGCACATCGCGGCCAAGGTCGGCGCGCAGCGACGCGTCGTATGCGATTCCGCGGCGCAGGTCCTTTTCGAGATCGCGCGTCACGTTCGCCAGCTGGCCCATCTCGCCAACCTGCATGGCGCGCGCATTTTCATCCGGGGCAAGAGATGTGTCGAGGCCTCGTCCAAGCCGGAGAAGCCTCACGGTGAAGATGACCGGATTGCCGAGAACGTGGCGGCAATACTTCGCGAGCTGTTCCTCTCCGTCGAGTACGCCGCCCTGCGATGCGAAGGTCTCTGACGACCACCGCATTCCCTCGGCCATGTCCCGAACGAGCTCTCCGACGACGCTCCTCGTGGAATCGTCGAATGACGCGAACACCCGGTCAACCAGCGCCGAGCGCTGGACGAGCAGAAGGTGCGCGCGGTCGCGCTCGTCGCGATCGCTCGCCTCGGCGATCGTGGGTGCTGGTGGCAGATCCTTCCCCATCGCGATGTGATCGAGGCGTCCGGCAAAGGCCAGCAGCGAAGCTTCGCGCTCCTTCCGATCCGCGACGAGGTCCTCATAAGTATCCAGCATTCGGCAATACAGATACGCCACCGCCGCAGGCAGCGCGGCACGCGACGGGAGTAGCGCTATGCAAGCCGAAAATGTCCGGGCGGCGTGCGGAAGGATTGCCCAAACGAAGCGCTCCGGGTCATCGATGCGGGCGAGCGCGGCGAGATCCGGGCGTTCGCGATCGACCAGAGCGTCTCCAAGAACGAGAAAGGGGCGGCGGATCCAGAATGGTGTCAGGCGTCTATCACTGCGTCGAGATTGTGCAGGCAGAACGCCTGTTGACGACGAAGTTAATACAGTTGCGCTCGACGATGGAATCCTGGCGCGCCGCTGAATCGATGGGCTTTCATATTGCCGCGTAACGTGCGCGCCGTGGCGTTGGATTCATGCGCCCCGCCTTTTTCATGCCTTTGCCCGAGAGCTGTAAACACTCCTATACTTATAGCCCTGCACCTACGCGCAAAGGTCGCACCCGCCGGTTCCGGACCGGAGGTTGCCGACGAAGATCGCCTCAACTACGAGAGAAATATGGATCATGCCGACAGGACTACGGACCGCTCTGCGCCCAGGAATCTTTTCGCCATCATCATAGGAGTATTCCTGCTCATTGAGGGCATCTGGGGACTATTCAGTCCTGTCGTCTTCGGCGTGCTGACTACCAACGTGACACACGCGCTTATTCACATCCTTCTCGGCGCCGCCGGCATCGGCGCGGGGCTGGCCAAGAAAGCGCGCGGGTTCTGCATCTTTCTCGGCGCCCTGTTACTCGCTGTTGGGATTCTGAGATTCGTTCCCGGAATCGGTGACGTTATTGTCAGGCTCTTGAACGTGAATGAGGCGGTAGCGTTCGTGAATATCGTGGCTGGAGGCGTGTCCCTTGCATTGGGTCTCATGAAAGGGCGCCCACGTGATGTAGCAACCTGACCCTCTGTTCATTGCAGCCGCCTGGCGAGCTCCGATGCCCTCGTGTTGGTGGCATTGAGAGCAAGCGCACGTTTCGCTGACGCAAGCGCCGCGAGGCGATCGCCGGTCAATTCGTAACCACGCGCGAGCGCCGCATGCGATCCGGCCGACGTTGGGAAGAGCTCCACGCTCAGTTTCAGAAGCTCAATAGCTTCCGCCGGCCGGCCACGCGCGATGAGCGATCGCGCAATCTGATCCAGCTCCCAGTCCGCTCCGTCGACAGAATCGGCGTGCACCGCCTTCAATGCACGGAGCCGATTCGCGGTTGGACCGATACCCTCGCGCTTGAACCGGTCGAGTGCGCCGTCCCAGCGTTGCAAGCGTCCGAAGCTTGTCTCCCAGGCCTGTATCTCGAGAATCACATCCACGGAATCGGCCATCGTCGCGCTGCGAACATCATCGAACCAGGAATTGAACGTTGCACCGCCCAAAAGTCCAAAGTCCCTGCGTGCCAGGCGCAGCTTGCCCTCGAAGTTCACGATGTCAGACCCGTGTGGATCCTCGACCAGTGGCCTCATTTGACGAAACGGGATCGCCACATTTTTCGTGACGCCATGCAGCGTCAGCGGCCCAGTGACCATCAGGCCGTCGCCAGAGCGAGCCACACGATCGCTCCTGAAGGTGATGAGCGGAAAACGCGCGACGTCAAAAAAGTCGCTGCTCCGCAGATGCTCGTCCCGATGCCTGGAACCCGAGTGAAGGCTTGCTGCATCGATCACGACTGTGATGGATGACCGCTCCGGTTTTTCAGCGTCATAAAAGAGCGTTCCCCTTACATCGTCGAAGCGTCCTTTCACACGTCCGGTGAGAAACCCGATGGAGAACTCCACTGAGGAGTGGCTCGCTTCGAGACTCAGCTCTCGGCCGGATGCCGTTTGCGCGGAAACGGCTGGTGTTGCCGCCGGCAGCGCACAGAGCAATACAGTCAGTGTAGGGCGGCGTCCACCCGACAATATTCTTGACATAAAATTCCTCACTGAAGGGACGGACGCAGGTCCTAACCGCGCACGTAGACAACCTCTTCAACTTCGCCGGGCACCGCGCGGCTGCGCTTGCGAGTCCGCACGCCGAATCCATCCGATTTCCGGACCCAGAAGTCGACCGACGCCTTCCCGGACGCTATCTCGATGCGCCAGCAATCGAAGGTGCCGGCAGGTACCGTGATGCGCTCATCGCCTACCACGCGCAGCGCTAGCGGGAAGTACACATCGTTCTGCACGACAGCCCAGCCGACGACCGAGAGCGTTCCACGCCAACCTGCGGCAACGTTGACGGTCTCGAGGAAGAATGGCGCCAGCGCTTCCGACGGAAGGTACGGCCCGAATTCCGGCGGGAGTCGCCTCCGTACAGGTCTTCCGAATGTCCGGTCAGTGTGCATCCACCCGAGCACGCTGTCCCCGGCGAAGTGTTGCCGCACAACGATCTCATCGTATCGCATGTAGGGACGAACGCGCGACACGCGGCCGATGGGACGCAGGTTGTGGCTCTCCACAAAAATCGTGTCCAACTCCACAATCGAATCGGTCCAGGACTGCACGAGTCGCCATGCCTGACGGCCGTCGTAGCTTGCAAGGGCGATGTCGACCACGCCTCGCGAAGTGGTTCTGGATCGGCCGGCACTGTCTATGAGGCGACGCTCGAAGCGGAAGTGCCCAGGCTTGAGCAGCTTGCCATCGACCCGCGTGATCGGTGCTCGCGCGGCCAGACTTGCCGGTGGAGGAACCTGAGCCAGCGCAACGCCGGGAGTGAACATACCGGCAAGGAAGGAAGTTGGACCGGCAATGGTATCATCGACAGAAAGTGCGACGGGCGCAGTGCGTGCGCTGTCGCCCGCGTCATCCTGCTTGTTTGCTCGCACGAAGATGACAGCGGACGCAGCGGCGAAAGCAACAAATACCAGCGAGCCCCTGGCAGACGTCCTGAGCCTTGACGGTTTAGCAGAATCGACATCAGCCGGCAGGATGAAGCGCTCCCCGGCTGCGCGTTCAGCGGTAACCCGGTCCAGAAGTCCCGCTGGCGGCTCCAGTTTCGGCAGTCCGGCCGCAGCGGCACGCAGCTCTCGCATAAACGAGATCGTGGACCGGCAATCCGGGCAGCGCGTGAGATGCGTGGTCATGCGCTCGCGTTCCTGCTCGGGAAGCTCGCCGTCCGCGAAACGCTTGAGCGAGACGTCATCCGGGTGCGGGGCAAACAGGGAAGGCGCTTTCATGCAACCTCTCGCAAGTGGTGACGCAGCGCCCTGACAGCGCGGCAAAGTCGAACCTCGGATGCAGCGGCTGTGATGCCGAGCAGGGTTGCCACCTCCGCGTGCGAGTAACCCTCGATTTCCTTCAGCACGAATACGTCGCGCAACGAGTCCGGCAGCGCCGCAATGCCGCGCTCGAGGGTGATGTCCGCGCTGATCTTGTCCGCATGCGAGCTGCGGGACGGTTCCGGAGCGTCCTCGTAAGCGATCTCACGGCGGCGCACTCGAGCGCGTTGTCGCGTGAGCACCAGACGCACCGTGACGCGCTTGAGCCAGGACTCGAAGCTGCCTCGCTCCTCGTAACGCTTGAGTGCCTCCGGCAATCCCAGGAAGATGTCATGCACGGCGTCCTCGGCGTCAGAAACTGAGCCGGTGAGCCGGTATGCGAGCCCCATGACTGTTGGCGCGTAACGCTCGTACAACGCGCCCAGCGCATCGGCGCTTCCGGCACCAACGCTCTGGACGAGCTCAGCGTCATCAGTCGGAGATATCGGCGGTATCACACTGTGGCGAATAAGCACTCGGATGGTGTGGCTGGGGCGGCACGCAGGACTGCTGTACGTATCAAACGCCGCCGGCCGGCGAAAGCTTACAAGAAGTTTTCGGGCGCCTTTTCGCTAGTCTGACTGTTCAGCGTGGAGGTGCTTCGACTGCGAGCCAGGCTCATACGGTCGCCCGGCTGGGGCATTACCCAATAACTTTGACCATCTTCAGTGTGTCTGGTTGATATCCGAGGCGGTCGTACAGCTTTCGCGCCCCGTGATTACCGTCGAACACATTGAGCGTCAGCAATCGAAAGCCCAGTCCGCGCGCCCAGTCTTCGGCCGCAGTCATGAGAGCTCGCCCAACACCGCGGTGTTCCGCCGTTGACGCGACAACGAGGTCTGAGACGTGACCGTGCTCCTCTTTCGTGAAATAGTCTTTGTGTGTCTCCACATGTATGAAGCCGAGCGGCCGACCTGCGTCGTCCTCGGCCACCAACACGGTGGAGCCTGAGGGCTGGGCGACAAGTACATGGTCGATTGCCGCTGTGACAGCCTCGTCCATGACCGGAAGAGGGCGCCACGGAGGTGGACCAAAATGGTGTAGCCGCGGGGCGATCGGCAGAATCCAGCTTCGATCGGCTGGTTTTGCGGGTCGAATGCTGATCACACTTTCAGGAGTCATGAACCTGTGGTTTTGCACTCCGAGTCAAAAATGCCGTATAGGAGAGTGTCGCTCCAACGTCCGTGAATTTCAACATTCTCACGAAGGCGCCGTTCCTTCGCGAATCTCCTGCCCCAGAACTCCGGAGCGACCTCGCATCCGATTTCCGCGACCACGCGGCAGAATCGCTCTTGTGTGTTGCACAGTTCCCGGTAAGAGCGTAGTGACTCCGAAGCGCGCGCGACGACCCATTGGTACCGGAGCGACGACTTCTCGGTGCCAATCCACAAAGCGCGAAGGACCTGATTGTGATATGACGCCAGTTTTTGCATGCAATGCTGGACCGGCTGTTGCGAGGGCGATAGTGTATATCGTTACGGCTTTCGAAGCTATCGAGTCGCTGACCGCCCGGACACATCGCTTTCGTTCGCCAGAGACTCAGTTATCACCTGCCATTTCACCTTGCGGCACCAGCTTCGATCATCGCTGTTGTCCGCAATCCGAAATCGCAGTGGGCGAGCCGAGGCGTTCACGGGAAAAATGACGTGCTGGAATAGCGGATAAACCTGCTCTGGGAGGATTTGCGCGGTGGAGATTATCCGTAAAGCGTTCGGAGTCGGCTACTCCCTTATCATCGTTTTATTTTTCGGCTGCGGCCTCGCATTGATTGGCTTTGGCGCAGTGGAGCTGTGGCAAGGCATCAATCCGACCTCTGAACTTCCGTTGCGCGCGCGATTCAACTCGGTCCTCGAGACTATCGGACTGTTGACAATCGCTGTCGCGGCGCTCGAGCTCGGTCAGACGATTCTCGAGGAAGAGGTGCTGCGCAAGGCCCAGATGAGCGCTCCCACGCGCGTGCGGAGATTTCTTTCGCGATTTCTTGTCGTCGTCGTTGTCTCGCTCTCGATCGAATCGCTGGTCGCGGTCTTTCAGTTCGCCCACGATGACCCGCTCCGCCTGCCCCAGGCTTCCGCCATCGCAGTTTCCGCGGCGGCGCTATTGGCCGCGTGGGGAGTATTCATCAAGTTCAACAAGAGCGCTGAAGAACTGGAGCCGGAGGCATTGGAACACGCGAAGAGCGAGGATTCCAAGGTCGATTAGTTCACTTGACCTGGAAAATTACGGGATCGCACCAGCTCCTGGTTTAACAGTAACCAGGAGCGGGCTAGCGCCACTGGACCCTTGCGTGCTTCCGAGAAGGACTGTTTGGCCGAAAAATACGAGGCCAGAAGCGCCGCGGTCTGAGCGTTGCCTCCGCCGTTCTCACGCAAATCAATGATGAGCGCATCGGTATTTGTCACA
>JACMME010000175.1 GCA_014379205.1 Gemmatimonadaceae bacterium
CAGTGTCCATCGGTCACCAATCCACCGATAGAGGACAAGCTCAGCCTGCTCCACCTGATGGTGGATCTCGGCATTCAGTCTGCCGACATCGGTCTTCCGGGTGCAGGTCCGCGCGCCTATGCTGATACCCTGGCAGTCGCGCGTGAGATCGCGACCCAAAAGCTTCCGCTGGCCGCCGACTGCGCAGCTCGCACAGTAGTAGCTGATATCGAGCCCATTGCGCGCATCTCGCAGGAAGTGGGGATTCCTATCGAGGTAGCAGCTTTCATCGGATCTTCACCTATTCGGCGATACGCGGAAGACTGGACCATCGACAAGATGCTTCGCGTCACCGAGGAAGCTGTGAAGTTCTGCGTGCGCGAAGGCCTTCCGGTCTTCTTCGTGACCGAGGATACGACCCGCGCATCGCCTGACGTTCTCACAGCGCTTTACTCAAACGCAATCCGGTGGGGAGCCAGGCGCCTGTGCATAGCGGATACTGTCGGTCACGCGACTCCGGCAGGTGTTCACGCACTTGTTCGTTTCGTGAAGGATCAGATCATCGAGCCCAGCGGAGAGCGCGTACTCCTGGACTGGCATGGGCACCGCGACCGGGGGCTGGGTTTGGCCAATTCACTGGCCGCGATCGAAGCGGGCGTCGATCGCGTACATGCTACCGCAATGGGGATTGGTGAGCGCGTCGGCAATACCGAGATGGACCTCCTTTTGATCAACCTCAGCATGCTCGGTGCGCACCGGCATGATCTCAGCAGGCTTCCGGCCTATGTATCGCTGGCGTCACGCTCCACGGGCATTCCCATCGCCGCCAGTTACCCGGTTATGGGTGAGGACGCCTTTCGAACAGCTACCGGCGTGCACGCAGCGGCGATTATCAAGGCGCGTAAGAAGGGACACTCATGGCTTGCGGACCGAGTCTATTCCGCGGTCCCCGCCGGCGACTTCGGCCTTACCCAGAAAATCGAGGTAGGCCCCTCGTCAGGTCTTTCCAACGTGCGCTGCTGGTTGCAGGAACACGGCTACGACGAAGCGGATGACGCTTTGTGTCAGCACATCTTCCGGGCAGCAAAGAGCTCCGATCATACGCTGAGCGAGGCCGAGCTCGTTGATCTCATCGCAGCGAACCGTCTCGCTGGCCAGCCGCCAGCCGGCACGTGACGCCCCGCTTCACCGAAATCATTCAGGAGTATCTGGATCTTCGTTGGCAAATGAACCCGGTGGCCGCGTCTATCGCGGGATTGCGCCAATTCGACGGCTTGTTGGCGCGTTACGATCGGGAAGCAATGCGCGATCATATCGCCGCCCTCAGGAGTTGCAGCCTCTCCCTCGAAGAATCAGACGCTCCGTCGCTGCAGGACGAGATTGACCGAACAGCCGCCCTGCACGCCATTCGGCATGATCTTCTCGTGCTCGAGCAGGAACGAAGTTTTGCGCGCAATCCGGCTCAGCATCTCGCGCACGCGCTCACGGGAATATGGGTTCTTGTGGCTCGGGACCGGGAACCCGGTGAGCGCGCGCGCGGTCTCGTCAACCGGTTGCGCGCCATACCTTCGTTTCTTCGCACTGCCGCCGAAGTGCTGACGGCGCCTTGCGCCGTACTCACCGAAATGGCACTGACAATGATTCCCGGCGCGCTGTCATTGCTGCGCGAAGGAATTGAAAGGGCCGACGTCGACCCGAGCGGCGTAGCTTCCCAGGAGTGGAATGATGCCCGCATCGCCGCCATCGATGCCGTCAGCGAATACAGGGATTGGCTTCGGCTGGCTGCGGAGCGAGCTCAGCCGGGATTCGCGATTGGCCGCGATACGTTCGACCTCAAGCTCCATACGGCGCACATGATCCGCGAGAACGCGGACGAGTTGTATCGATTCGGTGAATTGCTGCAAGCCAGTACCGAGCTCGCGCTTGCACAGGTTGCGAAGGAGATCTCACCTGGAACAGATTGGCGCGACCTCGCTTCCCGTTTGCGCCAGGACGCTCCAGCCAGCGAAACCATCGTGGCTGAGTACAGCAGCCTGATACTTTCGGCGCGCAGTTTCGTGGTGGATCGCAAGCTCGCGCAGGTGCCGGCCGGCACCCTTCATGTAACCGAGACACCCGAGTTCCTCCGCTCCCTGATTCCAGTCGCTGCATACATCGGCCCAGGGGCTTATGACGCTGAGCAGACCGGAACATTTTTCGTTACAACCGCTCGGGCTGGAGAGACCAATCGGCCGCATAACCGCGCTGAGCTGGCAATCACTGCCCTGCATGAAGGGTTTCCCGGACATCACCTGCAGCTTCTCACAGCCAACAGGCTCTCGCGGCCTGTCCGCCGGATACTAACCACTCCGCAGGCGCAGGAAGGCTGGGCAATGTATTGCGAGTCGCTCATGACGGAGGAAGGTTTTCTAGCTTCACCGGACGTGCGCTTCTTCCAGCTATACCACTTGCTCTGGCGCGCCATTCGGGTGAACCTCGACGTCGCGCTGCACACTCGCGACATGACGGTAGGCAAAGCCGCGACCACGCTACAGGAGCAACTTGGCTTGGACGAAGGCAGCGCCTGGGCGGAAGCCCGCCGGTATTGCGCTTATCCCACGTACCAACTCTGCTATGCAACCGGCCGTCGCGATATCCTTCGCCTGCGGGATGCCGCCCGTGCGCGGAAGGGCGCCGACTTCTCCCTCAGCCAGTTTCACAGCGAGCTCCTCGGCTACGGTTCTTTCCCGACCGAGTTGGCCAGGTGGGGAATGGGCCTATGAAATGGGGAGTGGGGGATGGGGAAGGGGGAGTGGGTACTGAGCGTGACAGTTTGAGGGTGGAGTGAGCAAGCTTCGCGATTCGGGTTCCGGCGCGTCCAGCGCGCAACTCCCCATCTCCAATCCCCCACTCCCAAAAAACGTTCGCTCACTTGCCGCCGTGAGCTTCTTCACGGACGTCTCCAGCGAGATGATCTATCCGCTGCTTCCGGTCTTTCTCAGCACAGTCATTGGGGCAAGCGCGAGCTTTGTTGGTGCGATCGAAGGAGCGGCGGAGTCGACGTCCGCGCTGCTCAAGCTGGGTAGCGGATGGTGGTCGGATCGCGTGAGAAAGCGGAAGCCACTCGTGGTCAGTGGCTACGTTCTGGCATCCGTGGCGCGGCCACTTGTCGCATTGGCACAGTCCGCGGGCCAGGTGCTCGCCATCCGGCTGGCAGACAGAGTTGGAAAGGGAATTCGAACCTCTCCGCGCGACGCGCTCATCGCGGATTCCGTGGATCCTGCTGTTCTGGGCCGCGCTTTCGGGTTTCATCGCGCTGCCGATCATGCCGGGGCCGTAGTTGGCCCCCTGGTAGCATTCGCTTTGCTCAAATGGAGTGGGATGTCCATGCGCACTGTTTTCGCACTCGCTGCGATCCCGGCGCTTCTGGCTGTTGTGGTGGTGGTTTTCGCTGTTCGCGACATTCCCGGAAACTCCAAGATTGAGGCGCGCCCCAATCTCTCCCAACCAATGGGTCGCCGATTCTGGGCGTACCTCGCAGTGGTTCTGGTATTCACGCTTGGCAATTCCACCGACGCGTTCCTTCTGCTGCGCGCCGCTGACCTGGGCGTTCCTGTCGCGCTGGCACCGCTCCTCTGGGCGATGCTTCACGTCGTGAAGTCTGTGTCCAGCACGCCGGGCGGAGCCCTCTCGGATCGGCTCGGTCGCAAGCCGCTGATCGTGACGGGCTGGCTAGTGTACGCTGCGGTGTATTTTGCCTTCGCGCGCGCCAATGCTTCGTGGCATGCGTGGGCGCTGTTTGCCACGTACGGAGTCTATTTTGGATTGACGGAAGGGGTGGAGAAAGCGCTCGTGGCGGACATTGTGCCTGACGCTCGCCGTGGCGCCGCGTTTGGGTGGTACAATCTTGCTATCGGACTCGGCGCGCTTCCAGCGTCATTGATTTTCGGAGCTATATGGGACCGCGCCGGTGCCTCGGCGGCCTTCACATTCGGTGCGACCATGGCGTTGCTGGCCGCGGCAGGAATCTTTTTGGTGGCCCCGCAACGAACGCTGCGAGTCAGTTAGCCGACGAGGAGTTCTTCCACACGTACGGCATCTCCCGCCAGTCTACCTGCCATCTGCCACCTGCTGAAACCCACCCGTCAAGCAAAAAAAAGGGGGCGGGCTCCGAAGAGCCCGCCCCCTTTGGTGAGATTGTTATAAGCCGCAAGCTGCCGCGCCGCTTGGACTATCCGAAAAATTCGGGTTCGCCAGCCGCTCGCTGACGGTAATTGTGAAGAGAATTCCCGGGCAGGTGAGAGCATCTTCTCCAACGTCCCAGCCCGGAGCCTGCCGGCCAAAGCGATACAGATCGTTTAGGGCTCGCCCCTGCAAATACAGGTTGACACTGCGCTCGTGAATGAGGAGCGTTCGCGCGGCTACCTGTCCGGAATACGGCGTCAGACCGTCCAGGGCGCGCAGTAAGTTGATCTGAGTAGTGAAGCCGGCGGTGTTGCCAGCGGCAAGCGCCCCCTCAGCGAGAATGAGGTACATCTCACGCTGAGAGACGATCGTGAGAAACGGACTGTCCTTCGCCTCCACGAATTCATCGATAAAGGCGCGCAGTACCGGATCCGGTGCGTTAGTGATCGGATCCCGCAACTTTACCGGATTGAGCGGATCAGCTTGCTTGCCCGTTTCGTCCGGATTGGTGTAGCGTACCGTGTCAAAGGTGATCTCGAGGCGGGAGTTCACATTAAACCCGATGGCGACATTTCCATCGCTCAGAGGGGGTGTGACTTCCACGCGTAACTTGTGATCGCCGCTGATCAGCGCCAATGCCGCCTGAGCATCAGCGTTTGCGCCTGCGTCATTGACCAGCGGATTGCTCGGTACCGTTCCCGATGGGTTGAGGAGCTCCCACACCGCGCGTGCGTGCTTTACCCTCGCCCGCATCGCCAGGATGTCACCTAGCGCAGCGTCATCGGCAATGGCGACGGCGAGTGGTTCGGCGCGATCCAGATACGACACAGCTGAATCGTACAGCTGCACCATATTTGCCGGTCCTATGTTATCGCCTGCGATTGTCTTGTTGGAGATGGCGAAATCATCGAACTGGTCCGCGATCGTGGTATAAATTATCGCGGAGTACAAAAATGCCCGCGCCAACAAGAGCTTGCTATTGTCGTTGGCGGCGGCGTCCTCGAAGCCGAATCCAACGAGCCTGTCTATGGCATTATTTGCCAGATATCGCGCTTCAAAGACATAGAACAGGGAAAGATCGACGAATTCGTTTGACTGCTCGCTGATGGCGCCCCGGTCGAGCTGGTTGTAGGCGTCGCGAGAACCCACCCACATCAGTTCGTCCGTGGCGGTGGAATAGGATGCGAAGATGGAGCTTAACGCTCGCGTCGTGGCGGCCACCAACCCGTTTACCAGCGGGGGAGCGGCAGCGGCGTTATTGAGAGCATCTTCGCTGACATTATTCGGGTTGCTCACATCCAGGATATCGCAGGCCGAGGCAGCCGAAACGCCGGCAAAAGCCAGGGCCGTCGCGGTACCTCGGAGCCACTTTGATCGAAGCGCGGAGCGCCCGATTCTGTTATATGGAGTCATTTCTGCTGGGTCTCCTAGTAGTTGAGGCGGAGGGCGAACGAGAATCGCCGCGAGAGCGGGAAACCAAAAGCATCCACGGCATCGAGGAAATTCTCGTCCGTGCCGCCCTCTCCACCACCCCGGCCGACCGCATTACTCTCCGGGTCGGTGCCGTCGTACTTCGTCCAGAGAGCCAGATTGCGTACGCCGAATGTTAACGACGCATCGCGCGCTCTCAGAATGCTCGCAAGCCGCTGAGGCGCGCTGTAAGTCACGCTCAGCTCGCGCCACCGCAGGAAGTCTCCATCCCCATTCTGATTGAGTCCGTCGTACGGGGAGAGCGCCTTGGCCGTCAACCATTCCTTGGCGGCGGCCAGCTTCGCCTGTGGGGATGCTGCGGGGTTCAAAATCGCCGCCTCCGCTTCCGTCACTCGCCGAATGTTCCGGCCAATGAGTGGATTCGCCTGCCGGAACGCATCCGTAAGGTTGGTTACTTTGTAGTTCCCCGCCTTGTACTCGAACAGCGTGGACAAGCGGAAGTTCTGCAGGAAGCGGATATTGCCGCCGAAACCGCCCTGCCAGTCGGGGTACGGCTTGCCGAGGAAGTGATCCAGAAAGTCGCCGTCCAGATCGTCGTCGGCGCGGAGGGGGTTCAAGCTCGTGAGGCCCGCGGGAAGAAGCGCCGCCATTCTCGCTGGATCGGCGAAGATCGCCAGCAGATCGGCTTCGGTGTCGGGCGTGCCGTTCCTATCCACGTCATACGGAAGCTGGCCGGATGCGAGGCAGCCGCCCTTCGCATCCTGAGTCGGGTTCCCATATGAGCTGCACGGGGCAAGCAGCTTGGCGCCGAAGAGCGCGCCTGGCGCGAATCCCTCGATGAGGAAATTGCGATACCGTGGGTAGCTGCCACCGACCTTGAGAGGGGGGGCGCCGCCAAGGCTTACGACTTCCTGCTTCAGGTACGCACCGTTAGCAAACACATCGAACGAGAAGTTCGGACGGTTGACGATGAAGCTGTTGAGTCCGACCTCCCATCCATTTGCGCTCAGCTTACCGACGTTGGCAAGCTGCCGGTCAATGAACCCACCAGAGGGAGCAAACTGCTTTAACACCAGCGCGTCGTTGACGTTGCGATCCCAGTAGGTCACCTGAAGACCGACCTTGTCCTGGAAGAGACCGAGCTCGGTACCAACCTCGATCTCTGTCGAGATTTCAGGTTTGAGTGCGGGGTTACCCAGATTCGATGGAACCAATCCCGCCCCGAAATCCGAAGCCAGAGCTTCGAACGTGGTAAACTTGTCGAACGCGCCCGGCTGGCGGCCGGACTTTCCGTAGGCGGCGCGCAGCCGTAGCGTGGTGAGGATACCGCTGCTCCAGCCGGCCCGGTCGCTCGGAACAAGCGATATGCTCGCTTTCGGGTACAGCTCGCCACCGGCTTCCTCACCGAATGCGCTGTTTTTGTCATACCGCGCGCCCACGGTCGCGAAAACCCAGTCGCCAAACCCCAATTGTTCCTGAGCGAATACACCGGCATTGACCACTTTGACGAACCGCTCGTTGATGGTGTCGTCCGTGCCTCCCGCTTCCACGATCTCGAGACCGGGGCCCGGGAAATCGAAATTGTAGATGCCGGAGATCTGCCGGCGCGTGATGAACCCCTGTCCGCCGAAAACGAACGATGAGGTAATCGCGGGCGTGAGATCGCGGCTCCATGTGAGCTTGGAATCAAGCGTAATGTTCTGCGTGTTGGTGTTGTCGATGGTGCGCTCACCATTCGGATTGCGCGCGCTGAAATTGTCGACCGCGTTACCGAAGGGCAGGAAATCCACGCTGCGTGCATTGACGTTGTCCACTCCGAAAGTGGCGTCGAAGGTCAGCTCCGTTATTGGCGTGAACGCCGCCGACATTACACCGTTGAAGTGCGTGACATCCTGAGAGTATCGGTCCAGCAACGCTTCCCTTACGGTGCTGAAGGCGCCGTTTCCAAACTCGTCTCCAGATCCCTCGCAAATTCCCGGCGATTCAACTGCCGATTCGGTGCAGTCGGCCGCCTCGGGCTTGCCGAATTGAGCCAGCGTGAACGGGGCGTAAATGTTGTTGTTGTTGCCCGGAAACTCGCCGTGCCGGTCGGTGTACAGCGTGCGGAAGGAAAAGCGGAGGTTGTCGCGCGGGAAGAGGTTGATGTTGGCCGTACCCTGGTACAGCCGATTCTCGTCGCGTGCAACATCCTTGAGGAAGGACGTGAAGGGAGATCCCTCAAAGACTTTCTCCGCGGTGAACGGCCCGTCTTCGTCGTAGAAGCGGCCGCTCACGTAGTACGTCGCGGCCTGCGTTCCACCGGCGACCGAACCCGACAGGGCGTTGGCGAAACCGGTTTCCTGGAGCCTCGTCTCCAGATTTTTCTCGATGATCTCGAAAGGGGCAATATCCTGACCGTAGAATTCACTCAATAGGTCGGCCTGCGCCTGAGTGCGGGCGAACCCTGTCTGCGGTTTGATGCGATCGGGGAACTTGCTCGCCGACCGCTCTGCGCGCAGAGTCCAGCGTGGCGGTCCAGCCTCACCCCGCTTTGTGAAAATCTGAATGACGCCATTGGAAGCCTCCGTGCCGTACAACGTGGCCGCGGCGGCACCCTTGAGGATTTCGATCTTGTCGATCGACTCCGGGTCGATGTCGTCGAGCCGGGATGGCGCGGCACCGCCGGTACCGATCAAGGTGGGGTCGCCTATGCCTCCGCCATTGTCGGCGCGGACACCGTCGATGTAGACGATAGCTTCGTTCGACTGCGACAGGCTCGCGTTTCCGCGAATACGAATACGAGCGCCCTCACCTGTCAGCCCTCCCGACGGAAGCGAGGCGACGCCTGGCACGCGTCCCTGCAGTACTTCGGAGGGACTGGAGATCGGCGCAAACTGGATGTCGGTCAAATCGACTTTGGCGACGGTATTGCCAAGCTTGCGCTCCTCAACCGCACCGCCGGTCCCGGTTACGACGACGTCAGTCAGTGATATAGCCGACTGGGACACGGAGAAATCGACGTCCGCGGTCTGACCTTCCGAAACTGTCGCGGATTTCGTGGTGGGCGCATAGCCTATTAACCGGACTCGCACTTCCACCTGACCGGCTGTGACTCCCGGGATCCGGTACACACCGGCGCTATTAGTCAGCGCGCCGGAACGCGTGCCCACGATCGAAACCTGGGCGTTCGCGAGTGGTTGTTTCGTGCTGCCGTCGATTACGGTGCCTTGCACCGAACCTCCAGCCTCCTGCGAGGCGAGAGGGGGGGCCTGAGCACTCAGGACCGCACCTAGCGCAGCGGCGACAATAAAGCGTGATCGAATGGACACGTTCATTCTGCCCTCCGAGAACAGGGGTGGACACGAAGCGGCTGATCGC
>JACMME010000176.1 GCA_014379205.1 Gemmatimonadaceae bacterium
GAGAAAGGCGTGCTGACTCTGCCCGAGGCGGTGCGCAAGATGACGTCGTGGCCGGCGAGCCGGATGCGACTTGCGGGGCGGGGAATGATCAAGGAAGGAAACTGGGCGGATGTGACAATCTTCGATCTCGACGCGCTCGCCGACCGGGCTACCTACGAGCAGCCGACACTATCACCCGCCGGTATCGAGTGGGTACTGGTGAACGGCGCGGTCGTGCTCGAGCGCGCGCGCCACACCGGAGCGCGACCTGGCCACGTGCTATACGGCCCAGGGAACCGTGGGAAAGGCGCCAGATGATCCGCGTCGCCGCTAAAGGCGAAATGGCCTGCGCAGCCAGGGTTGCAATTCAGGGCCTGTAATGACGTGTCGGCACTGGAATGACACGCCAACTCATTCCGGGAAGCGCACGAGCGTATTTTCCATGGGTTGCTCGCCATTTCTGGTTGTGGGCTTTTGGCGCTCGCACTCCGATCCGAAGGTGCGACAGTGTCCCACGATCTCGAATGAGGTGTGGCCGTAAGGCATCCCCTCACTGCCGAGCGGTGAGTTCCCGTCGGAGATGTGAAAATGCAGATGCGGCTCCGTGGAGTTGCCGCTGTTGCCCACAAGTCCCAGGACCTGTCCGCGTCGCACGCGGTCACCCACCTTCACACGCAGGGATCCCGGCTGCAGATGCGCGTAGAAAGCGTAGCGGCCGTCCTGCATGTCAATGATCACATGGTTTCCTCCCACCGTTTCCAACGTGATTGGAACCGCTCGGGACATGATTCCCGGGATGTTCTCCGGGATACTGTCCTTTATCGCCACGATAATTCCGTCCGCCACGGCCAGGGCATCGACACCCTGAGCGTAATAGTTCGCGTTCTTGAGAGAGTCACCGGTGGATCGTCGCGTCTTGTCATCGACCTTCACGTAATCGATTGCGAAGCGCTGCGCGATGGACGGTTTGCCGTCAATCGGGATGAGAGCGCGGCGATGACCTGAAGCATTCGAAGGTCCGTTCGCGGTGAGCCACACGCCACCGCGTAGTGGGGGACCGATGTCGGCCGCCTGCCGAGCCACCGGCACGCGGGCGCCATCCAGCTGCTGAGTCCGCGCACTGTCGCTGCGTCCCTGCTCGATCGTCACGCGGTGGACGATCGTGTCCGGTGCGGAGCGTGGATCGATTTGCACCCAGAGATAAACAACCGCGCGCGCTCCTCCCGCAATCTTCACTGGATGCGTTACAGGGCCGGCAATGCCCGGCCGGGCGATACTGGTTCTCAGAGCGCTATCGGAGACGGAAAGCAACGCGCGCTGATTGGCGCCGCGCGTCAAGACTTGGACCTGCTTCAGCGTCACCGTATCCGCCATGAAGTTGGTCACATGCAGCTCGTGGGCGAAGAACGACCCTTTCTCTCCGCTCGCGATAGTCGGCGGTTTCGGTACGCGCAGCTCGAGAAAGGGCGGAAGTGACGGTGCTTGTGCAAAGGCTGGGTATGTCGCGGCAACGAGAGAAATCAGGGCGGCATAGAGCCGCGCGCGAGAACGAGCAAGAGATGCAGGAAAGTCCATGTGACCTCTGTGGGGTTAGCAGGACCGAGGGAGTCGAGATAAATCGCCGCTATACCGATCGCTGAGCGATTATACGAAATTTGCTGACATTTGAGCGCGGAAGACGGTTCCGAGAGATTGTATGGAGACTTGTATACAGGCTACACTCGATCATACGTTATCTCAGAACTCATGTGCCACGCAAGCGTGGGAATACTACCGCCCTGCACGAAACCTCTTCGCGGAGATCTCAAATGAAGTACCGACTCCCGTTGCTGCTCGCAATCCTCGCGATGGTCGTTTATGAGGTACCAGCGCAGGCCCCTCAGTCATCGAAGCTGCACGAGAAGCGCATAGCACGCGTAGAGTCCGGGTTGCGCTTCCCGCGCACGATCAAGGGCAGGAAAGTCGTGCGGATGCGACTCGACGATCGGATGCGCCAGCTGAAGGTGCCGGGTGTCAGCATCGCTGTAGTCGACAGCTTCCGTATCGCGTGGGCGCGTGGGTACGGAGTGCTCGAGGCGGGTAGGGCCAGTCCGGTAACCACGGAAACTCTTTTCCAGGCTGCGTCCATCAGCAAGCCGGTCGCCGCGCTGGCCGCGCTTCGCCTGGCGCAGGAGGGGAAGCTCGCCCTCGATGAGGACGTGAACCACAGGCTGACATCCTGGAAAGTTCCGGAGAACGCGTTCACGGCAGGAAAGCCTGTTACGCTCCGCCGATTGCTCAGCCACAGTGCCGGACTCACGGTACACGGTTTCATGGGGTACGTCGCCAACACGCCCGTCCCCACCGTCCAGCAGGTGCTCGACGGGCAATCACCGGCGAACTCGGCGGCGATCCGCGTCGATACGCTGCCTGGTGCCCTGTGGCGGTA
>JACMME010000177.1 GCA_014379205.1 Gemmatimonadaceae bacterium
GTCGATCCCTGTAGCGCTCCAGTCGCCGCCTGCCCGCTCGTCACCGCCATCAGAATCTGATCGAAATACCCAGTGCCTGCCTCACGTTGGTGCTTAGTGGCAGTGTAGCCGTCCCGCTCGCGCGCGAACTCCTGATCCTGAATGCGCACATAAGCCGGCATTCCTTCTTCCCGGTAGGCATCGGCCAGCTCGAAGGTGTGCAGGTTGATGAGATGCCAGCCAGCCAGTGTGATGAACTGGAATTTGTATCCCATTGCTCCTAAATCCTTCTGAAACCTTGCTGTGGTCTCGGCATCCACGTTCCGGCGCCAGTTGAATGAGGGCGAGCAGTTGTACGCCAGAAGCTTGCCTGGGTACTGGGCGTGGATAGCGGTCGCGAACTCGCGAGCCTCGTCGAGGTCGGGTCTGGAAGTCTCGAACCAGAGAACGTCGGCGAATGGCGCGTACGCGAGCGCACGGGCGACCGCTGCCTCCATACCTCCGCGAACGTGAAAATACCCTTCCGGAGTCCGCTCCCCCGTGCAGAACGCACGGTCGCGCTCGTCAACGTCGCTGGTGAGCAGTGTCGCCGAGTCGGCATCGGTGCGCGCAATGAGCAGAGTCGGCACATCCAGTACATCAGCCGCGAATCGCGCGGCGCTCAGCGTGCGCAGAAACTGGGAAGTCGGGACCAGCACCTTGCCACCCATGTGGCCACACTTCTTTTCGGAAGCCAGCTGATCTTCGAAGTGCACTCCGCTTGCGCCACCCTCGATCATTCCCTTCATCAGCTCGAAGGCGTGGATAGGTCCGCCGAAACCCGCTTCGGCGTCGGCAACGATCGGCACCATCCATTCGCGGCTCTTCTTGCCTTCGCTCCACTCGATCTGGTCGGCGCGGAGGAGGGCGTTGTTCAGCCGGCGCACCAGATTGGGAACGCTGTTGGATGGGTACAGGCTTTGATCGGGGTAAGTCTGCCCGCCGAGATTTCCATCGGCCGCAACCTGCCATCCGCTCAGATAGATGGCACGCAAGCCCGCCTTGACCATCTGCACCGCCTGCGCACCAGTGAGAGCACCGAAGGTGTGCACATAGTCATCCGAGTTCATGAGCTCCCACAGCCGCTCGGCGCCCTGTCGCGCAAGCGAATGCTCCACGCGCACCGAACCGCGCAAACGCACAACATCCTCGGCAGTATAGGAGCGCTCAATTCCGCGCCACCGCGGATCAGTTTCCCAGCGTGTCCACAGCGCGGTAGCCTGCGCGGCTAGCTCTTTCTGATACATGATCTACTCCTTGCGCCTCCTTCGGCGCTTACTGCAGGTGGCTTGAGGCGGGAATGGTGAGAAACTCCGTGAACTGATCCGCGAGCACGAGCAGATCGAGCAGCTCGGCTGCTTCACGGTAGCGGGAATCCGGTGTAACACTGGGTCGGAGCGCGGCCAGCTCCTGGCGCCGCATCTCGAGATACAGATCGGGAGTGAGCGCGGCTCCACCGCTCATGCGCGCGCGACAGCGCACCCACTGCCACAGCTGCGAGCGTGAGATCTCCGCGGTTGCCGCGTCTTCCATCAAATTGTTGATTGCGACCGCACCGGAGCCACGCAGCCACGCTTCTATGTATTGAAGCGCAACGCTGATGTTGGTCCGGACTCCCGCAACTGTTATGACGCCCCTTGGAATGCGCAGGTCCAGGAGCGCTTCGGCATCAGCCTTCACGTCTTCGCGCAATTTTTCCTTCTGATGCGGGCGAGGGCCAAGCACTCGGTCGAACACCTCCTTCGCGACCGGCACCAGGTCCGGATGGGCCACCCAGGTGCCATCGAAGCCATCCGCGACCTCGCGCTCCTTGTCCTCTCTGACCTTGGCGAGCGCGGTCTTGTTTACTTCCGCGTCGCGGCGGCTCGGAATGAAGGCCGCCATCCCGCCGATAGCGTGCGCTCCGCGGTGGTGACACGTGCGCACCAGCAGCTGGGTATAGGCTCGCATGAAAGGGACGGCCATGGTAACCTGCGCGCGGTCAGGAAAGACCTCGCCAGTGCATTCCCTCAATTTCTTGATCGCGCTGAAGATGTAGTCCCAGCGACCCGCATTGAGGCCGGCAGCGTGCTCGCGCAATTCGTACAGTATCTCGTCCATCTCGAACGCGGCCAGAATCGTCTCGATGAGGACGGTTGCGCGGATAGTGCCACGCGGAACGCCGAGCGTCTGCTGCGCAAAGTTGAAGACCTCGTTCCACAGCCGCGCTTCGGCGTGGCTCTCCAGCTTCGGAAGATAGAAATATGGACCCGTCCCGCGACGAACGAGCTCCTCCGCATTGTGAAAAAAGTACAGTCCGAAATCGAAAAGACTGGCGGAAAGTGGCTCGCCCCCAAGTCGAACGTGACGCTCGGCGAGGTGCCAACCGCGCGGTCGCACGACAAGTGTCGCAGTTCGCTCAGCGAGCTTGTAGTGCTTTCCTTCGTCGCTCGTAAACTCCAGCGTCCGCCGTACCGCGTCCATCAGGTTTGATTGACCTTCGACGACGTTTTTCCAGGTAGGCGATAGCGAGTCCTCGAGATCCGCCATGAAGACGTTAGCGCCGGAGTTGAGCGCGTTGATCATCATCTTGCGCTCCGCCGGCCCGGTGATCTCGACCCGGCGGTCATCAAGGTCGGCGGGTGCCGATGCAACGCGCCACGAGTCCTCGCGCATGCGTGCTGTTTCGGAGAGAAAATTCGGGCGGATACCGGCGTTGAGCGCACGTTGCCGCTCCGCGCGCTTCTCGAGAAGAGCCAATCGCATTGCACCGAACTGACGCTCCAGCTTTTCAACGAACGCCAAGGCATCGCGTGTCAGAACACGCGAACTCGCTGGTGAAGCAAGCTCGTCGAACTCCAAGCGCATGTGCTGAGGGGTCACGGTCACGCCTCTGCCGCCAGGAGCTGAGCCGAACCAGAGGGTTCGCGGATCGTTCCGCAGTTCATTGAATGGCACGTAAATAACTGGCAACCCGGGTGACGTTTCAAAGTGCAATAAACCGATGGCGGACGTACCTTGCGGAAAAGCAAGAGGGGGGCCGCATTCGACCGCGCGCCGAAACCTGACGCGCAACCGTGACACTCGAGCGCCGGACGTGCCCGCGAGGCGACCGTCTGTAACTGCCGTTACGACTTGTGCTTGCCAGAAAAAATTGGTCGGGTGCCCTAGAGCCTTTCAGACGAGCGAACCGGTGATTTCCGGCAGGCACGCCGGCGCATTCCGCCGTTGAACCTCTAGCCCGGTTGCGGCCCCGCAACGCCGGTTTCGTCGCCAAATTGCGTCAACTTCGGACGGTATCGCTGCCACATGTGAGCGCGCACGAGTCAATGCGCCTTTTTTGAGCCAGTCGGCATAAAAAGGGATTCTGATCCGCCAAGCGAATGAGCTCGAAGAGACCGAGCTGAGAGACGAACTGCGTGTCGGGCTTTCAAGGGGTCAGAGTCGTTGAAAAAGGTCATCACCAGCGGTGCATCGCGAAAATCGCGCAAGCGTGCTGTTCAGCGACCTTGGCCAGCAGGCACTGGCATCGGACAATTCCAAAACCAGTGCGCTGCGGACGAAAAAAGTGGGCCTCGGTTACCGAGGCCCACACCAATCAACGAAGCCGCGATTCCGGTCCGTGGACTCAATCCACTAAATGTCGTCGTCGATCTTGCGCTCGGCTTCGCCGAACTTTTTCTGAGCCTTGCCCTTCAGCTCCTGTGCCTTTCCCTTGAACTGCTCGCTCTCGTTATCGGTAGCGTCGCCAATGGCGCCGCGAGCCTTTCCCTCGAGTTCCTTCGCCCCGCCCTTAACCTGATTTTCGGCGCCACGGGTACCGAGATCTTTGTTCTTGTCCATGGTACTGCCTCCATCGTGAGTCGGTTGCGTGAGGCGAACCGAGAAGCCGGTCCCACTCGCGGTAGATAAATAGCAAGTGGTGTGCCTCGATGGGGTAAGCGGCAAGGTGTTTTGCGCCTACTTTTCATGCCACTTTCCTAAGTGGCGTACTCAATGGAAGTTGTGAATTTTCAGAAAGATTAATGATCTGTAATGAGTCAGACCAAATGGCTGTGAAGCCTCTTGCGTACGTTCGGTTCCCCATCCCATCGTGGGTCTTGCCCACCGAATCCGAAGTCCCTCGCCGGGGGAGATTAATGCGCGCTTCAGTCCGCATCCGAAAACTGCGTTTCTGCTTGGCAATTGGATTGGCTTTCTGTTCGCAAGCCGCCATTGCGCAAGCGCAGAAGCCCCGCGAGGTGCTACGCAGCGACACGGTGTCGCGCAGAGAAACGAGGGAAGCGCGCGCCGAACCGCTCGACATGTTCGAGCAGCAACGACTATGGAAGCAGTTCAGCGATCTCTCGCTCTTTGCGCAGCTCGGCAGTGAAATGCTCGTGCGCAAGATCCAGTACGCAGGCGCGGACGGTATGATAATCCCGGCCTATTTCTTCGCGCCCAGAGACACGACGGTGAAGCGGCCGGCGATCGTCATGGTGCACGGAGGAGTGCACGGCGACTTCACCGCGAGCTATGCGACGGAAGTTCGCTCACTGGTTGCTCGCGGATACATGATTGTCGCGCCGGAGTATCGTGGAAGTACCGGCTACGGTCGCGCGCATTACGACGCGATTGACTACGGTGGCAAGGAAGTGGAGGACTGCATCGCAGCTATCGATTATCTCGCGGCGCTCGTGCCAAACGCCGATATGCGCCGCGTGGGAATCATGGGCTGGAGCCACGGGGGATTCATCAGTATTCACGCAGTGCTCAGGCGGCCGGAACTCTTCAGGGTGGCGGTAGCCCACGTTCCTGTTGCAGATCTGCCAGCTCGCATTCGAACTCACTCGGAAGCGTATCACCAGATCTTCGCCGACCAGAAAGGCTTTGGTGGACGTTTGGAGGACAATCTTCAGGCCTACGTGGATCGCTCGCCAATCGCCCACGCGCGGAAGCTGACTGTCCCTCTGCTCGTACACGCAGCAGATAACGATGACGACGTGTTCATCATTGAAAATCGCGCCTTGCGTGATTCGATGGTGGCAGCGGGGATGGACAAGCGCGGCCTGTACACATATCGCGAGTGGCACGACCCACCCGGCGGGCACTCCTTCAGCCGTGTCGACACGCCGCAAGCGCGTGAAAGCTGGAGGGAGACGGTTGCGTTTCTCGACCGATACCTCCGCGGCGGCAAATAGCTACAGTCATCGAACTCGGACCGCTGTGCAGCGGGTCGCTGGGAAAAAACCGCTCTGCCGGAAACAGCCGGATCACACCAACAATAGTTTCTATCTCCCTAAGCCACACCTGAACGCTTAGACTGTAGTCCGCGTTCGACCAGCCTGGTTGAACAACCGGTCACATGGAGGTTTCGTCCATGCTCGTATCCAACTTCTGGACGCTGCTTCTCGCCACGCTCCCCGCGACGGCAGCGCCAACCGATTCGGTTCCATTGTACGACAACCTTGGAGCTCATCACTTCAGCATAAGCACGAAGGTTCCTCGCGCGCAGCAGTTTTTCGATCAGGGAGTGCGGCTCACCTACGGGTTCAATCACGGGGAAGCAATCCGGGCTTTCAACGAAGCCGCGCGCCTCGATCCCGACTGTGCAATGTGCTACTGGGGAACTGCATTGGCATACGGTCCTCATGTCAACGCCGGCATGGACTCAGCCAGTAGCGTTGCCGCGTATGCCGCAGTCAGGAAGGCCCTCTCGCTCGCTTCACGAGCCACGCCGCGCGAACAGGCATACATCCGAGCGCTCGCGCGCAGATACGCCGCAACGCCTCCTTCCAACCGCGCCCCACTCGATTCTGCCTACTCGCGTGGAATGGCCGATGTCGTGAAACGTTATCCGGGCGACCTCGATGCGGCCACGCTCTACGCGGAATCGCTAATGGATCTTCGGCCGTGGAATTATTGGAGAAAGAACGGGACGCCGTATCCCGGAACACGAACAATGGTGACCCAGCTGGAACGCGTTATGGCGAAAAACCCGGATCATCCCGGTGCCTGCCACTACTTCATTCACGCGGTGGAGGCCGTCACGCCGGAACGTGCCGTGCCGTGTGCCGAGCGGCTGGCGGGGCTGATGCCGGGGGTGGGCCACATGGTTCACATGCCTGGCCATATCTACATCCGGGTAGGTCGGTACGAAGATGCGATCGCGAGTAACGTGCATGCGGTGCATACCGACGAATCATACATCGCTTCTGAGAGTCCCTCAGGTGTGTATCCCATCGCGTACTACCCTCACAATTATCATTTCCTCAGCTTCGCCGCTACAATGGTCGGCAAGAGCAAGCAAGCCATCGACGCGGCACGCTCCCTGGTCCAGAAGGTCCCGGCAGACGTCGCCCGGCAGGTCCCCCCGGTCGAGCCTCTCGTGCCGTTCCTGCACCTGACGCTGGCAACCTTCGGTAAATGGGACGAAGTGCTCGCCGAGCCGGTTCCTCCAGCAGATCTGCGTTATGCGACGGGGATGGTTCACTACGCGCGCGGCACTGCATTCGCGGCCAAGCAAAAGTTGGCGGACGCACAGATGGGCCTGGATAGTCTTACCGCTATCTGGAAGGCCACACCCGCTGGTGACAACAAGACGGTTCTCGGAATCGCGGTGCACGCCTTGATGGGCGAGATCGCGGCGCGTAACGGCAAGCTCAGCGAGGCAGTGATGCATTATCGCGTGGCAATGAAGGGGGAGGATGGTCTGCAATACATCGAGCCGCCACTCTGGCATTACCCAATCAGACACTCGCTTGGCAAGGTTTTACTCGAAGCCGGCAAACCCGCCGAGGCCGAGGCGTTGTATCGCGAGGACCTCAAGCGTTTTCCGGCCAACGGATGGTCACTCTTCGGACTTGCTGCCAGTCTGCGCGCTCGCGGCGCGATCAAGGAGGCCGAGCAAATCGAGTTGCAGTTGAAGAAGGCGTGGGCTGGGGCTGATGTAACACTTGCCGGATCGAGATTCTAGCGCTGCTCGCATTCAGCCAAACGGTGCGCTAACTCACGTAATGACTTCCACCTGAAGCTACTCGACATACGGACTGCAACCCGCCACTCTTAAACTGAGGGTAGTGAGGGAGCGTCAGGCCTGCTTTCCGGGAGTCGCGGAGCACCAAGTTGAATGAAGAGACAGCGCCCACCGCCGCCAATGGCTTGAGCGCGGCCGCATCTCGTTTGGCGGCTGCGCTCGAGGGCCGGTACGCGGTCGAGCGAGAGCTCGGCCGCGGTGGCATGGCGACAGTGTATCTGGCTCGAGACGTCCGTCACGACAGGCTTGTCGCCGTGAAGGTGCTGAGTGAGGAGCTCGCATCGACGCTCGGAGCCGATCGCTTCGTCCGCGAAATCTGGATAGCGGCTCAGCTTACGCATCCGCACATCCTGCCCTTGTACGACTCCGGCGAGGCGGACGGTCAGGTCTTTTACGTCATGCCATTCGTTGCGGGGCAGTCCTTGCGCGAAAAGTTGAACCGGGAGAAGCAGCTTTCGCTGGAAGATTCAATGCGTATTGCGAGCGAGGTTGCCGACGCGCTCGACTACGCGCACGAGAAGGGAATCGTGCACAGGGACATAAAACCCGAAAACATCCTCATATCCGGCCGGCACGCCCTCGTAGCTGACTTCGGCATTGCCAGGGCGATCAGCGTCGCAGCAATGTCGCCGCTGACGCAGACAGGTCTTTCGATCGGCACACCGACGTACATGAGCCCCGAACAGGCCGGCGGCGAATCCGCCGTTGACGGGCGGAGCGACATCTACAGCCTGGGGTGCGTCCTGTACGAGATGCTCGTGGGACTGCCTCCCTTCGTCGGAGTGACACCGCAAGCCATAATCGCGCAGCGATTTCTCACCCCGCCGCCTCTCGTGCGTGCGAGCCGGTCCACGGTGCCGCCCGGCGTGGAACAGGTCATCGCAAAGGCGCTCGCCATTACGCCCGCCGATCGCTTTGCTACGGCGAGCGAGTTTGCGCGAGCACTCGCGAGCGGAGAGGTCCGCCCGCCATCACGAGCTCGCAGGAAGATAGTTCTTGGCGCAGGATTGCTGCTGCTCGTTGCGGGTGCCGGCATTGCCATATTTGTCGTGCTCGGACGCGCACCGACGGGTGTCGTTGCTGACCCGCAGGAACAGGTTGGCGCCGTAGCTACCCTTCCTCGCAACGCAATCGCCGTTCTTCCGTTTGTAAGTTTTCGCCCTGATTCAACGACCGCGTATATCGGAGACGGCATCGCGGAGGAGCTCATCATAGCGCTGGGGAAGTTGCCGGGCCTCATGGTCGCCGGCCGTGCCTCCTCGTTTGCCGCGCACGCACGCGATCTGACCCTCCAGCAAATGGGACAGTTGCTACGGGTGGGGACGGTGGTGCGAGGAACTGTAAGGCAGCAAGGAAGCAGGCTGCGGTTGACCGTTACGCTCGAGAATGTGGCAGATGGATATCAGATCTGGGAGGAGTCGTACGAGCGCGAATTCGTCGACCTGTTCGCAATGCAGGAGGAGGTGTCACGGGCCATTGCGCGCCGGTTGCAATCCGAATTGGCTCGCCCGGATCTGTTAGGCAACTACGCCAATGACTCTCCATTGGTTCGCCACACCACCAGCAGTGTGAAAGCCTACGACCATTACCTGAGAGGGCGCTTTTTCTGGAACAAGCGCACGGCGGAGGGCTTCCGCCTGGCCATAGAGGAGTTCGAGCAGGCACTGAAAATCGATTCCCGCTTTGCCGCGGCGTACGCAGGATTGGCCGATTCCTACCTGCTGCTCGGATCAGCCACATACGGATATCGCCAACCGGCCTCGATGTTTCCTCGCGCGAAGGAGGCGGCGGAGCGTGCCGTGAAATTGGATAGTACGCTGGCCGCTCCACACGCCTCGCTCGCATTCGTGCGGATGAACGCTGACTGGGATTGGAAGGGAGCGGACGCTGAATTCAGGAGCGCATTTCGGCAGGATCCGCGCTATGCAACGGCCCACCATTGGTACGGTGTGTATCTCAACGCATTGGGACGCATGGATGAAGCGCGTGCTTCCATGAGCACCGCGCATGATCTCGAGCCGCTCTCACTGATTATCAACAGTGACTACGCGAGAGTTATGTATCACGCGCGCGACTATAAAGCGGCTGTGGAGCAGTATCGCAGCACCCTGGAAATGGACGCTACGTTTCCCGGCGCGCGCATAGGTCTTGCGCGCTCGCTCCTCGCCAGCGGGGATGTGCGCTCTGCCATCGCCGGTCTCGAGCTGGTCGAGGAGTTTCGGGCCGGATACGCTGTTGGTGTGCTCGGAGCGGCGTACGCTCGTGCTGATCGCCGGCCGGAAGCTCAGGCCATCGCGGATCAACTGGTGCTGCGCTCGGGACAGGAGTTCGTGTCTCCCATATACGTGGCTTACGTCTACGCGGCGCTCGGCGATCGGGATCAGGCATTCTCGTGGCTGGAACGTGCGTTCAAGCAGCGCTCCAACGGCTTGCTCCATATCAAGGTCGACCCGCTGCTCGATCCGTTGCGCGATGATCTTCGTTTCGCCAAGCTGGTGGAACGCATGAGGTTGCCCTGAGCGCGTGAAGCGGGAGTCCACTCTATCGCTTTCGCAGCGGTTGATAACCACGGTACTTCGGCGAGTGGATGTCGTCGCTGCCGATCTCGGCACCGTGGTGAAGGACCTGTCCACGCCCGGCATCAGGCGGCTGGAGAAGGCAGATCTGCCCGCATATCTGTCGCTCCGTCCCCTGACGTCCGGGGAAGCGGTGCTCGACCGACTTCGCCGCGGGCAGCGGTGCTACGCGCTCTGGTCCGACTCCGCTATTGTAAGCGTGTGCTGGGCCACAGCCGGACCGGTACAGATCGACTACCTTGATGGGACTCTTGTTCTGGAGCCTGACGACATCTACATGTTCGATGCATACACGGCGCCCGGTCACAGGGGACAGACGCTGGCGGCCATCGTATACAGCCATATCATGTGGACAAGCTGGGGAGAGGGCATGCGCCGCAGCGTCGGCTTACTGGCTGTAGAGAACAAAGCCGGCCGTCAAGTCGTCCTGAAGCTCGGCTGGACAGTCATAGGGAGGCATACACTCATACGTGCCTATCCCTGGCGGCGGTGGCTGCTCGTTTCCTCGCATGGGGAAAAGTCCCTTCCCGCCCTGCGTTTGTAATTTTGCGAAGCACGAAGTGGTTTGCTCGCCTGCACGGCAACGCCGACATGTACCTTACCGCCATCGGTCAGCGGCGTATCCCTTATCTATCTGCCGATGCCTTGGGCGAGCGACGCGATGCGCGAGTTCGGCGTATGGTTCAACATGCCGCGCAATACGTTCCGCACTACAGGGACTTGTTTCGGGCAAGAGGAATTGACCCCGCCCGCATCCGGACGTTCGTCGATCTTCAGCAGCTCCCATTGCTGCGGAAAGCTGACGTGCGCGCCAATCCAAACAGCTTTCGCTCCGAAGCGCCGGTCGCCCGGTACTCCATTCCTTTCCTCACGAGCGGATCCTCGGGGGCGCCGCTCAACGTCTACCACGATCCGGCGTCTCTGCTGGCCAACATGGCATTCGGCCTTCGCGTACGGCCGCTTCTCGAACGACACGGCGTAAACCGGGCTGCGAGCCGCCAACTTTATATCGGTTATCCGGGAAGTACTCTGCAGACCGTCTGGCGAGCGCATGACGAGTGGGCCATAGCCCCAATGCGGCCCGAAAGGTGCTTCGTCTCACTCCTCGAACCTATCGAGTCCGTCCTCAGTGCGATCAATCGCTTTCGTCCGGATGTCCTGTACGGATACGGTACATATCTGGAGCACTTCGCGCGGGCAGTATACTCGCGGGGACTGTTTTTACATCCTCCCAGGGCAATCGTCTACGGGGCGGAGGTCATGACCGAGCAGGGCCGGCGGACCATCGAGCATGATCTGGGCATACCGGTGTACTCTGACTACGCGGCCGTAGAGGTTTTCAAGCTTGCATTCTCATGTGAAGCAAATAGGGGATTGCATGTGCACGAAGACCTCAGTCCCACATGGATTGCCCGCGCCAATGGGCACAGGGCGAATTCCGGGGAGCGTGGAGAGGTCGTTGTTTCGAACCTCGTTAACCACGGGACCGTCCTTTTGAATTATTGTCTTGGCGACGTAGCCGCGGTTTCGACCACGCCGTGCCCTTGTTCGCGAACGCTGCCAATGCTCACCGATCTCGAAGGCCGCGTAGAAGACACGATCGTGCTGCCTGACGGCCGGTTTCTGCATCCACGTGCCGTGTGGATGATTGTGCGGCGTAGACCCTCCGTCATACGATACCAGCTCATTCAGCACAGCGCGCTGTCGTTCGAGCTTCGTTTGGTAACGCCTGACGAAGCGACGTTTGCGCAGGTAGCACCGCAGATCAGCAGCGATCTGGAGGCCATATTTGGCGCCGATTCTAATGTCGAATCGACTTTTCACCAGGACTTGCCATTGGGACCAGGCGGCAAGTTTCGGATGGTGGTTGCCCTGCCGAGCCGAGTGCAATGAGCCGCAAACGGGGCGACGCGCTCGATCCAATGAAAGGGCCAGCTTCGGAATCCTTGAATCCATCAGTCGATGCGAGCAGCGGGGGCACACGATCGCCGGAGGGCAGCTACTGGAATTCGGTTGTAGCGGCATGGCAGCCTGATGAGCGCCACGCAGCGTGGCGGTCTCACTGCGAAGCACTCTCCTCGGACCTATTGAACCGCTGGCTTCCACATGGGAGGATCGCGCGGCTGCTCAAAACGGATCTCTTTGATGAAGCCGTGGCTGCAGGTCTGGTACCGGCGCTATCTGCAAGGGCGGAGTCGGTGAACGGAATTGATATCGCGGAGAGCGTCGTTCGGGGAGCCAAGTCGCGCAATCCAAAACTCGAGACGGTCACCGCTGACGTTCGCGCCTTGCCGTATGCCGACTACTCGTTCGACGTGATCCTCTCGGGCTCCACTCTGGATCATTTCGTGACACACGCCGAACTGGAGACATCCCTGCGCGAGCTGCACCGCGTCCTTGTACGCGGCGGGACCCTGATCCTCACCCTTGATAACCCCGACAATCCGCTGATCGCTCTCCGAAACTGGCTCCCGCGTGCTGCACTTCAAGAACGAGGCATCGTTCCCTATTACGTTGGTGCCACGATGAACGGGAAACGTCTTCGTCGCGTGCTTACGGACATGAGCTTCGAGGTTCACGAAGTGAGCGCCTTCGAGCACAGCCCGCGTGTCCTCGCGGTCGCTCTATCGGCCTTCCTTCGCGACCGGGCCTCTGCGGCAAATCAAGAACGTTTTGCGCGTATTCTGAGCGCGTTCGAAACGCTGGGGAACTGGCCGACTCGGTTTCTGACCGGACATTTTGTCGCGGTACGCGCGACCAGGCGCTGAACTCGAAGACATCGCGCGTGAATGACGCGTTGGAGACGCTTTGGCTGAGGATGAAATGGAATGCAGCCATGTACGCCGCGATCCCACGACAGCGCCGTCTGCCATACCTTCCCGAGGAGCAAATACGCGAGGTCCGTGATGCACGGCTGCGCGAAACGGTGCAATACGCCGCCCTGACCGTTCCGTTTTACCGGGATTGGTTTCGGAGAGAAGGAGTCAGCCCACAGCAGATTCGAACGCTCGCGGACGTGGCGAGATTGCCTGTCGTGGAGAAGGAAATGGTTCGCGCTCAGCCGGAGCTATTCCGATCCACTTCGCCACTTGGCAGGCGCGCCGAGCCTTTCATCACCAGCGGGAGTTCCGGGTTGCGAGCAACGATATTTCATGATCCGCGCTCACTGCTGGCGAATCTCGCGTACGGCGAGCGACTCCGCGCCGCGATTGCTCATTTCACGGGTGGAGCGGTCGGGAAGCGCGAAGCATGGATTGGGTACCGTGGCAGCATGACCGGCGATATGTGGGCGTTCCAACGCCGGTGGGCCATCGTACCGGTCCGTTACGACCGGCTGTTTCTCTCCATTCTGGATCCGCTCGAAGACTTGATAAGGGCCGTGAACAGCTACCGCCCCAATGTCATCTTCGGATTCGGGGCTTATCTAGAAATGCTGTTCAAGGTGGTAGCGGAGCGAAAGTTGAGCTTGCATCTGCCCCAGCTGATCGTGTATGGCTCAGAAGCGATGACACTCGAGGGAAGGCGCTTCATAGAGGAGCGATTTGGAGTGCCCGTTCTGTCGGACTATGGTGCGGTGGAGTCGTTCAAAATAGGCTTTCTGTGTGAGGCACGCACAACGTTCCATCTCCACGAGGATTTATGTGCCGTGCGGATTGTCGATGAGCGAGATCGAGAGCTGCCCGAAGGCGAGAGCGGAGCGATGCTCATATCGAATCTCGTAAATCGGGGCACAGTTCTTCTCAACTACCGTCTTGGAGATGTGGCCGGCATCTCTTCCTCCGACTGTCCGTGCGGGCGGCGGCTCCCGCTACTCTCGACATTCGGTGGCAGAGCCAATGATGACCTCTTTGTTCCAGACGGGCGATTCATACACTTTACCGCCATCTGGATGGTGCTCAAGACGTGTCCGGACGTTCTCAGCCATCAACTAGTGCAGCATGAAACGGGGCGATTCGAATTGCGCCTGGTAACTGTTGATCGAGCCACGTTCGACTCCGTCGCCGCGGAAACCGCCCGTCGAGTCGAGGGCGTGCTGGGGAAAGGCACCAGCGTCGAGCCAACCTTTCACGAGCGGATCCTGCCAGGAATCGGCGGGAAATTTCGGCCTGTCGTTGCGCTCCCGCGAGCAGAATGAGAATTCACTTTCCCGGTCGCAAAGCGGCGCTCAGGCATCGTTGGAAGCGCCGATAGCCACGCCGGGCGATACCGCTCTGAATACTCTATGGCTAAAGCTGCGCTGGAATGCGGAGATGTACGCGGCGATCCCTGCGCAACGTCGGCTGCCATACTTCCCGGAGGATAGGCTTCGCTCGATCAGAGATGCTCGTCTACGCTCAGCCGTTCTTTACGCGGCCAGGACCGTTCCATTCTACCGCGACTGGTTTCGGAAATCGGGTACTGATCCGCGGCAAATCCAGACGGTCGAGGATTTGGCGCGCATGCCGATCGTCGAGAAGGAGATGGTGCGCTTACAGCCAGAAAGATTTCGCTCGACCTCCCTGCTCGGCAACCGCGCTGAGCCGTTTCTCACCACCGGAACGTCGGGGTTGCCAACGCGGATTTACCACGATCCACGTTCGCTACTGGCAAACCTTGCATACGGCGGCAGGCTGCGCGCGGCGATGCGGAAATTTCTGGATCGAACGGTTGGGAATCGTGAGGCGTGGATTGGCTTTCCAACTGGCCTGACCGGTGACATCTGGGCGTTTCAGCGCCGGTGGGCCATTCTGCCTGTGAGGTACGATCGCAAGTTCATTTCGATTCTGGACCCGGTCGACGAGGTGGTCAACGCGTTGAACAGCTATCGGCCGGCCGTGATCTTTGGTTTCGGCGCATATCTGGAGCTGCTGTTCAAGGTGATCGCGGAACGAAAGCTCCGTCTGCACACCCCTCGGCTTATTGTGTACGGTTCCGAGGCAATGACACTCGAGGGACGGCGTTTCATCGAAGAGCGTTTCGGAATTCCGGTACTTTCCGATTACGGCGCTGTTGAGTCCCTCAAAATCGGATTTCTGTGCGAGGAGCGGAACGCTTTTCACCTGCATGAAGATCTCTGTTCTGTGCGTATCGTTGGCGACGGAAACCGGGAGCTCGCCGAGGGTGAAAGCGGTGAGATGCTGATCTCGAATCTGGTGAATCGCGGGACCGTACTCCTGAACTACCGTCTTGGAGACACAGCATCTTTGGCTCCTTCCGAATGTGCGTGCGGACGCCGGCTTCCCATTCTCGCGTCGATGGATGGCCGCATCGGTAACACGGTCTTCGTGCCAGACGGACGCTTTATCCACCAGGCCGCAATCTGGATGGTAATCAAGCGTCGTCCTGCCATTCTCAGCTATCAGCTCATTCAGCACGAGCTTGGCCGGTTCGAGCTGCGGTTGATGATGTCGGATTCGGCCACTTTTGATTCTCTTGCGCAAGAAACCGCCCGGTCAGTAGAGGGCGTCCTGGGCGCAGGGACAGCGGTGGAGCCAACCTTTCACGTGCCACTGGCTCCAGGAACTCGTGGGAAGTTCCAGCCAGTGGTGCCGCTCAGGAGGGAGTCTGCACAACTTTAAGTACAAGCCTGTTAGCGCCTCCGCGCCAGCTAGGTTCGAGCCGAAACACCATGACCAAGCTTGCGTTCCGATATAACGTCGTTATATCTTGTCTAGCGAACGATATATCTTTGACCTATCGCTGGAGGGGTGCAATGTTTCGAACCTATGGCGGTTGCGGTGGTGGGCACCACGCTGCGGGGCGTGGAGGATGGGGTTTCGATCCCAACCTCATTATGGGCTTTTGGGGAACGCAGGGCACGAGGCGCGGCGGGCCGTTTCGCGGCGGCCGCGTCTTTGAGCAGGGCGACCTCAAGTACGTGATCCTCCAGATGCTCGACGAAAAGCCGAGACATGGCTACGAGATCATCAAGGAGCTGGAAGACAGGTGCGCGGGCGCCTACTCACCCAGCCCTGGCACAGTCTACCCCACATTGACCATGCTGGAGGATCTCGGCTATGCCACGGCGCGAACTGAAGAAAGTGGCAAGAAGATCTATGAGATCACGGCGGAAGGGAAAGCGTTTCTTGGCGAGAACAAGGGCACAGTCGACGACATCTTCGACCGGATAGCCGAGTTCGGCTCGAGCTTCCTCGGTGACGCGATGAAGGAAGTGCACATGGCGTTCAAAAAGGTAGCGGTAGCTACTTACTCCAATGCCTCCCGGAATCCGAGAGATACTGAAAAGCTGCGTGGGCTGAGGGAGGTTCTCGACCGAGCGGCGAAGGATATTGAGGAGCTGATGAAGAAGTAGGGAAGGCAGAAGGAATGGGCGAGTTTGGGGGGCTGATCGGTGCGAAATATGAAAGACCGCTTCTGACGGAATTTTTCCCTCCGTTGACTGGTCGCCACCCCGTCTCCCTACCAGCGTCGGTCAAACCTACGATGCACGACCGGCCCGAGCTAATAGCGACATGGCTCGGGCCCGCGGCGACTTACACAACCGCCTCCCGGGTGAACCAACGGGTACCTTTATAGGGTTTGGTCGTACCAGTAATCGGGCTGTTAGGGAGTCTGGGCTAGATCCGCGTAGGAAACGTTGAGATGGTAGAAGTTTGCGGCCGGATCCCCCACTAGGCGAGTGACATGGACGTCGAAGGTCTTGTCGTTGTTAGCCCCACAAACTCCGGCGTAGCTGTAAGTTATCCTGTTGGCTACCCCTCCGCCCACCGCAGTTAGCGAAGAACGCCTATTCCAGTCTTCGTAGAGCCCAACCCAGTACTGTGCTCCGGCAGGAAGATTTCCGAGCGTGATAGTGACTTGAAAACGCTGGGATGAGCCAGGGAAGCAGAATTCGCCGGCATTCGTTTCGAAGCGGTACCAATCTTCGTCGGTCAGGGTGTGGAAATTCCCCTGCGCCGCAAAGGACTGACCGCTGCTGAGAGGGGGGCCGAGAACTCCCAACCCTTGCCAGTTGTTCCCCTCAAACTCATCTGGTGTTATAGCCGGCGGCGGCGGCGCTGCAATCATCGCGTTGAAGGTGGCGAAGAACTGCTTTGCACCCGATGTGGGATCGACGGCGCGAACCTCAACAACCTGCGGGCCTGAGGGTCCGAGTGTAAACCATTCCTGGGCAATCCCGTCCTTATTGGTAAGGCTGGCGCCAGCATACACGGACCCGCCTCCCTCAACGACGCGGAAGTTCACGACCTGGTCGCGAGCCGGATGGCCCTTTGCATTGGTCACCCGAACCACGAGGGGTTGGGGGAGCTCGGTATTTGCCTGGGCGCTTTGGGCCTCACCGGCGACGATAATGAGCCCGATAGTGCCGACTGGATCGGTTGGAGCGACCGGGTTGTCAGCACACGCAGCCATGACAAGTAGCAACGTGACCAGCGCTGCGCGGCCCGTGTGGAAACCAGGAAGTGACATGCTACTTCCTGCGTGGCGGAAGCTGCCACCACTTCGAATTCTATAATGCGAGTGCATAAGCTGGGTTCCTTGTGTTTGGCGTGAAGACAGTTCGGCTGCGTGTCTACGTTCAAGTGGTTCCACTTCGGCTGCGCTGGGCAGTAAGAAAAGGCTGCCCTAACGCACAGGACAGACGACTTCCTGAATGTCCAGCTTGACGGAGTTACGGACTGCCCAGAAGGGACCGAAAGTACGCGTACCGGTAGGTGTGATCACAGAGACATCAGTACTGCCGTTGTTTGTAATTATGCGCGCGTGGCTACCGTAGTAATTCACCCCATCATTGCGCATCTTCTCATATCGCCAGTCTGTCGAAAAGACCTTTCTCTGCCCGGCCTCCAAGCGGATGGTTTCCTCGCCGAGGTTGCCATCGGGACGTCCGGGAGCGGCCCACATATTGTCGGCGCGTTCGTAGGTGAGCTGGCACTGTCCAGCGGCAAGTGGTGTCGCGCTCGACGGGGCATCGGCAGGGGTTGCGCGAACCGTGGTGTCGCGCGGGGGCGCAACGGGGTCACGTCCCGGCCTCTGAGCGGCCGTGTTGGATGCAGCGCTGAGAATGACGGCGAAGACGAACGCCGGCGAAAGGAAGCGTGTGTATTGCATGGAAATCTCCTTTACATGAGTATGGTGGTACCATGGTTCGACTGCGTGCAGCCCGTTCCTCCGCGTCCTTCCGCGATCATCGCGGTAAAAGCAGGTGACTAAACCGCAGAGGACGCGGAGAGTACGGAGGAGAACTGTCGAGAGCTTTTCGGCCTTCTTACCGCTCGGCGATAACGAGGTCGCCGAGCGTTCCAGGGACGTTGGCCGTTACAGACCCACCGCCTTGAGCAGTCCAGGCGCACCATCGCGCGCCAGCGCGAGCTTGCCAGCCGCCTGCCCAATGGCGAGCCCGGCGTCGATGTCGAAGCGGTAGTGGATGCCAGCGTAGAGACGGGACAGACCGATCTCATTAGCAAGGTCCCTGAGCGCCACGGCGTCCGACGGAAAAAACGCTGACAGTACCTCGGAGCCCGCTCCCGACGTGCACGAGTGGCTCGACGGAAACGCTGGATGGTTCGGCAGACTGATCGGCAGCTTGATGGTCGTATCTGCCTGCGATGGACGGATGAGCCAGAAGGTGTACTTGGAGTCGAAACACGCGATGGATGCGTCGTTCATTGCGACGTTGAGAACAGCCAGCACTCTCGCAGCCGCCCGCTCCCGAAGTCCGTCGCGTATGATCAGATCGGACGCGACAAGGTTCCACTGTCCCTGCGTACGGAAGGTGCCCCCCGACAGCGCCCACTTCTTGGCTATGTCAGTCTGAGCCACTGTTCGCGCGAGGGAGATGTCGCGCACCTCGGCCAGTGCCTGCTGAAACGCGGGGGATCCGAATACAGGCGGTGGCGCCGGTCGGAATTGATCGTTGGACGTCAGGAGCCATGCCCGGGCTTTCGCCAGCATGGGTGTCGCCGGCGGGACGGCGGGCTTTGCACTGCTGTACCACATTCCTGGCCCCGTGGGCACTGTGCCAGTCCACGGAGCGTCGTTTCCGTCTGCCATTCCGCGCGCAATGACCGGGCTCGCTGCTTGCCGTCCGAGAGCCGCTCCTTCAGCGAGCCGCTTCATTCCGAGCGCGGAATCGGCAGCCTGCTGCACTCCAAGCATCTGCTCCAGGCTTACGGCTTCAGCGGGATACAGATAGGCGAGCACGGACGCCGAAGCCGCCGAAACGGCCGCGCGTACCGACGGGCACGAACCAGCGTCACCGACCTCAGCCGCCGAGACAGCGGCGTACTGTGCCATGCTGACGAGCGCATACGGCCGCGCCGAGGGATCGGTCCTGTATTTGGTGACGAGGTCACGCGTGACCTTGTTCCAGCTCACGCTGGCCACGCTGTCTGGCAACCGAGCGTTGAGCGACGCGCAACTCTCGGGTGTGGCGGCGGTGGTGTCGTCTGAAATGCAGGCGCCCAGGACCGCCGCGAGCGCGATCGCAATAACCGTTTGTTTCGAAGTTGTAGTGTTCATTCCTTATCTCCTCCTGGATTTTAGAGTTCTCGGGCTTCCCTATCGGCTCATATTCAGGCATTTGTTTGCCAACTTTTTGCAGCCTCGTCGCTCGTTAGAGGTCGAGTGGTTGGAGAGATCAGCTTTCCTCATTTCATACTTGCTCCTGGTTGCCGCGACTGGAATCACTTGTGGACCTCTGTATTGAGCGGTAACTATAGAACCGCACCTTCACGCTCCAATCACGAGAAAATCACGAAGCGCAACATGTTGCGGCTAAAGACGTTCGGGGGTTTGTCGGTCTCGGCGGATGCCGGTCCGTTAACGGGAGCCGCGACGCAGCGCAAACGGTTGGCGGTTCTGGCTGTGCTCGCGGCGGCCGGCGATCGTGGGGTGAGCAGGGATAGGCTGCTAGCCCTGTTTCATTCCGAAAGCGACTCCGAACGGGCGCGGCACACCTTTTCTCAGTCCCTGCACTCACTGCGTCGCGACCTCAAGTCGGACGAGCTATTTCTCGGGACTGCCGAGCTCCGGCTCAACCCCGAGGAGATCTCCAGTGATGTGGGCGAGTTGACCGAGGCGCTTGCGCGCGGTGAACACGACCGAGCTGCGGCGCTGTACGCCGGCCCGTTTCTGGACGGTGTTTTCGTGAGTGGCGCGCCGGAATTCGAGCGTTGGATAGACGCCGAGCGGGCGCGCTTGGCTCAAGTGATAAGCAAGACGTTCGAAACGCTCGCTACGAGCAGCCAGCAATCCGGTGATCTGGACGCTTCCGTAGGCTGGTGGCGGCGCCTTGCCACCATCGACCCCGTGAACACACGTAGCGCAGTCGGGTTGATGAACGCGCTTGCTTCGACTGGTGACCGGGGAGGGGCGCTACAGCACGCGCGCATCCACGAAACCATGTTGCGTGAGGAGATCGGGGTCACACCCGATAAATCATTCGTTTCGCTCGTCGAGCAGCTCAGGCGAGAACCCAAGGTTGCCGCCACAGCGGAAGCCGTACAACCATCGGTGGTTGCCGGCACGCCCGCGCACTCCGTAGGCAAAAGTGAGCCGCCCGTAGCGCTCATCGAAACAGCTAACTCGCTCGCGTCGCTCACCGATGCTAACGCGGCCCTCTCTCCTCCGTTGCCAGAGTTCCTGCCGGCTCTTCCACCCGCTGAGCGGCTTCCGCGAGCACGCTGGCGTGGCCGAACGCGGGCCCTGATCGCCGCGGCCGGAGTTGTCATCCTTGGCATGGTCGCCATCGTTCTGGCAGTGCGCCGGCCCGCGGCTGCTGACTCGCGAGCGCGAACTTCGATTGCCGTTATCCCGTTCTCACACACAAGTGGCGATTCGGTGGATGCCTATTTCACGTCCGGCATCACCGATGAACTGATCAACTCCCTCAGCACGATTCCCGGTTTGCGTGTTGTTGCGCGAACCTCGGTGATGGCCCTGCAGGGAAAGAATCTGGATGCCCGCGAGATCGGCAGCAGGCTGAATGTGGATGCAGTCCTGGAGGGCGGAGTGCAAACTCTGGGCGACGTCGCCCGCATCCGCGTGCAATTGGTGGATGCGCGTGACGGTTTTCAGTTGTGGTCGGGAACGTACGATCGCGGCACACGCGACGCGTTCGCCGTACAGGAAGAGATTGCGCGCGCCATTATCGGAGCGCTTCCCGGAGAGCTTGCTCTCGAAGACTCGGTTCCGCTTCCCCGGCCGGAGCAGAACGCCGACGCGCACGACCTGTACCTGCGAGGTCGCTACCTCTGGAACAAGCGCGGTGAAGCAAACTACCGTCGGGCGCTCAGCTACTACGACAGCGCACTGAGACTCGACTCTTCATACTCGCGGGCATGGTCAGGTTCGGCCGACGCTCATCTTTCGCTCGTCGGCTGGTCGCGGGAGCCGTTCCGTGAGGAATACCCTCGGGCACGAGCTGCTGCCGAGAGAGCAGTGCGCCTGGATCCAGCACTCGGAATGGCACATGCATCGCTTGCGCGAGTTTATCTGTACGGCTGGGACTGGAAGAGTGCGGACCGGGCTTTCAGTCGCGCCATCGAGCTCAATCCCAACGAATCCAGTTCGCGCCATGGTTACTCACACCTTCTCATAATTCTTAACCGGCCCGCGGAAGCTCAAGCTGAAACTGACAGGATGCTCGAGATTGACCCATTCGGACCAGTCATCAGCCTGCATCCGTGCTGGCATTACTACGTTCTGCGGCGGTTTGACGAGGCAATACGCGCGTGCCAACGGGGATTGGAGTTGCACCCTTCGCAGCCGGATGCTCACGCCAAGCTCGCGAACGTTCTCGTTGGCCTCGGCCGGTATCACGACGCGGCAAGTGAGCTGACAGTCGAGATCGCCAACTCGCCCAACGACAAAATGTATGTTGCGCAGCTAGCCGCCGTACTGGCCGCGGCAGGGCTGCGCGACAGCGCTCGCGTGTTAATGCGAGATGTGGAGAAGCCCGAAACCGGCAAGGATCGACCTTTTATCGATCTTGCGATAGCAAACTCTTTCCTCGGAAACAGGGATCGCGCGTTTGCGCACCTCGATTCAGCGTTCGCCGCTCGAATGTCCGAACTCATGTACATTGCTCACGAGGCCCGATTCGACTCGCTCCGCTCCGATCCGCGTTTCCCGAAACTTCTCGCAAAGCTGGGCCTGCACTGAAGTCAGTCGGATGTTTGGCGCTGGACTCAGGGCATGCATCATATACATTCTCTCAGGTCGCGGTGACTCATCTCCCGCGACCTATTTTTTTGACAAGACTTCGATTACCGATCGCAGAATGATTGAAGAGTCATCAACACCGCTTTCCATTCAGACACCTGTCGGCGTAACCGGCCGCCCCACCCCCACAACCCACCACCTCACTCGCCACCACCCGGACCAGAACCCCACCGGGCGTAAGCTCGCCATTCTGGGCCTCACCGCGCTGGGAGTCGTATACGGAGACATCGGCACGAGCGTTCTTTACGCCATGAAGGAGTGTTTCAGTCCGCACTTCGGCGTAGAGCCACGGACCGAGAACGTGTACGGAGTGCTGTCCCTCATTGTCTGGTCGCTGACTCTCATTGTCAGCGTCAAGTACATCGTCTTCATCATGCGAGCGGATAACCGTGGCGAAGGGGGAATTCTCGCGCTGTTGGCGCTCATTCAACAGCAGTATCCTCCCGCACGACGGAAAACGCGCTACGCTGTTTTCGTCGCCCTGGGACTCATTGGTGCAGCATTGCTGTACGGAGATGGCGTCATCACACCTGTCATCTCCGTGCTTGGCGCGATGGAAGGATTGACGGTCGTCTCGCCAGCGTTTGAGCGCTTTGTCGCTCCGCTCACTGCTGTAATCATCTTCTTCATATTTACATTTCAGCGCTTTGGCACCGACAGGGTTGGCAAGGTATTCGGACCCGTTACCATGCTCTGGTTTGCGAGCATCTCGGTGCTTGGGGTGATGGAAATCGCTCGAGAGCCGGAGATCCTGCTCGCGGTGAATCCGTGGTACGCTGTAAAGTTTTTTGCACACAACGGTGCGCCTGGTTTCTTCATACTCGGCTCGGTAGTCCTCGCGGTCACGGGAGCGGAGGCGTTGTACGCAGACATGGGGCACTTCGGTCGCAAGCCGATCAGGCTGGCGTGGGCATTGATTGTCTTCCCTGCCCTGCTACTCAACTACTTCGGCCAGGGAGCGCTCCTGCTTCGCGATCCGAGCGCTGCGGAAAATCCATTCTACCGGCTGGTTCCAGCTGCGTTGTTGTATCCGATGGTGGCGCTCGCGACGGCAGCCGCTTGCATCGCGTCCCAGGCACTCATCTCGGGCGCATACTCCATCACTCAGCAGGCGCTTCAACTCGGCTACACGCCGCGCGTCACCATCACGCACACTTCAAAGCAGGAAGCGGGACAGATCTACATCAAGGAGGTCAACACACTCCTGATGATCGCTTGCATCGCGCTCACTTTTTACTTTGGTTCTTCGACCAAGCTCGCGGCTGCGTACGGCATTGCGGTCACCGGGACCATGGTGATCACGACGATTCTTTTTTACGTGATAGCCCGTGAACGTTTCGGGTGGCCGGCATGGCGCGCCAACATCTTCCTCGCGTTCTTTCTGATAATAGACGTCGCGTTTCTAGCCGCGAATATCGTCAAGATCGAGCAGGGAGGGTGGTTCCCCATCGTCGTCGCAATTGTCGTGTACATCATGATGACGACGTGGAAGAAGGGACGCGATACGCTGCGGGACATTCTTCGTGAGGCCAGCCTGCCACTCGACCTGTTCATGGATGACATGGAGCGTCGCAAGCCGCCGCGCGTACCAGGTACCTCTGTATTCATGACCTCGGATCCACAAGGTACGCCAGTGGTCCTGCTGCACCACCTCAAGCACAACAAGATGCTCCACGAGCAGGTGATTCTGCTCTCAGTACTCACTGCGCAGGTACCTGAAGTCGATGAGTCGGAGCGCGTCAAGGTGGAGCCGCTGGGCGAGAACTTCTACCGCGTGATCGCGCGCTACGGATTCATGGAGACACCGGACGTACCCGAGATCATGGAGAGCTGCGAGGCGGCTGGCATTCACGCCAAGCCAGCGCAGACATCATACTATCTCGGACGCGAGCGGCTGATTGCGCGAGGCAAATCGAACATGATGCGTTGGCGCAAGAAGCTCTTCATTTTCCTGTCACGCAACTCGCGTTCGGCGACCGAGTTCTATGGAATTCCGCCGAACAGGGTTGTCGAGCTGGGTACGCAGATCGAATTTTAGGGGCACAACTTTCTACGATCGTGCCAAGACCGGTGCCCGGTGTTTCGCGCTTCCGAGTCGTTGCGCTGCGAATGACATATCCGTACGATGGACTGCAGCGCGGAGTACCAGCCGAAGCAAGTACCTGGCAACGGACCCGTTGCGGGATGAAGTTTATCGCCTTCCCCACATTGACTCCCGATCCCCACACAATGCGTCCTTTCCTCCTTCTCGCTCTGATCGCCGTAGCAACGACAGCTCACGCGCAACCGTCGCTCCGTTCCGACTCGCTCCGCGACGATCGCGCTTTCAGCTTCTATGACAGGGGCCCCTATCGGGCGAGCGTCCCCCGACCCGAGAGCATACTCGGCTATGACGTGGGGCTCATGAATACGCAGTTCGCAGCGCAGGAACGCACGCTGCTCGCAATCGCCGAAGCCGCCAAGGATCGCGTGCGAATCGAAGAAATAGGCTCGTCGTACGAAAGGCGCACCATGCGTCTATACATAATTTCCGCGCCTGAGAACATTGCCCGCCTCGATGCCATCCGCGCTGACCTGGACAAGATCGCAGACCCGCGCGGCCAATCACAGGCGGAGCTCAATGCTATCGTGGCTCGGACTCCCGCGGTGGTGTGGATCAATGAGAGCGTCCACGGAAATGAATCGCCGGGGTTCGAAACGGCGATGCAAACGCTCTTTCAGCTGGCGGCCAGCGAGGAGCCAGCGACCATGAGCGCGCTCAAGAACGTCATCGTTGTTCTGAACCCCAGCACCAATCCGGACGGACACGAACGATTCACCGTCTGGTACAACTCCATCGGCGTTGGCGATCCCAACCCTGCAGCCGCCGAGCATCGTGAGCCGTGGGCCATTCAGGGTCGCTACAATCACTACCGCTTCGACATGAACCGGGACGTGATGACCACGACCCAGCGCGAAGCACAGGCGCTTGTGCGCGGCATGCTGCGGTGGCACCCCATGGTCGCCATCGATCAGCATGGACAGACATCGAACTATTTCTTTCCGCCCACGGCCGCTCCGTTGAATGCCAACCTTGGTGCCGACTTCATCAAGGGAATGGAGACTTTCGGAAAGGGGAATGCAGCGGCGTTCGACCGATACGGCTGGGTGTACTACTCGCGCGACATCTTCGACTTTTACGGCCCATTCTACTGGGACAGCTGGCCGTCGCTCACCGGCGCAATCGGCATGACGTACGAGACTGACGGTGGCGGGTGGAAGGGCACTCTTTACCGACGTGAGGATGGGTCTCTGCTTTCGTTGCGCGACGGCATTGCGAAGCACTACGTGACAGCAATCGCCACAGTCGAGACCGCGGGAGCAAACAGGCAGGAGCGGGTGAGTGATTACCTGGCTTTCCGTCAGGGGGCCATCAACGAAGGCCGAACGGGCCCGATGAGGCGTGTCGTACTACTTCCCGGTGACGATCCCGGAAGAGCTGCCGAGCTGGTCTCCACACTTCTCCGGTCCGGAATTGAAGTGCGCCGCGCGACTGCCGCGCTCTCGACGACTCGCGCGCACGCGTATTCGGACGACGCCGCACGATCGCGCCGCTTCGAAGCTGGAGCGTATGTCGTCGATCTCGCACAGCCGCAAGGCAAGCTGGCAAAGTCGTTCCTGGAACCGAGCCCATCGATGGACTCCATCTTCTCGCGATCGCAGCTCGAGAAGTTCCGCCGGAATGTGCGCCGGGGCGCCAACGTCAGCAGGGAGGGATATGAGTTTTATGACGTCACCGCGTGGTCACTCCCCGTAGCTTACGGTGTCGAGGCATACTGGACCGCGGATGCCTCGCCGGTCACTGGCGATCTCCTGACGCTTCCGGCCGAGGAGCCGGCGCTTCCCCAGGCTCAGATGCAGGCGCGTCGTGTCGGTGGGGAGTTGTTGGCGGTCGATATTCCCGGTGGTATCGTCGAAGGGAAGCCCGCACGATCCGCCTATCTGTTCGCTCCGGACCGGAACGGCGCATCACGGCTCGCGTACCATCTGCTCGCCAATGGGTTCAGGGTAGCAGTATCCACTCAACCGCTCGAGGGTGGTGGCAGACGCTGGCCGCGTGGTACTTACGTCGTACATGTCACGCGCAACGACACAACGCTACACGAGCAGCTCGACCGTCTTGCCAGAGAAAGCGGCGTTGAGGTTCGCGGAGCGAATACCGCTTTTACGGATGCCTCGCAATACGGAATCGGGTCTGAAGTTGTCGCGAGCCTTGTAGCTCCGCGCATTGCAGTCGTTGGCGATGACGGCGTAAGCCAGCCGGCATATGGCGCAATCTGGTGGACTTTCGAGCGGCGTTATGGCATCAAGTTCACTCCGATCTCCCTCGGCTTCCTGTCGGGAGGAGATCTCAGCATGTTCAATGTGATTGTGGTGCCGGACGCTTCCGCCGGCGCGCTTGACGCAAGACTTGGCAAGGATGGAGCAGACCGAATTCGCTCATGGGTTCGCGGTGGTGGCACGTTCATCACGATGGGAGGCGCATCGGCGTGGGCATCGCGTGAGAGTGTCAATCTCACGAGCGCCCGGCAGGTGGGAGCGGACACCATTCGCGACACGACGGGCGTAGGCGGTCTGCCGAAGGTTGACACAGGCGCCGCGGCCGCACGCCGGCGCGAGCGCGCGCCCGACCGCACCTTTGATGACCTTATGGCTGTCACAAGTCCGTCGGCGAGCAATGCGCGGCCGGCGTCGCTGCCCGGAAGCCATTTCGACGTGGTCGTCGATCGGACGCATTGGATGACGCACGGTTACGAGCGCCCCCGTCTTACTGTCATGCTCGACGGCAGTACTTTCTTCAAGCTGTCGAAAGAGGGGACGAATGTGGCCGTCTTCCCATCCACGGGACTTCTGCATCGCGCGGGGTTCAGCTGGCCGGACAACACCGAGCGACTGTTAAAGGGCACGGCACTGGTTGTGGAGGAACCGGTCGGCGATGGCCATGTGGTGCTGTTCGCCAATGAGCCAATGTTTCGTGGTTGGTGGCGTGCGCTGGACAGGCTGGTGCTGAACGCGGTATTGCTGGGACCGGCGATGTGAAGAAATGGTGTACGCAGTCGCGACAATGCCAGTGACGCATCTCGCTCCGCGTTTCCCCGCTTCATTCCATCCGTCGGAATGGCATAGCGGTGCAGCGAGCCGGAGCGGCA
>JACMME010000178.1 GCA_014379205.1 Gemmatimonadaceae bacterium
AAACGGTGAAGTGCAACTGACCGTGATAGACGGCGCCGCCTCCATGCGACGCTTCAGACGCAAGGCACAGGCCCGATGTGAACGCTACTCAGGCGCTTGCAACCATTGGTCTTAGCGACTCACAAATCGCTCGCCGTGCATTCTCCTGTTGCATGACAACAACACCACTCTGCCGGACAACTTCAATGGATCGGTTTGCTGTTCCAAGGCCCGTGGTCAACGCCTTTTGCTCCACGGAACGTCAGGATCTGAACTTGAATCCTGGGCAGGCCTTGAAAGGACACCACATGCTTGACCGGATTGATCGGTCTGCGACCCGGGAAGGACTCGAAGAATTGCCGCTTGAGGTGGGAATAGCTGCACCACCTCCAGCCGATCGCAGACCCGGTGCAGCGCGTCAATAAGAACCCGCTCCCTGCCGGTCCCGGTGCCGAGTGCTACATAACTGACGTTATTGCTGTGCATCCGGTCGATAATTCCTTCCGCGCCACGGTGATAGACAGTTGCTATGGTAACGAGCTCCCGCCCGGTATGGTAACTGAAGGCACCCTCCTTGGATGATACGAAGCGCGCCGACTTTTCTGTCTGCGTTTTCGCATATTGGGCAGCATTCAGGAACGCACGTTCCTTCGCGGAAAAGCATGCACTTTCCCGTGGGTTGGCGCGATCGCACGTCCGACTCTCAGCGATTCCAGTAGCGAGTTGGGCCAGAGACGAGACAGTAATCATCGCAGTCAACGCGATTGGTATCGCCCAGGAAAAACGCGGAAGAAAACGCCTGTTGAACCCCCAGGCTCCCAGAAGCAGCGCGAGAAACACGAAGGGCAGGATTGGGTCAAGAAAGCGCGCTATTGGCCAGGACCACAACACAAGGAGACCAGCATACAGCAGAAGGTAAAGGATGACGAGCCGCCACTGCCGCTGCCAAATCATCCATGAGCCCAAACCAATGCAGGCTACCATCACAAGCAGCCAGATTATGTTGTCGATAAGTGTTCCTGAAATTACCGGCAGGTTCATTTTCGAAGGCAGCGATTTTAGAACGTAGGCTCGCGCATTGCGACCTATCCTCACTGGCAGCAAAAAGGCTTTGCCCTTTGCGTTTCTCCCCTTGATCAGCGCTGTCGCATCAGCCACGTAGGAACGACCTCGCTCTCGCTGCGGCGCGACCACCGTCCAGGCGAGCCAGGAGCCAACAAACACCGCCGTCGCTGCTGCGAAAACGATTGCGCGTTGAAATCGCCGCTCGATCAGCCACGCAAAAAAGAAAGCCGCGAGCAGCGGCACCCCTGCACTTCGGATTAGCACCGAAAAGATTGCCGCCGCGATAGCCAACACAATCGTTGTCTTCGATTCCGGCTTGCGCACCGAGAACCACAGCGCGAGCGCTGAGAACGCCATGTAGCTGGTTTCTGTGGCGATTTCTCCCGCGTTTTGAATGAGACTGGGATTGACAGCGCATACAGCAAGTACCATTAACGCAAGGACGGGGGACCACAGTCGACGTGTCGCGTCAAAGACCAGAAACAGCGCTCCGGCGGAAATCAGAGCGGAAAGGGCCAGGATGACGCCGAGTCGCTCTCCCAGAATGGCTGAGATCATAGCCAAAATCATCGGATAGCCCGGCGGATACTGGGAATGCCATGGTGCCCCTACAAGATATTCCTCCCTGTAACTCAGTCCCTGGAGCGAGCGCGAAAGCTGGAGGTAAATGGCGTCGTCATTCCCCACGCCAATCGGTTGGCGGAGAATCCAGGCGATGGCAACGTGCAGGACAAGCAATCCGGCGACTGCTGACCAAAACACAGGACTCAACGATCCAGACTGAGTCCTGGCAGGAATTTCGCTCGAGCTGGACGGAGTGGAGACGCCCAAATTCATTGTGTTGAGTGGTGAAGTATGAGAGCGGCGCAATGCGAGCCCGAGTGCGACAGGCGTGCCAAGGTGCGATTAAGCAAGTGTTTCTCGCCTTTCGCCACGAACAAAGTGCTCGCGAGGCCTGTCGATACGTTTTGCGCCTGAGTAATAAACTCTGCGCCGCCGCCACAGTTGTGTGGCATGTATCTATTATTTCTGATGCCAAAAATGTCGGATCGCCCCGAGACGCTTCTTTGCATAACTAACTTCCCGAGCAGCGTTGGATACGCCTGGGATCATATTGAGCGTCTTTTCGGAAGGGTAGCCGACCACTTGGCTACCCATGGCATCAATACAATCGTCGCGTACCCGAAAGTGGAAGAGCCGCCGCGCACACTGGACGGAACCGCAGCCCGCGCGGTTGAGCTAAATGGGACGTTGACTTCGTCAGCGTCCGTGGAAGCGGTCAAGATCCTGATTCGCAGGGAGAACGTAAAGACTGTCTACCTCACCGATCGCCCCGCCGTTAGTCTGGCCTACGCGCGTTTGAGACGCGCTGGAGTACGCCATGTGGTCGTACACGACCGAACTTCGGGCGTGCGCACGGCTCCGCGCGGCGCGAAGCGGATGCTGAAGTGGATCATGGGACGCACACCCATGATGGTCGCAGATACTGTTATAGCGGTAAGCGACTATGTAGCCAGACGGCAGATCGAAGTGGGGCTTGTTCCAGCATCTCGCGTCGTTCGAGTGCACAACGCCGTTCGTGTCCCGAACGACATTGCCGTGGTTGACGGCGGCGCACAACGCGCACTTGGAGTTTCTCCTGAACGCCCGCTCATCGTCTCGGCTTCGCGTGCCAGCAGAGAAAAAGGCATACCTCACCTCATGCGAGCTTTCGACGCTTTCCTGCGCGACAACCAGGATATTTCACCGCGCCCCGTTCTGGTATGCGTTGGGGACGGTCCGCAACTGGCGGAATTGCGTGTCTTGAAAGAGACGCTGGGGACCAGAGATGATATTCTGCTTCCGGGTTACAGGCCTGATGCGTCTGAGATCATACAGGGAGCAGCGATCGTGGTGGTTCCCTCGGTTTGGCAGGAAGCATTCGGTAACGCGGTGCTGGAAGCGATGCTGCGCGCGAAACCCGTCGTGGCGACCCGGGTTGGCGGAATTCCGGAAATAATCGAAGACGGTGTGACAGGAATACTTGTAACTCCCGGCGATGAGAGAGCACTCACGGACGCCTTGCGCCAGCTCCTGCGCGATCCCACACGTGCGCGCGCACTTGGAATGACGGCTCGGAAGCATGCCGCCGCTCGTTTCACAACCGAGCGACAACTGCGTCAGGTGGCCGCGGTACTGGAACGCGGCTTTGGTGGCCCCTGCTCCGGCGTTCGCGACGCGTTCACAGTCTGAGAAAGCCCCCGGAAAACCGACTTCGCCTCCATTGGTGGATCCGTTTTACCAATTTTCATTACCTCGCTATATCCTCGCACCAGTCGAAGTGTTCGCGCACACAACGGGCAAGACTGAATCGCTCCACCACGCGCTTCCGGGCATTCATTCCCAACCGATCACGCTCACCCGAATCGAGAATAAGCCGGTTCAGCGCACTAGCGATGCCGGTCTCGTCGCCAGCATCGACGAGCAGTCCGCTCACGCCGTCCTCGATGATCTCCGGAATGGCCCCAACCCTGGACGCGATGACGGCGCAGCCTGATGCCATCGCCTCTGCGAGCGTGTTGCCAAAGGCCTCCTGCGACACCACCGGGTGAACGAAAATGTGCGCACCGTTGAGCAGCTGGGGTAAATCGTTTCGAAGTCCGAGAAACTCGACCCGGTCCTGAATGCCCAGCGATCTGGCGCGATCGATGAGCCGGGATTGTTCCGGACCATCTCCAGCGATCTGGAGCGTCGCGCTCGAATCGCGAAGAAGCGCGAAGGCGCCGACGGCGTGGTGCATTCCCTTGTCAGGGCGCAAAAAGGCGGCGGCCAGCACTCGCACTTTTCCGTTGGCTGCCCGTGTGGCCGGAGGCGGCGTAAAGCGCTCTACATCAATTCCATTGTAAATGACACGGGACTCGGCCGGCTTCAATGCATAGCGCTCATCGGTCCATGCTTTGACGAACCTGGAAATGCTCGCCACACCCGCAACGCGCGCCAGGCTGATGCGGTCGAGGAGCCGACGCGCCGAGGCAGCACGAATGACTCCAGGTTCAATCATGGAATGGCGATTCACGAAGAGAGTGCGAGCAGGCCAGGCGGCGTACGCGATCAGCGACGTCCGCGCGCGGGGACCGAAGAGGTTCAGGTGAAGTACGTCGTAGTCGCGCGCGAGGCGGCGCACAGAAGCAAAGGGGTGGCGCTCAAGTTGCGCTATGCGGTTCCACCCTGCTCCGAGATCTCTCAGTTGTCCCGCGATAACCGGATGAACGGGCTCGTGACCGAATACGTCCATCCGATGACCACGGAGGCGCGCTTCCGCAGCGAGTGCAGCCAACCAAAGCTCGAACGTTCCCAGCTTGCGAGGCGCAAGATTGATGAGTACCGCTACACGAAGCATGCTGGGCGAACATGATGTTAACTTGAACATTCAGGCGCAAGCGCATTGTACGAGGGCATTGTCACGCCCGCGCACGAAAGGTTTCCGACAATCCGGAGGAACGGCATGACGTTGGTGGCGGGCATTTTCAGCAGGAGCGCTCGCCTCGAAATCCCGGATGAAACGTGTAACACGCTGTCGCGCGTCATCTCGCGAGACTTGAACGACTCGCCGAGCGTCTTTCGCGACAAACGGCTTTTTGTCGTGAAGGCGGATATCGGAGCCTTCGGCGAGCCTGCATGGGTCACCGGACCTGACGGCTCAGTCACAGCGGTTACTGGTGAGCCGCTCCTCGAATCCGTCTCGGGTGCGCACAACCGAGCTCTGGAAACCGCCCTCCTGCATCAAAGTCATTCGGAATCGCGCTGGAATGCATTGGCGTCGGCGCGCGGCGTATTCACCGCGATGAGCTATTACCCCTCGCCAGCCCGCATCGCGATTGCGACTGACCGCCTTGGGTTGCGCCCCATGTTCGTTTGGCTCGGAGACGAGCACATAGCTTTTGCGAGTCAGCTTCGGATCCTCGAATCGGTCGACATCGTTCCGAAGGAGATGGATGTTCGAGGAGTTGCAGAGCTTTCCGCTATCGGATTTCCACTCGCCGATCGCACTCCATATACGAACATTTTCCTTCTGAAAGCTGGCGAGGTGCTGTTCGCGACGGACGACCGGATTTCCCGCTCCCGCTACTGGAGGTGGGATCAAATCGAGCCATCGCAAGCGGACGTGGCGTCCCTGGCGGTCCTGGCTAACGAGCGCTTCAAGTCAGCGGTGGCACTCAGGCTTCGAGGAGACAGAACGACGGCCTCATACCTCAGCGGTGGCCTGGATTCGCGGGCGGTCGTCACGGCGCTGCGCAAAGCGGGGGCGAACCTCCATACTTTCAACTTCTCCCTCAGTGGAACGCTGGACGAGGTGATTGGCGGTGAGTTTGCGCGGCGGATCGGCACCACTCATCACCAGGGTATCACCGTTTCGGAGGAGCCAGAGTGGTCCGCGATGATGTCCGCAAAATGGAGCGAGGTATGGCGAAGCCTGGACTCCAAACCAGAGCGTCCGGGTTTGGTATGGTCGGGCGACGGGGGCAGTGTGAGCCTTGGGTACGTCTACATGACGCAGGAGCTCGTGGCGCTGCTGCGTTCGGGCAATCCCGAGGCCGCTATCGCGCTGTTTCTGCGCCGACAAGGATCCAACGTGCCATACCGCTTTCTGCGCGCGCCGGTTGCGCAGCAGCTCCGGAGGGTGCTGCAGCGCGGTATCGAGGAGGAGCTGGCCGACATTGAGAGCGAAGACAGGGGGCGCGCGTTTCATCTCTTTTTGATGATGAACGACCAGCGCCGGCATCTGGCTACCCATTTTTCGACTATTGACCTGCATCGCCTGGAGTTCCAGCTCCCGTTCTTCGATAGCGCCTTTCTGGAAACGGTGCTGTCCGTTCCCATCGATTTGAGTCTCGGCCATGGATTCTACATGCGGTGGCTCGAGCATTTCGGGGAGGACGTCACTTCCGTGCCGTGGCAAGCGTACTCTGGACACGTTCCGTGTCCGCTCCCGATGCCGGCGACAGGCGCTTATCAATGGGGATCCAGGCACCGCGATCGGATTCGGGCGGCACGCAAGCGTCAGTGGCTGGGTCGCGCACGAACGGTGCTGGCCGCGGAAGACTTTCCGCATGCGCTCATGAATCGTCGGTATTTGCGCATTGCGTCGCTGATGTACGCGCTAGGATTGCGCGACTATCGTGGCGTGATGCGGACGGCGCATCATTTTCATAACTATTGGAGTGCGAGCGCCGGCCGTTACCGTCTACCGGATGCCGCCAGGATTTCCGTTTAGTACATGACGTCGCCTCCCTCAGTGCTACCTCCGCCACCTGCGCCGGCGGACGGCGGCGCCGCGAGCAAGCTCGACGGTGCTCTCGTGCGGGGCCTCGCGTGGACAGGCGGGGTCAAGTGGCTGAGCCAGATGGCGTCCTGGGCCTCCACCCTGATTGTCGCGCGACTTCTGATACCCGAAGACTACGGGTTGGTAGGGATGGCGACGGTGTATCTCGGGCTCGTCACGATGCTGAGCGAGTTCGGCATAGGCGCTGCGATAGTCCGGTTACGCTCGCTTACAAATGAACAGATAGCGCAGATAAATTCCCTCGCGGTGCTGTTTGGAGTTGGCGCGTTCCTGCTCTCCTGCATCGTTGCGTTTCCTCTCGCGCTCTTCTTTGATGCCCCTCAGCTCCGGTGGGTGATCACCGCAATGAGCACGACTTTTCTCATTACGTCGTTTCGGATCGTGCCGCAGTCACTGCTGCAACGAGAGTTGCGATTCAAACGCCTGGCAGTGCTCGATGGCATCCAGTCGCTCTCGCTGGCCGCTGCGACGGTCACGTTTGCGGCGTTGGGTTTCCGGTACTGGACGTTGGTGCTGGGTGGAATACTGAGCGCGATAATGTCGACGAGTCTGGTGGTGTACAACCGACCGCACGGCTTCGCCCGACCACGGTTGGCATCCATTCGCGAAGCTGTTGGCTTCAGCGGCCACATAATCGTGCAGCGTCTCACGTGGTATGTGTACTCGAACGCCGACTTCTTCATCGCCGGCAAGATCCTCGGAAAAGCGGCGTTGGGTGCCTACACGGTGGCGTGGACGATGGCCAATACTCCGATCGAGAAGATCACGGCGCTGGTCGTGCGAGTAACTCCCGCGGTATTTTCCAGCGTCCAACATGATAAGGCAGCGCTTCGCCGCTATCTCGTGGCTCTCACCGAAGGGCTCGCGCTCCTGACATTCCCCGCCACAGTGGGTCTGGCCCTGATGGCGGATGGCGTAGTTTTACTCGCGTTGGGTGAAAAATGGAGGGCGATGATAATGCCACTCCAACTCCTTGCGTTATACGCCTCCGTGCGATCGATCACGCCGCTTCTGCCGCACGTTCTGAACGTGACCGGCGATTCCCGCTTTGGTGCTCGCAATAGTATGCTGGCGGCTCTGGTGCTCCCTTTTGGCTTCTATCTGGGTAGTCGTTGGGGTACGGTTGGAATCGCGGCAGCATGGATGGTGGCGCACCCCACAGTAATCATCCCGCTCTACTGGAAAGTGCTCAAGCGCATTGAGCTGAGTCCTGGCCGGTACCTGCGCGCGCTCTGGCCCGCTGTTAGTGGCTCAGTGGTAATGGCGGCAGCCGTAATCGCGCTGCGCACGTTCGTTCCGACCGATGCGCATCTGCTCGTACGCGTATTGATACCCGTTGCTGGAGGTGCGGTGGCGTACGCACTCGTCATCGTTACCATGCACCGCGAGCGCCTCAGAGTTTTTCTGAACATGCTACGCTCCGCGCGCACTTGACCCAGATCCCGACAGCGTGACGAAACCAGGGGTTGATGAAGTGTCGAGCGCCACTGCCCCCAATTTGCTTGCACCTATCTTTGAGGCGCCGCCGGCAAAAACCGCTCAGCCACGCCTTCTACTCATAAGCTACCACTTTCCACCGGGACAGTCGGTGGGAGCGTTACGCTGGCAAAAGCTGTCGCTTTTCGCGGCGGAGCGCGGATGGCAATTGGACGTAGTGACAGCACACCCTTCAGGCCTGAAGGCCACTGATCCGGCCCGCCTTCTCGAGCTTCCGCCTGGCACCAGAGTGTTCGGAGTGCCCCTGGTGCTGTCGCTGCAGGAGCGATTGGACAACTGGCTTTCTGATATATTTGGATTGCTGAAAGAGGTCCGAAGCAAACGAAAAGGAATAACGGTCACCCCCGACGGCGCGACGGGAGCTTCCAAGGTGTCGCGGAAAGACCGAGCCAGTTCTGTGAGTGCATCCGACATTCGCTGGAACTTCAAAGATCGACGCACCCTAATTAGAGCGTATCACGCTGTCGTTCGCAGGTCCAAGTGGCATGCATGGGCGCGTTCCGCTGAAGCAGTGGCAATGTCAGTGGTGCATACGACCGTTCACAGCGCGGTCATAAGCTGTGGGCCGCCGCACGGGGCACACGTGGCCGCGAGCCGGGTCTCCATCGCAAGGAACCTTCCCTTCATCATGGACATGCGAGATCCGTGGAGTCTGATTGAGCGGCTGCCCGAGGATATCGCGAGCCCGTTGTGGCTTGGATCGACAAAACGCGACGAACGGCGCGCATTGGCGCGTGCATCCATAGTCGTTTGTAACACAGAGTCAGCCCGACGTGCGCTCGCTGCGGCATATCCAACCAGTCGCGCAAGCATCATCACGGTCATGAACGGCTACGATGAGGAAGTGCTCCCATCATCTCGCCGTGATTCCAGGTTCACTATTGGGTACGCAGGAAGCATCTACATCGATCGGGATCCGCGGATGCTGTTTCGCGCCGCTGCACAAGTCATCCGGGATCTACGCCTCTCGCCAATGGATATCGGACTCGACTTCATAGGAAATGTTGAAGAATACGAGGGTATCCCGGTCAGTCAGATCGCGAATGAAGAAGGAATAGCGCCCTTCGTTACTGTCGGGCCCTCGCGGCTCAGACCGGCGATGCTCGACTTTCTCGCGGGTGCGGCGATGCTCGTTAGCCTCCCGCAGGACAGCGACCTTGCAATTCCTTCGAAGGTATTCGAGTACATGCAGTTTGACGCCTGGCTGCTCGTGCTCGCCGACAAGGGTAGCGCAACCGAGCTGCTTCTGCGTGGATCAGGAGCGGACGTGGTTGGGCCGCGGGATGTGGATGGATTGGCAACCGTCCTGCGCTCACGGTACGAGCAGCACGCGCGAGGCATCCGTGCCGAGAAATTGTCGCGCGATGGGCGCTTCAGCAGACGAGGTCAGGCCAAGATTCTTTTCGATGCCCTCGAGGAGGCTGTCGCAGTGCGCCCGGATGACGCCGCAACGCTGGATCAGAGGCGCACGCTGTCGTACAGGTCCTCGTAATGACTCACCATCGCGCTCAGATTGAATGCCTGTTGCACGCGAGAGCGCGCCAGAACACCATCCGCGCCACGACGCCGAGCATCATCAAGAGCAAGACGCCAGGCACGCGCAAGCGCTTCAGCATCTTGCGCAGGAACCAGCCGGTGGCTGAGATCTGGACCCAGCACCGCGGCATTGCCGCCGACTTGCGTAACAACGGGACAAAGTCCGGCACTCATCGCTTCCAGCAGGCTTACCGAGGTTCCCTCGCTGCGCGACGACATGGTGAACAGAGTGAACGCGGCGTGCAAGTCCTGCACGTCATCTCGCCATCCAAGAAAGCGGATGTGTTTTGTGAGCCCCAATGCGCCAGCTCGCGATTCCAGCTCCGGACGCTCGGAACCTTCGCCGCCCAGTAGGAGCACGGGTGACGTCTCGCGCACCGGCCACCCCGCCAGGAGAAGCGCGAAGGCGTCCACCATCACATCGTAGCCCTTGATTTTTTCCAGACGCCCGATGCTGCCAAGCACAGGGCACGAAGCTGAAATGCCAAGCTCCGATCGCACAACACCAGTATCTTCGCGCGGGCGATGCAGTTCCGTATCCACGCCGTTTATAATGACCTGGATGCGCGACTTGTCGCCCACCACGGTTTCCCCGAGCTGTTGGGCGAGAACGTCAGATACCGCGACGACGACGTTGGTCTGTCGTGCGGCAAGCCGATCCTGGATCCGCGAGCGCCACGGATCGGGGCGTTCCCGCCCGTGCTCGGTGTGGATGATCAATGGAACCATTGCCCGGCGCGCGGCAAGGGTTGCCTTGTACCATACCCCCGTATGAGTGTGCACAACGTCCGGCGCGATCCGCTTGATCTGGCGAATGAGGGCTCGAGGCCAGACAATGGATCCACGACCCATCGGCTCCGCGAGATGAACGGTGCCAACATCGTGAAGACCATCCGCAAACCGGCCAAGGTATTGAAGCGCCATCACGTGCATCTCGAAGCGTTGTTTGTCAGCGCGCATGACTATATCCGCCAGCAAGCGCTCCATTCCTCCGTAGTTCAGGTTCTGTATGATTTGCAGAACGCGAACCTTGCTAGACAATCGCATCACTTCGAGCGGCGCGAGCCGGGAGTAAGCGATGCGCGCGTTCGATCCTGTCAAAGAGCCATCGAGCCAGGGTCAGCGCCGCGAACCTCGCTGGGTTCATCGTGGCGACGGAATCGAAGCTCATCGTCTTGCCCACGTTTCTGAAACGGCCCTCTTTCAGCGCCAAAAGGGGATCGGATTCACCTGCGGAGATCATGACACGTGTCTCGCGATCGTTCCGGCTGTCGTGCTGATCCAATCCAGCCGTCCCGACTATTTCCGGTCGCCTGTTGCGCGCAGCATGCAGAAGTCGGATCGCCCGCGGATCCGGCAGGAAGCGCGTATTGTAGGTGGCGTTCCATATCTCCACGGCATCAATGCCATCGAGAACCGCATCAGGAAGTTGGTAGTCGTAGAGAATCGGATGCGCGGCAATCGTGAAGCGTGACGCCTGATGTGACTGACGGATGAATTCAGCCGGCGTTTCCGGATTCATCCAGCGATGCTGCCCCAGGGCCAGGAGGTGCAGCCCCGGAAAGCCCGCAAAACGGTACTCCAGCCCCGGAATCAACGTCACTCGGTCATCCGAGATGGACGCGCATCGTGCCACGAACTCGCTAAAGATTGCAGGAGTCAGATCCTCGGCATGGTCTGTGAGCGCAGCCCAGCCAATTCCGCGCGCGAGACAAAAGGCACGCAGCATTTCCAGGGAATCACGGCAATCGTGCGAGTAGCTCGTGTGCACGTGCACGATGCCCATGCACTTGCCAGTCATCGGCCGCGAAACCATTCGGTCGTTTCCAACCAAAAGGGCGCCGGATCTTCCAGCCGGAGTATCTCGTTTCGGTCGCCAGGCCGCCAAATCGCTAGAAAGTCCCGCACGGCGCCAAGCCGGCTCGGTGCGCCAGGTGGCAACGCGAGTGCCTGGTTTGAACGTCGAACCCGCGCTAAGAGATGATCCACATCACCCCACCACCAGCGGCTGCGAACGCCAATACGGTAATCACTTACTGGGGCAGGGTTCTCCCCCAGCGCCGCGGCCACAAGTTGCGCTGGAAAGTCGACTCCCGAATCCGTCGCCAGCTGGAGAGAGCCCCAGAAGCGTCCGTTGATCTCCATGAGGTATTGCTTACCGCTCGCGGCGTCCACTTTGTACTCGATCATTGCGACACCACGCCAGGCGAAGTGAGCGAGCAGAGCTCGCGACAATGCAACAAGCTTCGGATCGGCCGGGATGCTTTCCCGATACACACTCACGCCTCCGGAAGGCGGTTTCTCACGGATGCGGCGGTGCGCGAAAGTGGCGAGCAGTTCATCGTCCCAAAGCAGGATAAAAATTCCCGACCCCGGGCCAATGATGCGCTGCTGAACCAGAAGAGGATATGCGGCGGCATCCAGGCTCTTTATGCGATCCTGCAGCTGCGAGGCGCTGGAGGCGTGACGAACCGATAGTTTGACCAGGCCATTACCGCTATCGGCCACGGAACGACTTGGCTTGAGCACGATTGGAAAAATCAGCGAACCGGGATCGATTTCACCCCACTCATCGGGGGCATTTATCCGGCGCTGCTCCGGAACCGAGATCCCCAGCGACTGGGCGATTTCGAGGAGACGACCCTTGTCGGAGATGGCACGATGCGTTTCCGCATCAGCGAAGGGAACGCATATTCCACTCAGCCGCTCGCGTTCCGGAAGCAGTGCGAGCAGCGATGCATCGGTGATTGGAAGCAGTACTTCAATACGGTCTTTTCTCGCCAGCGCGACGATAGAGTCGCTGAACCGTTCAGCACCGGCCAGAGCATCAGGCACACGGCTTTCACCGCGCGAAAATCGCGACGCTCCGGCGAGTGATCTGCCGCGAGTGGAACAGACCTGAACGTGATGGCCTGCTTTCCCGAGCGAACGCACGACCGCAAGGGCCGCGCGCTGCTCACCGTCGGTTACGAGAATCCGGCGGGCGGTCACCCGCCAAGTACTCCTGACACCCGGAGCAGAAAGCCCCGCGCCGAAACACCCGCCGGCACGTTGAGACGCGGAAGAGCGTAGGAGTTGCGTGACCGGTCGTGCACCCAACCGCCGCTTATGCACAGCGCTGCCCCGTAACCCGCCGCTGCAGCGGCGCGTTCGGTAGCAGGCGTTGCGAGACCATAGGGGTACGAGAGCACGTCGCTCACGCGCTCGAATCGCTCCCGTAGCCATTCCAGCGGTTGTACCAACTCGGCCATCAGGGCCGAACCGTTCAATTGTGCAAGATTGGCATGGCTCCAGCTATGCGAAGCTACAGTGATTTCGGGATGCGCTGTGGCGCGCTGCAGCTCTTCTTCCGAAGCGCACCGGGCGTGATCTGGAACCCGCGAGAGCAACATGCCGCTCTCCGCGGCCCGAGCGCGCACGTCAGCATCCAGGCCGCGCATTTCTCGTAGCGCGCGAACCCGGAATGCGGGATCGATCCCGCGCGTAGCAGGGGTTGCGAGCTCATCCCACCAGAACGTTCCCCCGCCGACAAACGCGGGCGCTACGAAAATTGTTGCGGGGAGCGATCGTGCAGCGATCTCTTGCGCTCCCGCGGTCACTGCGCCTCGGTACGCATCGTCGAAGGTCAGAGCTGCGCGCGGCTTTGTCGAATTGCCGGCCGCGTTCGCGAGCACCGTACGTAACGAAACGATTTCGTGTGTCTCGGACAGCAGATCGAGCTGCGCAGCGAAGTCGCGTTGCGAGAGATGCAGGGATCGTTCGCCCGCAGCTTCTTCGCCTTCGGGGACTACGTTATGGTAGGCGAGAATCAGGGCATCTCCGCGCCGCTTCCACCGAACGGCGTCAGGGATCCGACTTTCAACCAACATTGCTTCAGCCGCTGCACGCAATCGATCACGCCAGCTCACCGATTGTGATGACACCCTCTAGCGCCGACCTTGTACTCGTGGAACCGCATTGGCGGGCACGCGGGCGAACGCGGACCTCGGCGCCTGGAGACCAGGGACGGGATGACGTACGGAGGAAAGTACGTGAATCTTCGCCAGAGCGAGCACCATGCCTATTATCACGTACAATACGGAGAAATGCTCCGCCGAAATCAGAAAGCCACAGAACATGAAGCCAATGAGGGAGGCCATGAGCATTTGAGCCGCTGGCAACAATTCAGGCGGCCCCGCGGTCGTAGGTGGGCCTCCGCGACCAATGCGGATGAGAAGTCTGAATGAGAGGAAAAAAATGGCAATGAAAAGCGCGAGACCTATCATCCCGACTTCGGCGCCGAGCTCGACAAATGAATTATGCGCTACCGACCACTTGAAGCCGCTTCCGTAGAGCTGGAGAGACGTGGACAGTTTCGACCGGCCTTCCGCCTGCGGAAAGTTGCGCAGACCGACGCCAAGGAGAGGATTCTCGAGCATGTAACCCACGCCCCTCTTCCACACTTCCACTCGGCCAGTTTTGGATTGGCCAGACCAATTATAGTCCGCCTGAGGGTTGAGCAACGTACTCATTCGTTGCCAGAACATATCCGAGCCCACGACAATGACGATAACCACGCCAATGATTACGGACAGAAGCCGTGTGCGCGCCGGAATTCCGCGGTAGCGCAGCAGGATGTACGAACCGACGAGAAGCAGTCCGAGAAATCCGCCTCGGGACTGTCCGTCGACGATAACCACGATCATAAGTCCGAGACTAACAGCGCCGAGCAGACGTCGCATAAACTGGACGCCGGGCCGTAGAAAGTAGACCGCAAAGGGAATGTGCATGAGAAGAACCATGGCGAGATCATTCCGATCGTAGAACCCTAACGTTCCCACCGTCAGACGATCCAGGGCGAATATCGCACCTCCCAGCAGGCTCACGAGCGCGAGCCATTCAAAGTCTCGCATATTCCGGATGCCGCACGCGACGACAATGAGCAGGAGAAAATTGGGCAGTACATCCAGTACCCAAAAAGTTAGACTCTTGCCGGCAACGAGACTGGTCGGGATGCCCAGAAACATGAGCGCCAACAACCAGAGTACCGTCGTCAGGATGGGGCCCTTGATGAGATTCAAGCGCCGCACTGGATCATTCGAGCGAATCCACAACGCCATCGCGATCGCCATGGTTACGACGGCCGGCTTGAGCTTCGCTACAACCGGGTTGAAACCCTGCATCCGCCACACATACAGGGCGACGAGCACAGCCAGAATCCAGAGAAACGCATCCCGCTTCGGGTAAGTAAGAGTCCGAACTGGATTGCGTTCCGGTGCACGCTGGCCCGCCGAAACAGTCGGTCCAGCGCGCTGGACAGTGGAAAAAGCCACGCTCGATATCCTCGGAAAGTGGCTTATCGCGTGAGCGCAGGCATTTCAGTCGCGCCTGCTTCCACACGAATCTGCCGAATGCGGGCCGTGTCACAGCGTGGCGCGTCAAAAGCCGCCTTTACGCTAACAGCGGGTCTGCCAGGATGCATGATTTTTTGCACCACAATTCCCAGCCCCGACACAAGGCTGAGCAAAGCGGTGGGAAACCAGACTATTCGCAGGGCTGGGCTGTCGCGCCTGACACGCGCAACAAGCTCGCGCCGAGTCGCTGGTATCGGATCAATGACGTTGAGAACTGCCGGCGCCTCATCGAAGTGCGTGGCCAACCAGGCTATCGTCTCGCCTGCCTGGTGAACATCACTGATA
>JACMME010000179.1 GCA_014379205.1 Gemmatimonadaceae bacterium
ATAGTGGGCCGGCACACCTTCTCGGCGGCACAGAACGCAACCACACTGCTGGAGCGATACGCGAGCCCCATCATCGTTGGCGAGCCGACGGGATCAAGCCCGAATTTCGTCGGCGAGGACAACTTCTTTCCCCTTCCCTTCAGCAAGATGTCGGTGAGCGTGTCGGACCTGTACTGGCAAGCATCGTGGCCGCAGGACGAACGCGTCTGGATCGCGCCTCTGTTGCTCGCCCCGCCGACATGGGATTCGTACCGCAGAAACGTGGACCCTGCGATGGAGGCGGTGAAGAAATTCAAGGGATAGTGCACGTGCTCAAAGGGCGAGAAGAGAGCGGACTACGCGGTCAATGACCTGGCTCTGCGCATCGCATCCCCGACGAAACTCTGAACGGATTTCGCATGCGACTCCATCGCAAACCTCTGGGCTATCGCCGAGGGTAGGCGCCGCAAGCGCAACGCACGGGCTCCGGGCGAGCGCAGGAATGCAACCCACTCGGCAGCACTGTTGAGCAGCACAATGCCAGGGTCCGATTGTAGCGGTAATCCTCTCGCCCCGAATGAGGTCGCCAATACGGGCACTCGATTGTAAACCGCCTCCGCGAATTTAACGTTGACCCCTCCGCCCGAGTGTATTGGACAGATCATGAAGTCGCAGATAGGCCAGATGTCTTGCGTCTTCGCAAGAAATCCGTGTTTGACGATGCGCGAATGCCGTGGTGCGGCCTCGTTGCTTTGCTCGCCGAACAAGTGCAGGAGCGTGTCACCGCTGGTGTGCGGAAATACCTCCTTCAGGAACCAGTGCAGCCCTTCCCGATTCGGCCACCAGCCGAAATTTCCCATGAAGCCGATTTGCAGCCCGGCTTCTGTGTCTGTTGAACCAACCCTTTCTGGCCGCTGATAGTCGAATATCGGCGGAACGAGTAGAGTATTCGTGCCAGTGATCTCACCGTGAGCAAACTCGGCATCCTGATTTGACAGAAAAATTATGTTCTCTATCCGCCGCATCCCCGACATTTCGTAATCGCGCAACCGACGCCAGTCGCGCATCAGCACTCCTCGCAGTAGGAGTGAGCCTCGATACAGCCCATTGATTTGCGAGAGATACAGCTGATGCTCGATATTGTGAGCGAGCAGGATTCTTGGAATGCCTGGCGGGAGATGGGGAAGCAACCACAGAAGATCGGCCCCATTGATCAAGACAAGGTCGAATTGCTGCTTATCGAGCAGTCCCTTTACCTCATTCAGAAAACGTCGGGAATAGGTCAACAAGGCTTTGGATGGCAGCGGCGACACCAGCGACCCGGTCACGCTTGCGAACTGCCGAGCGCGGTGGAATTTACCCTCGGTACTTGTCGGAAGAACGTGCTCGATCCGCGCGCTCAACGGCTCCTGTCCGAGCACTTGCAGAATGGATCGAGTTACCGTCCCCGCGCCGCCACGATGCGTCCTGGGATCGATAATCGAGGGAAGAAGAATTCGGGTAGCCGGCAAACTAACGGAAGAACGACTTCTTCAGTCCCGCACCCTTGAATGCCTGGAGCATACCAGGGATCTCCAGGCCGTGCATACCTATCGAGAGCAGCATTGCGGCGGGTAGTGCATACCACGACACTCCGTAATTCCGGCCGCACCTGACGCAATCGCGCCAGCTGTCGATGATCTTGCCTGTCAGTATGGGTGCAATGGAAATCGGTCCAAGGCGGGTGAGCCATGCGTAGGGGAGAGAACTGTCGGCAAGCCTGGTGATGATAGTGCCGTGACCCGCGTTGCGGCGCAGATCTGCTTCCATTGCCCAACCCTCAAAATCGTGAATGACCTCGATCTCGGGATCGAACCATAAGGTCCAGCCATCCCGAATGAGCATCTCGGATTGCGCGCGCGAAGAAAACGTGCCGATGCCTATGGGAAGGGGGTGCGACAGATAAGCGGAGCGACGAAAGGCGCAATTGTTGATCGCGATGAACTGCGTGGCACCGGCATGGCCGGGATCGAGATAGGAACGCGCGAGCAAGGCACAGATTCGTGCGGAGAATGACGGGTCCGGATACACAGTCTTCCCGCTGACAGCCGCCAAACTGGCATTTCCGCGCAGAGTGCTCAACAGGCGTCGCAGCCATGTGGGATCGGGGACGCAATCCGCGTCCAGAATTGCGACAAACTCTGCCGACGCAGCTTGAACGCCGTGATTCTTGAGCGGATACGATTCCTGCTCCGGGAAAAACATCATTCGAAGGGAAGGCAAAATTGTCGCAAGATCGGTTGGCAACTGATCGCGAAGACATTCCGACTCGATGAACAGGAATTCAGCTGGTTCATCGAAATCCTGTTTTGCTAGCGCTGATAGCGCCGCCCTTAAGTCGCGCGCCGCTACGGGACCGCCCGCGGCATAGTCGGAGACGATTACAACTGATACAGCAGGACGGTTATTCATTCGGACTAATTTTCCTGTTCAAGCATATGGTGAGTCAGAGCGTGCATCGCGGTTACGAGATTGGACGACACACGATTTTGCCTCCTTCCGTGCATGGGCTTGCTGGGTCTAGTGTCTAGCGGTAGGCCGTTCTCTCAAGCTCCGATCCACGGAAGGCCCTGACCATGCCGGAGATCTCCATCAGGTTCACAACTACGGCGAGCGCGAGCGCAAAAGGAAGCTCGTACCACCGAACACCATAATGCCGGGCGCAGCGGAGACAGTCCGCCCAGCTGTTCAGAGTCTTTCCTGCGGTGAATAACGGAATGGAAGCCGGCCCAAGGCGAGTCAACCATGCGAAAGGCAGCAAGCGCTCGCGCAGCCGCGTGATGATCGTGCCGTATCCAATGTTCCGGCGAATATCCCGTTCCATCGCCCAGCCCTCGAAGTCATGTACCACACGCATGCGAGGCTCGAACAGCAACTTGCCGCCAGCGCGGGAAATGGCATCGGATTGCAATCGTGCGGCGAACGCACCCGATCCCGTCGGCAGAGGGTATTTGAGGTACATGGAGCGCCGGTAACCTGCGTTGTTGTTGGATATGAATCGCGTGGCGCCGGCGCGGCCCGGATCCAGATACGAGCGGGAGAGCAGCGACAACAGTCGCTCCAGAAGACTTCTGCCCTCGTATACAGTTCGTCCGCTGACGGCGACGGCGTCGGGGTTGCCTCGCAACGTTTCTACGAGGTGCCGCAACCAACCGGAATCGGGAATGCAATCCGCGTCAATTATGGCTACGAAGTCCGCCGCGGCAGCCTGAACGCCTTGGTTTTTCAGATCGTAAGAGGTGGATGGCTCGGAAAAAATGAGCTTCAGCGTTGGCAGGATTGTCCTGAGCTCGGCCGGTATGTCGCTTTTCAGCTTCGAGGATTCGGACAGAAGAAACTCCGCCTCTCCTCCGAAATCCTGTCGCGCGAACGCCTCCAAGGTGGCTCTGACGTCATCCCAGGCTTTGGCTTCCCCTCCCGCGTAATCCGATACGATGACGACGCTGACTACCGGTTTCGCCGCACTCTCCCCGGACTGACGCGGTTCAAGCATTCAGCGAATCAGCATCCGGTAACTTGCTTTTTGCTCCTGGCAAGGCAGATCGAGGACCATTTCTCAAAGCTGCACTCCTGCCTTGAACGCGGCAACTTTGCCTGCGAGTCGGCTACGCCATGCACACCCACGACTACGCGTCACCTGCGAGATACCGTTTGCGTACCGATGGCGGGAATCGTTCGATCGCGTAGCGTAGCATGGTACGCGGCATCGTGCGGCAGTGCAGGCGAAGAAAGCCCTCGAGCGCTTCGCGATCCTGCTTGCCAGCTTCCCGCAACATCCATCCGGTGGCTTTGTGGATCAGATCGTGCGAGTCGTCCACAAGCATCGTGGCGATCTTGAAGGTTGGACGCAGCTCGGCAAGTCTGATCCAGTGCAGTGTTGCCACGATCGCGATGCGGCGCTCCCAGAGATCTCTCGATCGCGCCAGTCGCTGGAGCAGCAACGGACGCGCGGGATCGATGTGCGGTCCGACAATACCGGGCGCCGATGTGTCGACGAGGTCCCAATTATTGATGTGAGCAGTGTTCTCGAGGTACATCCGCAGGATGGCTTCGCGCGTAGCTTCATCGGCCTTCGAGTGCGCATCGCCTAGCATAATCAGAGCGAGTAGTCGCTCCTCATGCCATTTGGACCGGAGTAGAGCGCTCAGCTTACCGAATGGCATGCCCCGGCCGGTACGCGCGACAGCACGCGTAGCTGGAACGCGGACGCCGAGGAAACGGTCGCCCTCGGCGTTTTGTCCGGGCCCAGTCTTGAAGAATCGCTGAAGGAAGCGTGCGTCTGTTTGGCTCGCGTGCAACCGCAGCGAACGGCGAAGCTCGGCTATCCCGGTTGGAACCATGCTGTTGCTAAGATTATGGATGCCGCGAAATTCCTGGGCTGGTCTTCTGAATGCGCGAGATACCCTTTCCTGCGACTGCGAATCCGACTTCCATTATAGTGCTTTCGATGCCTACTTCTTGCGCTAATGATTCGGTGCGAGATGTGCCTGCCGGGTCTTCCTTTGCCTCACTCCTGTCACCTCCAAGTACCAACGCTTGAAACCCAATCGCCTTCCTTCACCGTAGTGAGAGCTATGCAAACGCCTACTACCGTCGGCCAGGCCCCAGCGCTTCCACCACCGCCGGCTCCGGTCATTGTCACCGAGCCAAGAATCTTCCAGCCGCTCACACAGCGAGACATCGAGTCGATTCGAGAGCGACGAGAAGAGCTTTCCAATCAACTCCAGTCAGCGGCGTCACGGCGCGACGAGCTCGCAGATGCGCTGCGAGAGGCGGATGTGGCCGCGCGTCCGGGGATAGAGCAACGGATGGCAGTTCTCGACCAGCGCATTGTCCTGCTGGAGCAGGATATCGCAGAAACCGGAAGGGAGTTGACATCGGCACCAGCCGGCCTGATCGCGACGACTGCCCCACCCATGAATGACCTGGGGGGACTCGGGCCCGGTCAGGTTACGGGCATATCGATCGTGTTTACGGTTCTGGTGCTGTTTCCCATCGCGCTGTCCTTTGCCCGGCTTTTGTGGAAAAAGGCAACAGCTGCCAGTCGTCCGAACTTGCCGACCGAGGCAGTGGTGCGACTCCAGCGGCTGGAAGAGGCGGTCGACACGGTAGCAGTGGAAATGGAGCGTGTCTCAGAAGGGCAGCGATTCATGTCTCGTCTGCTCGCGGAGCCCAACGCGCTGGCGGCTCTGGAGGCCAGGCAGCGGGAGCCGGTGCACGTCGGGCAAGACAGGCGCTAAGGCTGGACAGGACCTTCTTGGTGTAGCCATCCACCGTTATACTTGCGACTACGGTCGTCAGGCGGGGGTGCCTGCACGGAGGGCCCCCGCTCCCAGACAAGTTGCATTCCCCTTATGCCGGGAGGGACCAATGAGCAGTGACAGCCAAAAGAAACAGGAGCGCGACAGTACGGAGACTCCGATCAAGGACTTGCCCCCGCTGACGCCCAGCCCCGAGAACGAGACGGATGTGAAGGGCGGTGGTTTCCTGAACAAGCCAATTGGTGGAATAATAAAGCAAGTCGCTCCCACTGTTTTATAGCTGCAAGCGAGCAATAACTTTCCTATATCAGCATCCACGGGGGAACCGGCGCTCGGCTTGCATCGTCGCACCGCACAAAACCGGTAGTCGCTCGCAGTCCGGGAGCGACTACCTCGAGGAATGAAGTCATCGTCTGGAATTCGACGAGCGCGACGATCGCTCCTCGACCTACTCCGCCCTTAACGCCACCATAGGACTAGTCCGCGCTGCTCGCCAAGCCGGGACAAGACTGGCGGCAATCGCAACGCCTGCGAGCGTCAGCGCTACTACAGCGAAAATTGCGGGGTCTCTCGGAGATGTCTGGTACAGCAGCGGCTCCAGCCAGCGGCCGCCCGCTAGAGCTCCGAGCATTCCCATGACGAGCCCGATTCCGACAACCCGCACACCGTCCATAAGAACCAGCTGAACGACGTCCGCTTGTTGCGCGCCGAGTGCCACGCGCACCCCGATCTCGTGTGTGCGCTGCACCACGGCGTAGGCAATGGCGCTGTACAATCCCACGGCGGCGATGACGAGGGCCAGCATACCGAAGACACCGAACATGGTGGCTCCGAGTCGCCACGGCTGAATTTGCGGTGCGACCAGTTCGTCGAAGCGGGACACTCCGACAAATGGCATGTTGGGGGACAGGGACTGTACCTCCCGCCGCACCGAGCCGGCTAGACCAGGCGCGTCCGATGTGCCCCGAACGAGGAGCGCAGCCGGGAACTGGTTACTCACAAATGGATGGGTTGCGGACAGGTAGAGCTGACCACGCGGATCTCCCACGATTCGAAAGAGCACCACGTCTTCAACAACACCGACTATCTCCGTGCAAGCCTTCTCATCGCCAATGATCACGCACTGCCCAATCGGATTCTCCCTGGGCCAGTAGTGCTTGGCCAGCGTCTCGTTAACTATGGCAACGCGAGCACGAGCTGCCTCGTCAGCCTCGGTAAGCACGCGGCCTCGGACGATCTGGGAGCCGAGGGTGGCGAAGTATCCCGCTGAGACGGCGCTGTAGTAGGGTCCACCGCCTGGCAGCTCCGGCAAACTGTCGCGTCCGGCAATCCGGAGAGAAGCGGCGGCGCCCATGTACGTCGGCACTGAAGCGCTTACCACAGCCGCATTCTCCACCCACGGAAGCTCCCGTACGCGTTCGCGGGCTCGGCTGTACAGATCTCGGACTTGCTCGGCTTGGAAGCCTGCGTCAGTCAAATCCATGCGTACGAGGAGAACGCGCGCAAGGTCCACACCGACATCCAACGCCTGTACGTTTCGGAGGCTCCGTACGAATAGCCCCGCGCCAACGAGAAGCACGACTGACAGCGCCGCCTGCGCGACAAGGAGCCCCGTGCGAAGCGAGGACCGTCGGCCTCCACCCTCGCGAGCGCCGAGCTTGAGTGTCGACGCGACGTCCGCACCACTCGCCTGCAATGCGGGAGCCAGCCCCGCAAGCACTCCGGTGAGCAGGGCGGCGGCAGAAGTGAAAAGCAGCACGCGCCCGTCCACCGGACTTCCATCCCATGCAATGCCGGGCATGAGGATAGCCCGCACCAGCTGTCCCCCCCAGTGCGCCACCAACAGCGCGAGTCCCGCGGACAGCGCGGCCAGGAGCAGCGATTCTACGAGCAGTTGCCTCACGAGCCGCCCTCGGCCAATCCCGAGAGCCAGCCGCACGGCGATCTCGCGCCGGCGGCGTACCGCGCGCGCGAGGAGCAGGTTGGCGACGTTCGCGCATGCGACAAGGAGCACGATGGCGGAGACGCCTATCAGCCAGAGCGACACTTTGGCGCCCTGTGGAACGGCGTCCGGTCCGCGAGCAGCGACGATCGGTCCTGCGATTACGCGTCCCGAAGAGTCGCGCCACGACTGATTCCAGCTTCTGACAACACGCCTGAATGTGACAGTGGCTTCGGCGCTAACACGCTCGGGTGTGACACCCGGTTTGAGCCGGCCTATGGCCTGCACCCAGAACGAGCCTGGTGTCGAATGCCACTGGTCATTGATGACGCTCGAGGCGAGCGCGCTCAGCGGCACCCACGCATCAACCTTCTCCAGGTCCACGCCATTGAAACCAGCAGGTGCCACGCCGACGACGGTGAGTTCCTGGTTGCCTACAAGGAGCTGCGCGCCGATTGCGGTGCGTGAGCCCCCAAACTGCCTTCGCCAGAAACCGTGGCTCAGAACCGCGACGTGCGCCCCTACCGGCGGACGGTCTTCCTCAGGAAGAAAGAAGCGGCCGAGCGCCGGTTGCACGCCCAGCAGCCGGAAGAAGTTTCCGCTCACGAGTGACACGTCCACTTGCTGTGCCGCGGAGCCACGCCCGAGCGAGAAAGAAGTGCGGAACATGCCGGCCACCTCGGCGAGTGACGGCACGCCTTCGCGGAGTGCGGTGATGATCGGATAGGTCGTCACTGTGCTCGTAGTCGAGTCCACCCCCACGAAGCTCGACGCCTTTTCGCGCAGGTATATGCGAGTGACCCCTTCGGGCGCCCGCACATGAGCGGGAGTCCGGATAAACAGACGGTCCACGATACCGAAGATTATGGCATTGGCAGCGATTCCAAGCGCCAGTGTGACTACAATGACCGCCGCGAATCCCGGACGCATCCTGATGCCGCGCGCAGCGTAGCCGAGGTCCTGCGACAGCGGCTCCCACCACGGCGCTCGAGTTGTATCCCTGGTCATATCGCAGTTTCTCCTCGGCTCGGGCGCGTGACGCAGTGGCTCTGTATCGCTCGCGCCCGAACATGGGGAGACTCCACTAAGCTGTCCAGCCAGAAGCTGCTGTCTACGGCTCGCCCGACCTCGGCGTCGCCACAAAGGTCAGAGTAACGCCTGTGCTTTGCTCGAGCACCCTGCCCGTGATTCTGCCCCGCTCGTTTATGTCCTGAGCCGAAACGAGACGATCGATGAACCCATCTCCAACGAGCGCGTTGAGGTCAGTCATTACGCCGTCCTGCCAGAGGAAGGCACGGCTGCCGCTAAGACCGCCGAAAGAAACGCCGACCACCTGTCGCCGTGAGTTGACGCCCAGAGCCTGACTGAACGCGTCTCCTGGAAGCGTGCCGAGATCACGGATTCCGTCCTCCCTGGTCCACAGGAAGGCGCGCGCGATGAAGCTGCCGTCCGCGTCGCCAGGCGGGTTTGAGAACCCGACGATGTCTCCCTTCTCACTTATGGCCATGGGCGTGTGCCAGCTTATGCCACCAAGATTTCCAATGTCGGTAACCTTGCCGCTTTCCCAGAGCACGGCGTGGCGGGCGCTGAAGCGTCCAACCGCGACATCGCAGTCGCCCGAGATTCCGACTACCTGCCCTCGGTCGTTGATAGCCGTGGCCGCCGACGCCGAATCCCCGGGTAGCGGAGGAAGCTCATCAATCGTGCCCTTGTTCGGCTTCCACCTCACTGCTCGGAACTGAAGGACCTGTGGCGCGGTGCAGGTTGGATCGTGCACCGGCGTCTCCGCCCAACCGACGACACTGCCCCGGTTGTTGACTCCGGTAGCGAAGCTGTTGTTGCCTCCCAGTGTCGGAAGCGGCGTCATCACGCCCTCGCTCCACACAAACCCGAGACAGGTGTGGTGTGTAACCGTCGGGAAGAACGCGGAACAGCTCCATTCCTGTCCCAGCGTGTCCAGTTCTGCAGTTTCAGCAATGCCTACGATCATGTTTCGATCATTCTGACCGGGCCACGGCACGTTGCTGTTCGGCCCGCCGAGCGTTCCGAGGTCGAGTATCGAGCCACCGCGCCAGACTGTTGCGTGACGGGTTGAGTCGCCTGGCAGGTTGGAAAAACCAGCCACACTGCGGCGATCGTTGATGCTATTGCCCCGGCTCACCGTTCCACCAAGCGACGCCGAGAACTTGTCCACCTCGTAAAACGCGCTCGACATGCGGCGGGCGAGCACTTCGGCTGGCTGCGTGACCTGGGTTTCCTTGCCGCAACCGCTTACGGCAGCGATCAGGATAAGGTACGAGATGTGGCGCATTGAATCCTCCTGTTGCGTTGGAGACAGAGCGAGCGCTCCGCGTGGGGAACGCTCCTGGGTGTTCGCAACAGCATACGGTTCAGTGCATCAGCGCGCGCGCCGCATTCGGACCTCGAATCCCACATCGGCACCAGCCGAATCCGGACCTCGAATTTCTATAGCGGCCCTCGTCGGATCGGGACGCTTAAACCTCGTCGTCCTGCAACCAGAGATGCATCGCCGCGTACCCACGCCAGGGGCGCCAGTCTTCCGCTTTTTCCCGAAGCGCCTTCGGATTCGCGGCGCCGGCCGCGCGTTGCAGCGAGCCATCCGAGGAGGGAAAGGCATCAGGCCAGCGCAATGCGCGCATGACGATCGCCGCGGCGAGCCGGTCGTCGACGCCCTCTATCTCCAACAGCGCGCGGTGGGCTGCGCGGACATCATCTCCGGGCGCCAGCCGCAGGCTACCGTCGGCGAGCCGCCGAGCGGTGGCGTCGATTGCCAGGGCGCGCGCAGGGGGCACGCCAAGCGACTCGAGACGGGACGCGCCCGCCTCAGCCACGCGTGCCGCGCTCGGTGCCAAGCGGGTAAGAGTGGGAAGCCCTGTGTCGAGCGGCTCGCCGAGGGCCCATGCGACACGCTGCGCAAGCTGACTGGTCGCTGCTCCCGACGCCCCGAGAAGCGAGCGCAGCGCCACCTCGAATCCGTCGACGGCGCCGGGCATGCGCACTCCGGGCCGCTGCCTGACCAGCGTGCCGAGGCCTGCCTGTTCCAGGTGGGCATCGACAACGCTTGGCTCCGCGTCGAGATCGAACAGCTGCCGGAGTCGCGCGAGCAGCGGCATGAGCACCGGCAAGAGCGAGAGCGAGACGTCGACATTGAGATGCGAGCCCGCCATCCGAGCGGGGCCATAGGCGGTGTCCGTCGCGTCCTCAGCGATGACAACGCCGCTCCGTTCATTGATGCGCACTGTGCGGCGGTAGCTTCCGTTGACTACTTCCTCCACACCCGGAATCGCCTCGCGTCGCAGGACCGCCATGAGCACGTCCCACGCGAGCGGAGCGCGGTAGGCGAGAGTCAATCGGATAAAATCATTCGCGGGAGCCGTGGGAGTTGCGGTATTTCTGCTCGCGATTCGCGTAGCCTTCGCTGGGCGGGGCGGCCGCTGCAGCTCGCTGGGACTCAGTCTATACCGCTCGCGGAAGGCCGCGTTGAAGCGGCGCAGGCTCTGGAAACCGCTGGCAAAGGCAATGTGAGTTACCGAAAGCGAGGTGTCGGCGAGAAGCCGTTTGGCGAGAAGCAAGCGATGAGTTTGTGCGAGCTCCGCTGGCGACACGCCGAGCTCGCGTTGCAAGGCGCGGCGGAGATGCCGGTCGCTTACACCGAGCTCGCGAGCCAGCTGCGTCACATCCCCGCCGTTCAGCGCGCCAGCGCCTATGCGCTGCGCAGCTACCCAGGCGAGGCGGGGCACCGCATCGACCGTGGCTCGTCCGGGCGCCAGCTCCGGCCGGCAGCGGAGACATGGCCGGAAGCCCGCGCGTTCAGCCGAAGCCGCGGTGTCGAAGAACCGGCGGTGATCGTGATACGAGACACGGGCCGGACAGACGGGCCGGCAGTACACCCTGGTCGTGATGATACCGACGAAGAAAATCCCGTCGAAACGGGCATCGCGCGCATTGAGAGCGCGTTCGCAAACGTCGGCGGGGAGCAAGGTCTCAGATCTTCCGTCCAGGCACGTCGCTAAACTAGGGCCCGTGCCGTTGTACTGGCTCGCCGGATTCGGACCTCGAACTTGGCGGGTCAACGCGCGAGCCCCCGCCAGCGTATTTTTCTCAGACACCGTAGGCATCTGTCATCCATCATCCATCGATCGAGGCGCGTCGTGAAACGGATCACATGCTTGATAACCGGCCTGCTCGCCATCACCGCGATACTCTCGGCCTGCGCGGGCTCACGCAATAGCTCAGGCACGGATTCACCAGCTTCCGGCTCCAGGTCACTAACGCTGGATGCGCGCTCTGACAGTGCCGCATTCGTGACGCGCCTCGGTGCGGATACGCTGGCGGTCGAGCGATTCATAATCTGGCCCGATCGAGTCCGGGCGGAAGTTGCATTGCGCACTCCAAGCACATCACTCGCGCACTATGAAATGACGCTGAGCGGCGACAAGTCCATGGGTCACCTGGAGACGGCGGAGATAGATCCACGCACGGGCGCACAATCCCAGCGTCAGACGCTAAGGCGTGAAGGTGACTCGCTACGCATTACAACGTGGCAGGACGGAGCGGAGCGAACCCGCGCAGTGTCTGCCGACGCGCGCACACTCCCATTCATCGACATGGTTCACTGGCCCTACGAGCTGGCTCTCATGCGGGTGCGCGCCGCGAGCTCCACCTTACTCACCCAGCCTCTGCTCACCGGAGCCCGCGTGGCACCGTTCGAGATTGCCACCGTGGGCACGGACTCCATGACCATAACGCACCCGACACGGGGCACCATGCGTCTGCGCGTCGATGCGAAGGGACGTCTGCTTTCGCTTGACGCAGGGCAGACGACGCGAGCTCTGCTTGTGGAGCGGCGTCCCTGGGGCGCTGTCGACCCTGCAGCGGTTGCGGCCGGGTGGAAGAGACAGGATGGGGCCGGGCGCAGTTTCGGCGCTCTTTCCGGCCGTGGAAGTGATACTGTGGCAATGCACGGCGCGACAATCGTCGTGGATTATGGCAGGCCTGTTAAGCGCGGCCGCGAGATCTGGGGGAGCCTGGTCAAGTACGATGTAGTCTGGCGCACGGGTGCCAACGAGGCGACACACTTCACTACTTCCCGCGAAATCGTTCTTGACCCTGCTGGCGCGCGGCTGGTTGTGCCGGCAGGAGCGTATACGCTGTTCTCCATTCCACGCGCCGAAGGTGGCACGCTCATCGTGAACTCGCAGACCGGACAGGGTGGGCAGGGCTACGACGCTTCTCGGGATCTCGGTCGGGTCCCACTGATTGCACGC
>JACMME010000019.1 GCA_014379205.1 Gemmatimonadaceae bacterium
CCGCGCGCGGTGCCGCGCTCGTCGCGGCGGGAAAGGACCTTGGCGAGACGTCGGAAGCGCGAGCTTTCCGCCTCGGCGTCCCCGCCCTGGATGCCTTTCCGGCCGGCCTCTGGGCACGGCTCGTCGCGCGCCGGTGGCGCGGCGGCAGCGTGTATCTCGGCGAGGGTCACGCCGCCGGTGATCCGGCGCTGCGTGGAGCAATCGCCGACTACGTCGCCAATGCGCGAGGCGTGCGCTGCAGTTCGCGCCAGGTATTCGTCGTCAACGGCACCCAGCACGCGATCGATCTCATATCCAGGGTTCTCCTCGACAGAGACGACGATGTCTGGGTAGAGGACCCCGGCTATCTGCACGTGCGTATCGCGCTTCGCGATGCTGGCGCCCGTCTCATTCCAGTGCCTGTGGATTCAGAAGGGCTCGACGTTGCCGCCGGTGAGCGCAGCTCGCCACGCGCGCGACTCGCCTGCGTCACGCCGTCGCATCAGTTTCCGCTGGGCGCTGTCATGAGCGCGCCGCGGAGGCTGGCGCTGTTATCGTGGGCGCGCCGCGCGAAGGCGTGGGTGCTGGAGGACGACTACGACTCGGAGTTCCGCTACAGCGGGCGTCCGCTTCCCTGCCTTCAGGGGCTCGACATCGAGCGACGCGCACCGGGAGACGAGCCGCGCGTTCTGTACGTCGGCACGTTCAGCAAGACGCTCGCTCCCGGGTTCCGGCTCGGCTATCTCATACTACCCGATGGCCTGGTGGACATCTTCCGCGACGCGCGCGCAGCTCTGGACCGTTTCGCACCGACGCTCGAGCAGGGAGTACTGGCCGACTTCATCGGAGAGGGACACTACGCGCGACACGTTCGCCGAGTGCGCGCGCTGTACGCCGAGCGACAGGAAACACTGCTGACCGCCGCGATGTCGGAGCTCAGCGAGTTGCTCACACTCGCACCGGATGCCGCGGGCTTGCACCTGGTCGGCTGGTTGCGACCCGGGGTGCGCGAAGAACACGCGGTTCGCGCCGCGGAAGCAGAGGGGGTGGAGGTGTCGCCACTATCGCGGTACAGGCTGACACCTGCGGAAGCACCAGCACTCGGCGGGCTATTGCTGAACTACGCCGGCTTCAATGATCGCGCGATTCGGACTGGCGTGAGAGCGTTGCGTCGGGCCCTGGGACGCGCGAAATGACAACGCGCTGAATCATCCCAAGCGCTCGTAACAGTGTGACGTACTTGGACCATCCCGCGACGACGCAAAACCCGCATGATCACGTCCCGGGAGTGGAGTTTCGTTGTGCTGAGGGAAGAAGCGAGAGTACGAATGCTCCCCCGACCAACCCAAGAACCACGACAACTTCGAGCGCCGAAGCACCGCTTACGTACGCTGCCAAAAGGGCGAACGCGGTCAATACCGCATTTGCGGCCGTACAAATTACGCGCAGCCCGCGCGCGCCCTGGCCGTACGTCTGTCGCAGGAGGTTTAGCGCACCGGTGAGAATCATTGTCAGGCCGCCGCTGGCGAACCAGATGGCAGGACTGGTCAACTCTGAAAAAAACCGCGGCGTGGAAGCAATGTGGACGACCCCAAGCGCAATGATTCCAACACTCAGGACGAAGTACGCGCGGCGCATACATACCTCCAGGTTGGCGGAGCCAGATGATCACATTGTGTGTCCCGACCGAAGCAACGCACCCGCACGTCACCGCAGCGCTGACTTCATGGTTCTACGGCTGCTCAACTCAGTGCGAGTGCCTTGCGGCCGGCCTCCTTCAAGGCCACAATCATCTGACGATACGGGAGTGGTCCATAACTAATGCGTGCCACCCCCAAATCGGCGAGTTCCCTATGTGACGGCGCTTCAGGCAGAACCATGATATTGACCGGAATGGCCGACGCTTCGCATAGCCGTTTGATGGCTTGCGCGTTCCTCAGTCCGGGGGCAAAGAATCCGCTCGCCCCGGAATCCGCATAGGCAGCGGAACGGCGGATGGCTTCCTCCAGGTGGCTCGCGTCGTGATGCGCCGGGTCGCTCTTGAGAAAAATGTCGGTACGGGCGTTTATGAAAATTGGTACAGAAGCTTGCTGTGCCGTCGCTCTTACTGACTTGATACGCTCGCATTGATTCTCGATGGAATGCAGTCCCTCTCCACCGACAATCTGATCCTCGAAGTTTATTCCAACCGCTCCAGCCTGGATCACCTTCGTCACACTCGCCTGCACCTGCTTGGGATCCGGACCGTAACCTCCCTCCAGATCAATTGTCACCGGGAGATCAACGCTTGCGGTAATCCGCGACGCATTTGCAAGCACCGCATCGATTGGAAGCTTTTCCCCGTCCTCGTATCCGTGAGCGGCTGCTACTGACCAGCTTCCGGTCGCGATCGCCTTTGCCCCGATGTCCTGCAGAGCCCTGGCGCTTCCCGCATCCCAGATGTTAAAAAGGATGAGGGGATCGCCTCTGACGTGGAGACTGTGTAGCAGACGAGCCCGCTGGCTCTGAACTGTCACCTGGCGTAGTGCTCGGCGCCCATGAAGTGAAGCGACACATAGGGCACATCTCCTATCACCCAGCTGTCGTGCGGCTCCGGCGGAATGTAGAACAACTCGCCCTCGCGCAGCTCTACGATACGACCGCCCTCGAACGCGGCCGCAGCGGTGCCCGCCAATACCAGACCTACATGCTCCACGGTACAGCGCGTCGCGCCGACTCCGGGCCCCACGTGTTCGGACCACTTCCAACCGGGCTCATAGGTAGCGCGCCCTATAGTCAGGCCGCCGATGCGCACGATCTCGAACCGGCCCTTGACCATCTCGCGCAGCTCGTCAGGGCTATCGAATCGCTTGAGAAGGACGTCCGATGGAATCATGTGGTGCGCTCGTGATCGTTGTCCGCTCAGCGTCGTTGTAACTCCGCCAGCATCACTCTGTCTGTTTGACGGTCAGACCCAACGTAGAAATCGGTAACGCCCACGTCGCGAAAGCCGCACTTTACATAGAATGCAATTGCGCGCGGATTGCGCTCCCACACGCTCAGCCAGATTGCATCCCCGCCCAACTCGCGCGCTGTTTCAAACACATGCATCATTAACCGCTGCGCAATCCCGCGACCGTGCCAGCCGCTATCAACGTAAAAGCGTCGCAGCTCGACGGATGCTCTTTCCATCACGTTGGGAGGAGGCTCGTGCTGCCGCAGCTGGGCATACGCCAGAAGCCCACTGTCATTCTGCACAAGTACGGTGATGTACTCTGGGTCAGTCAGCTCGCGTGTCTGCTGAGCCACTCCGTACGCCCCAGCAAGGTGAGCCGCCATGTCCGCTGGATGATTGTCGGCCCCAAAGGCCTCGGCGAAGGTGCGTGCAGCAAAAGCCGCGACATCCGCCGCATCGGCCGGCTCGGCGCGACGCAGCCGGATAGTCACATTTTCCTGAGCTGGTCTCTCGACGGTCGTCATAATCCCGGCTAGGAAGCGGCCGGCCGGCGCGGACGCTGCCTGGCCGAGACGGACTTGATGACGATGTAGCCGCGGCCGTCGCCCGGCAGCGGCGACTTCGCTTGCGCGATCGCCGCACGCAGGAGTGCCTCGACCGCCGGTTCGGCGAGTGTCGCTGCACTTGCAAGCCGAACGAAACGATTCTGGTTTCCGCTACCCTCGAGAATTTGCTGCGGGTCAGGCAGCGTCGCGCCGTAGTAGAAGGAGAGAGCGACGCCCCTTGGAAAGACAGCCAATGAGACAATACAGTCGGAAGCCCGCTCCGTTGCGCAGAAGCCGATGGCAAGCGCGTTGTAGTTGTCGTAAACCAGCTCTATCGCCGTGGGCAGCCGTTTGCGGAGCGCCGAGCGAGCCGAGCGCGTGAGCTTCCCGATTGCCGGGTCGAATTTGACGATGAAGCCCGCGAGCTGCCGTGCCGGCGAATCGCCCGCACGCGGCGCTGCTCGCTTCACGCTGGCATCACGACCCTTTCGGATATTCGATGGCATGTCTTATGACCTTTTCAGCGCTGTTGCCGGAATCACATCGGTAGTTTTGAAGCTTCTGCTGCCCTTGCCTGGTTTTACGGCCGGATACTTGTCCTTGAATTCAGCAATCTGGTGCGGCCGGTTGGTGTATAGCGAGATCCCCTCCAGTTAACTCTCGTTCATTTGTCATCATATGTCTCCATTCCCTGGCCGACACCGACCGGCGGTTGCAAGCTTTCGGGGCTCGTGGAAGGCGCGCTGTCGAGCTCCACAGGCAGCTC